>JAZUDF010000127.1:0-17379 GCA_045639485.1 Faecousia sp. | reverse complement strand
AAGGGGAGGCTTTCGGGCGACGGCAAGCGTCGCCCCTACGGCGGGATACGAAGGTGCGGTGCAAGGCGGAGGTTTACAGTCCCTCAGTCGCTTCGCGACACCTCCCCTGACAAGGGGAGGCTTTCGGGCGACGGCAAGCGTCGCCCCTACGGCGGGATACGAAGGTGCGGTGCAAGGCGGAGGTTTACAATCCCTCAGTCGCTTCGTGACAGCTCCCTTTGCACAAGGGAGCCTCCCTGACCGCTGATCACTGAAAAAACCTCCCTGACGGGAACCGTCAGGGAGGTTTTTGAAATCAGTCTTCGTATGCCACAACGATGCGGCGGTTCGGCTCGGTGCCGGTGGAGAAGGTGGTGATGTGGGGCGTGTCCTGCAGTGCCGCGTGGATGACGTGACGTTCATAAGCGTTCATGGGCTCGAGCGTCATGTTCTTGCGGTACTTGACGACCTTTGCCGCGACCTTGTCTGCCAGGTGCTGCAGGGCTTCTTCGCGTTTGCCGCGGTAGTTTTCCGCATCGATGCTCACGCGGGTACGCTTGTTGGCATCACGGTTGAGGGCGTAGTTTGCAAGATGCTGGATGGCATCGAGCGTTTCGCCTCTGCGGCCGATCAGCATGCCGAGACGGTCACCGACCAGCTCGACGGCGATGGTGTCCTCTTCCTTGCGGAAGGCATGAGGCACCGCATCGGAGCCCATGTGCTCCAGAAGGCCCTTGATGAAGGTTTCGACCTGCTCTTCCTGAGAGCCGGCTGCTGCGGGTGCATATTCCTTCACGATCCTGGGCTGTGCGGGCTTTTCTTCCTTCGGTGCCTTGGGAGCCTGCTTTTTGGGCTCAGCCTTGGGTGCGGGTTTCTTCTCTTCCTTCGGCAGCTCGATCGGCTTTTCCAGCTTGGGAGCCTGCTTTTTGGGGGTGCGGGAGGCACCGGACAGTGCCGGTGCGGGCTTGACGGTCTCATCGGGCACTTCATAGGTGACCTTGACCTTTGCAGGGCAGGCACCGATGCCGAGGAAACCGGTCTTTGCGTTTTCCAGAACCTCGACGGAAACGCTGTCGCGATCCAGTTTCAGCTCGTCCAACGCAGCCGCGATGGCAAGGTCAATGTTCTTGCCGGTTGCGATATAAGTTTTTTCCATAATTACTCCAAATTATTCTTCATTGTTCTGTCCGTCATATCGGTCGGCACGGTAGGCACGGCCGCGGCTGAACGGACGGGCGGCATCCACGGCGGGCTCTTCGGGTGTTTCACCGCGAAGCTCAGCCTGCTTTGCCTGATATGCAGCTTCGGCGGCAGCCTTTTCCGCTCTCTTCTGCTGCTCTAACTTTTTCTTGCTGGTGTTTGCGGTGATGCCGTCGGGATTGGCAGCACGGCGTTCGGCACGGAGGCGTTCACGCTCTGCTTCTTCTGCGGCATGCTTTGCGGCGATCTCACGCTTGACTGCGTCTTCCTCGTCATAGACCTTCTTGTAGTGCTTGGTGAGGAAGTAGTCCTGCACGATGCCGATGATCGCCTGGGCGATCCAGTAGATGGACAGGCCTGCGGGGAACATGAAGCCGAAGATGACAGACATCAGGGGCATCATGTAGTTCATAAGCTTGTTGCTTGCCTGACCTGCCTTTGCCATTTCGGCGTCCTTCTGGCCGTTTTCGTCCACGACGACCTGGTTGTTCATCTTCTGGGAGATGAGCATGGAAAGCAGGTTGAAGCCGCCGGAAACGACGGGGATCAGGAACTGACCGATCTCGTTCCAGGTCAGGGGGTTGATCGTCCACAGCTTCCACTGCGGGATCGCGGAAAGGTTGATGCCGAACAGCGTGAAGGTGGCGGGGTTCGTCAGAACGGGGTTTGCTGCCTGCAGGGCTGCTGCAGCCTCGGGTGCTGCCTTGACGGCATCGATCAGCTCGGGCATGCGGGTGATCGCACTCATTTCCCAATAGGCATTATTGAGCTCGATGCCGGAAATGGGTGTGGCTGTCAGTGCGGTTTTGATCTGATCCATCACAGTGAAGTTTCCGTGCAGGATCTGCCACGTGATGGGCTGACGGATGACCTCATACAGAGGGATGAGCAAAAGCAGCGGGAGCAGCGACCAGATACAGCCGCCGCAGGTGGAGACGCCCTCTTCCTTGTAGAGCTTGTTGACCTCTTCCTGATACTTCTGCCTGTCGTCCGCGTACTGTGCTTCGAGTGCCTTGACCTTCGGCGTGACGCGGGACATTTTCATCATGCTCTTCTTGCTCTTTGCACTGGCGGGAAGCAGAACGAGCTTGACGATCAGTGCGAACAGGAACAGTGCCAGTGCGTAACTGCCGGTGGTGGTCGTCAGCCACTCCAGCAAGTACGCAAAGGGGAGTTTGATGTAGTCGAAAATAGTCATTTGGTTCTCCTGTTGATGTGGTGGGGTGCCAGTCACGGCACAGGATCAAAGTGATCGGCCTTCTTGTTGAAGGGATTGCATCGGCAAAGCCGCTTGAAGGCAAGCCAGCCGCCTTTCAGAGCACCGTATTTCTGAATTGCCTCCAGTGCATACTGGCTGCAGGTGGGCTCAAAACGGCAGCGGGCGGGAAAGCACGGCGAGATACACTTCTGATAAAAGCGGATCAGAAGCACCATCAGTTTTTTCATCCGTCTGTCTCCCCGGTCATACCGAGTGCGGCAAACTGCCGCAGCAGTTCCTGCTGCAAAACGGCAAACTTCACCGTCACGGCACGGCTGCGGGCAACAAGCACGATATCGTAACCCGGCTTGAGCTGCAGCTCCATGAGGCGGTAGGCCTCACGCAGACGGCGGCGGGCTTTGTTCCTGACCACGGCATGTCCGAGCTTGGTGCTCACGGAAATGCCGACGCGGCTGACATCCAGACCGTTGCGGCGGCAATAGACCACCACTGAATGTCCCACGGAGCTGCTGCCCTTGGCATAAAGTCTGCGGAAAATATGATTCTGTTTTAAGGATACGGAAAACCTCATAAACAGCACCCCGGATGAAAAATGTGCAAAATACGCCGAACGGGCGAACAGAGGAACTCCATTCACCCGATAATTCAGCGGTATTGTCCGATGTCAGAGTCTGGATTAAGCAGACAGAACAGCTCTGCCCTTTGCACGACGGCGGGCAAGAACCTTGCGACCGTTGGCAGTTGCCATTCTCTTTCTGAAACCGTGGACTTTGGATCTGTGACGCTTTCTGGGCTGATAGGTACGCAGCATTGTGTACACCTCCTGTAAAGAATATGCTCAACAGCTGTGCAACGATGAACAGCCGCAGCGGATAAATTTACGCATAGTACGCCCATGCGGGAAACATTATAGCCTAAAGGCGGGCGAAATGTCAACAATTATTTCCTCATTCTCTTTATTTTATGAAAAATAGTACGCACTGCTCCTTTCCGCCACAAGATGTACGGATAAAAGTTTTGTGAAGGTCACTGTTTTGCTTTACGAAGTGCCATTTATTTGCTATAATGAGGAAAAATCGGAAAGTATGAGGTTTTCCGTTATGCGAATGAGAAAACGTAACAATTTAGAGCCGCGTATGGAGGCCTGCAGTGCTCTGTGGATCCGGGATCCCGAAAACCACCGCGGCCGGTGGCGTGAGCTGACGGAGGGTGCAAAGGAGCTGCGGGTGGAGATCGGCTGCGGCAAGGGCAAATTCACCGCGGAAACTGCCGCCGCAGAGCCGGACGTGCTGATCATTGCCGTGGAGCGTGTCAAGGAAGCACTCGTGCTTGCACTGGAAAAGGCCATGGAGATGCAACTCAAAAACGTCTATTTTATCTCTCTGGACGCAGCAGAGCTGGAGACCTTCTTTGCCCCCGGTGAGGTCGATCTGATGTACATCAACTTCTGCGATCCGTGGCCCCGCAGCAAGAACGCCAAACGCAGACTCACCTATCACACCTTCCTCGAAAAATACCGCAAGGTGCTGAAAAAGGACGGACAGATCCACTTTAAGACCGACAACGAAAAGCTCTTTGCCTGGTCTTTGGAGGAATTTGCCGCATACGGCTATCCCGTGCAGAACGTGACGGACGACCTGCACGCAAACGGCCCCGTCGGGATCATGACGGGCTATGAAGAAAAGTTTTACAATCTCGGTACCCCGATCCACAGATGTGAAATCCTGATGCCGAAGGAGGACAATACCAAATGAAAATCAAGATTCTGATCGCCGACGACGAAGAACGCTGGCGGCTGCTCGTCCGCGATTTTCTGGAAAACGACGGTTTTGCCGTTCTGGAAGCGGCAGACGGCCGTCAGGCAGTCGACAAGCTGCGTGCAGACAGTGAGATCTCTCTGGTCATTCTGGACATCATGATGCCCGTGATGGACGGCATTGCCGCCTGCAAGGAGATCCGCACCTTCTCCAAGGTACCGATCATCATGGTGACGGCACGCGAGGACGAGGAGTCCGAGCTCACCGGCTTCGAATGCGGTGCGGATGAATACGTTTCCAAGCCCATCCGCATGCGTGCCTTCATGGCACGCGTCAGGGCACTGCTCAAGCGTATGGTCAGCACGGCAGATATTATGGACGTGGCAGGCATGATGATCAACACCAGTGCCCGCGAGGTCTATGTCGGCGGCGAGCACATCCCGCTGACGCCGAAGGAATTTGACCTGCTGCTGTTTTTGGCACAGAACCGCAACATTGCAAAGTCCCGTCAGGAGATTTTGCACGTTGTGTGGGACACGGACTTTTACGGCGATGCACGTACCGTTGACACCCACGTGAAAAATCTGCGTATGAAGCTCGGCGGTGCAGGCGATGCCATCCGCACCGTTCGCAGCATGGGCTATCTGCTGGAGTGCCGGCAATGAAGGCCAAAAAGACAAAAAACTTCAAGCTCACGCTGACGATCCTGCTTGCAGGCGGCACGGCACTGATCCTGCTTGTCAATATCGCACTCATCAATCTCGGCTACCGCACAATTTTGCAGAAGCGGTATCTGGAGGTCATCAAGACGCAGCTGACAGACGCCTGCGAGGAGATGAAAGACGGCGGATTTGACCACGCGGTGCTTGATGCGATCGAGGATGACGGCATCCTCCTTCTGGTCTATGATGAGGACAGCGACACGGTTTTGTTTGACAGCCGGGAGCATTCCTCCGGCGATACACAAGACGGCTCCGCAACGCAGCGGCCGCCCCAAAACCGGCACCGGAAAACCATTGAACAGATGATTTCACGGATCGATCAAAATCTGCAGGACGGAAACGGCACCTTCTTCAACGACAGCCAGTTAAACGCCGGTTCGGAGGAAGATATCTCGCGAGAGATCACGCTTTACGGCAGGCAGGACAACTTCTTCTTTTCCCTTTCGTGCATCGTTTCCCCGCTCAGCACCGCGTTGAAGCTGGCAGTCCGGATCGCCTCCTATATCAGCTTTTCTGTGTGGGTCATCAGTCTGGTTCTGATCATTTTCATTGCACGGCGTGTTGTCAAGTCGGCAAGGGAAATGTCCGACACGGCACAGAAGATCGCCGCACTGGACTTTTCCAAACGCTGCCGCCCGACGATCACCCGCGAAATCACCACGGTTGCAGACAGCATCAACGCCATGTCGGATCAGCTGCAGGAAAACATCTCCAAGCTGCAGGACACCAACGAGCAGCTCGTCGGCGAGCTTTACGAGCGAGAACGGCAGCAAAAACTGAACACGGAACTGATCTCCAACCTCTCCCACGACCTGAAAACGCCGCTCGCCATCATCTCGGGCTATGCGGAAGGTCTTTCCGACGGCATTGCAAAGACACCCGAGCAGATCGACCGCTACAGCACCACGATCTTCAAAGAAACCGAGCACATGCGAGTCATCGTTTCCAAGCTTTTGGCAATGAGCCGTCTGGAGGCGGGTGAAACGCCGCTGCTGCCCATTCTCTTTGACGTACGCGAGCTGACGGACGACATTGTGCAGAGCTTCCGTCTGGAGATCGAAAAGGAAGGTCTTGAGATCACCTTTACCGGCGAGGACACGCTGGAGGTCTGCTCCGACTATGAGTGCATCCGTCAGGTGCTGACCAACTACATTCAAAACAGCATCTACCATATCAACGGCGGCAACCGGATCCGCATCCGTCTGTGCAAGGACGCACACTGCGGTGAGATCGCCATTGCAAACAGCAGTGCCGCCCTTTCCGAGCAGGCACTGGAACAGCTGTGGAACAAGCTGTACCGCGGCGACCGTGCAAGACAGCGGAAGCACGGCGAGATCGGCCTCGGTCTGAGCATCGTCAAGGGCAACATGGAACGGCTCGGGCAGCCCTACGGCGTCCGCAATCTGGAAGACGAGGGCATGGTAGAATTCTATATCCGTCTGCCGCTGGCAGAGACGGAGGAAGAGGAACGCTTATGAGTAAATTACAGATGAAAACGCCGCTCGTGGAAATGAACGGCGATGAAATGACCAGAATTTTATGGCAGCTGATCAAGGACGAGCTGCTGCTGCCGTTTATTGACCTCAAAACCGAATATTACGATCTCGGTCTGCCCGAGCGTGACAAAACGGAGGATCAGGTGACGGTCGATGCCGCAAACGCCATCAAAAAGTACGGCGTGGGCGTCAAGTGTGCCACCATCACGCCCAACGTGCAGCGTATGAGCGAATATAACCTCCATCAGATGTGGAAGAGCCCCAACGGCACGATCCGTGCGGTGCTCGACGGCACGGTGTTCCGTGCTCCCATTCTGGTCGACGGCATCAGCCCCGTGGTGAAAAACTGGAAGGCACCCATCACCATCGCCCGTCACGCCTACGGTGACGTCTACAAGGGCAGCGAGCTGCGGGTACCCGAAGGCAAGGCGGAGCTGGTCTTTACCGACAAAAGCGGCAACGAAACCCGCAAGACGATCTACGACTTTGAGTGCGGCGGCGTGGTGACCGGTCAGTACAACAAGGACACCTCCATCGCGGCCTTCGCCCGCTCCTGCTTCAACTACGCACTGTCCACAAAGCAGGATCTGTGGTTTTCCAGCAAGGACACGATCGCAAAGATCTACGACGGCACGTTCAAGGCCATCTTTGCCGAGATCTATGAAAACGAGTACAAGGACGCGTTTGAAAAGGCAGGCCTCACCTACTTCTACACCCTCATCGACGATGCCGTTGCCCGCGTGATCCGCAGTCGCGGCGGCTTTATCTGGGCATGCAAGAACTACGACGGCGACGTGATGTCCGACATGGTCTCCACCGCCTTCGGCAGTCTTGCCATGATGACCTCCGTGCTCGTCAGTCCCGACGGCAAGTACGAATAC
Source organism: Faecousia sp. (assembly GCA_045639485.1). GTDB lineage: Bacteria > Bacillota > Clostridia > Oscillospirales > Oscillospiraceae > JAFRPC01. The sequence continues at coordinate 10,125 of JAZUDF010000127.1, read as the reverse complement.
GAGGCGGCACACGGCACCGTCACGCGGCACTACTACCGGTATCTGGAGGGCGAAAAGACCTCCACAAATCCGATGGCGACGATCTTTGCGTGGTCCGGTGCACTGCGTAAACGCGGCGAATTGGACGGACTTGACGCTCTGTGCGAGTTTGCAGACCGACTGGAGGCCGCCTGCATCCGCGTCATCGAACAGGGCAGAATGACCAAGGATCTTGCACTTTTGTGGGAAAAGGGTGAACCCGAGGTGCTGACCTCCGAGGAATTCATCCGTGCGATCCGCAGGGAGCTTGCATAAAGACAGAAAAACAGCGGCAGGAAAATCTCCTGCCGCTGTTTTTTTATCATTTCATATCGACTTTAAATTCGATCTGTGACACGCCGCCATCCGCCGTATACATATTGGCGAGCACGTGGATGTTGTAATCTTCGTCCGCATAGATGGACAGTCCTTCCAGATCGTCCGCCTGCTGCACGGTCATATCGTAGTACTTACTGTAGGTGACGTTGTGGGAGTCGGCTTCGTTGAGCTCGACGTACTTCTGCTGCAGATAGTCGTACACTCTCGACATGAATTCCGTTTCGTCCACCCAGGAAGCAGCCAGGATCTCCGCGTTGGTCGCCATCGTTCCGTCATCACGGAAGCAGTAGACCGAACGATCCATCGTGCCGTCCGTATGCACCATGTACAGGTTCAGGGATACCATCTCGCCGGTATAGTAGCAGGAGTAGGTAACATAGTAGACATCCAGCGGTTCTTGAGCCTCGATCAGTTTTTTCTGCTCCTTGATCGCTTTGTTGTAGACGCTTTCGATCTCATCGTTGCATGCGGCAACGTCTTCGCTCGGGAAATCTACAAACGGCAGCGTGAATTCATAGCTTTGCTGCGTACCGAAGTGATCGGTATAGCTGCCGGTTTCCGAAACGACCGTACGGACACTGTGACGCGTGAGCGTGCGTTCCACACTCGGCTCTGTTTCCGCTTCCGTGGCTTTGCTCTCACCTGCACCGTGTGTCGTTTCCGGTGCGTGCGTTGCGGGGATGAAGTTTGCCGAGGGCTGACGGTTCCGAAGCTCGCAGCCCGCAGCCAAAAGCAGTACCGCCGCCAGAAGAAGTATCAAGTATTTTTTCATAAGTACCTCAATTCAGGATCAGAGAGAGCAGCACCGGGTTGTGGTCGGAATAGACAAAGCCTTCATCCAGTGTTTCAACGCTCTCTACCGTGACGTTGGGAGAGACGATGAAGCCGTCAATGACATAGTACTGCGTGTTTGCCGTGTCTGCAGGATCGTAGGGCTGATTGAGCAGACGGCAGGTCGGGGTAGAAGGATCATAGGCGTAGTGCCAGCCCTCCGGAAGCGTGTCTTCCGTCAAAAAGCCCGGCTTCCACAGATCGGGATGCTCGTTGGGATACAACTCCACCGCCTGCGGGAAGATCTGGTTGAAGTCGCCGCCCGCGATGACGTAGTTGCCCTTGGCATATTCTTCGTTCAGGATGTCGATCAGAACCTTCGTCTGTGCGATCTTGCCCTCGCCGTCGTCGTAGGCCTCCAGATGGAGGTTGATGAGCACCAGTTCTTTGTCGGTGCCCTCGATGGGTACACGGCTGACAAGCAGGCAGCGTTTGAGGTTTGCCATGCGGATCGGCCACGAGAACGGGCAGGGCAGGCTGATGCGGTCAGACTGCGTGAAGCGGTAGTTGCCGAGCGTCAGCAGGCCTGACTCGACCTTGCCGATGGGCGGCAGCGGGAACGGCACGAAGCCGCACGAGAAGTTGCGGGCAAAGGCATAGGCGGAATAACCGTTCTGCGTGCCGAGGATCTCTTTTTCGTTGATATAGTAGCTTCGCATGGAGTCGGCGTCGACCTCCTGCAGGAAAACGAAGTCCGCAGGATTGGCAGCTAAGATGCCTTCCACGCCGTCAAGATTGGTCTCGATGGTGCTTTGGCTGTCGGGACGGACTTCCTTGCCGCCGTCCATGAAAAAGTCGGAGTCTTTGCCGAGGGCACAGTAGCCGACGTTCATGGAAAGGACCGTGACCTTGTTGCCGGAAAATGCAGGGCCTTCCTCCGGCTGAACAAGCTCGGCAGGCTCGGTGTCTGCAGGCTTGTATTCCGTGACGGACAGCCAGGAGAACAGTCCGATCACCGCAACGAGTACCACAGCGATGATGATCAGAAGTGTTTTGAGAATGATCTTCAGTGCTTTTTTCACAGGATCCACTCCTATTCTCATTTTTTCATATACACTGAAATTATACCATGTCACGCCGCATCTTGCAAGACTGTTCTTATGCCTTTTCCGGGGTGCCCTGCAGGGAGGACTTCGGGTGCAGCAGCGTATAGAGTTCTCCCGCAAGGATCGCACCGATCGGGAACACGATCATCCCGAGCGTCCCCATGAGCCGCCAGCCGATATAGAACGCCGCAAGCGAAACGAGCGGATGCAGTCCCATCCGCTGTCCGACGAGCTTCGGCTCCAGTGCCGCCCGCAGAACGGACATCACACCGTACAGCACCAGAAGGCCGATGCCGCGTGCGGTGTTTTCCTGCAAAAAGGCAATGAGTGCCCACGGCAGAAGCACCGCACCCGCTCCGAGCACCGGCAGAGCATCCACAAGAGCGGTCAGAATGCCGCAAAGCAGCCAGAAGTCCACCCGCAAAAGCAAAAAGCCGAGACACAAGACAACGCAGCTGATCCCCGCGAGCTCCAGTTGTGCCGTCAGCCAGCAGCCGAGCGTTTTTTTCATGCGGCCGCGAAATTCCGTCAGGTGCTCGAGCCGCTTTTGCGGCAGCTTGCGGCGGAAAAAGCTTCGCAGCTCCGGCAGGGAGACGGAACTGAGAAACGAGGCGATCAGCGTTGTCACCGTGCCGATGAGCACGCCCGGCATTTTGGAAAGAAGCGAGGATGCAAACCCCACGAGCCAGCCGGAGAGCGACTGCATCAGATACGAGCTGCCCGAAAACAGATCGGCGATCCCCTTTTGCAGCGACTGTGCCGTGCGTGCAGGCAGACGCGACACAAGGCTCTCGAGCCATAGCCTGATCTGCGTCAGCGGTGCGTCAAGCTGTGCAAGCAGCTCCGGCAGTCTGTGCGACAGATCCGTGATCTCCCCGAACAGCACCCGCAAAAGCATCCACAGTGCCGTGCCGAGCAGCAGCAGAATGCCGCTGACCGTGAACACGCAGCAAAGGCTCCGCGGCAGCCTTGACTTTTCGGTGAGCTTTCGCACCGCAGGCTCGGCAAGCAGGGCCACCGCAAGACCGATCAGAAACGGAAAGACCAGCGGCAGTGCAAACGGCAAAAGCAGCACGGTGCCGATGAGACACAGATAGGGAGAAACTTTGCGGACGTTCGCCTTGAAGGGCATAAAAAAGCCTCCTAAAAAGAACTTGAAATCTTGAAAACGGTATGATATGATGTAGCGGACATGAAAACAAATGCCGCCGTACGGTGGACAAAGGATGTGCGATATGGAACACAATCATGCCTTTTACGTGGTTGACGCAGCTGTACTGCCCGAAGTTTTTCTGAAGGTTGCAGAAGCAACGCGTCTTTTGGAGACGGGCGAGGTACAGACCGTCAATGAAGCTGCCCTCCGCACCGGCATCAGCCGCAGTGCCTATTATAAATATCACGCCTCGATCAAGCCGCTGCAGAACATGATGGCAGGCCGGATCCTGACCTTTCAGATGACACTGTGCGACATCGCGGGACTGCTCAGCTCCATCCTTACCATTTTTGCCCAAAAAGGTGCAAATATACTCACGATCAACCAGACCATCCCCACCGGCGGCTGTGCCGTGGTGACAATCTCTGCGGAAACCACCGCCATGACCGACACCGTGGAAGCACTGCTGCGTGCCGTGCGGCTGACGGACGGCGTGGTGAAGGCAGAGCTGCTTGCGGGCTGACTACTAAAAAATATACGGACACGGGAAAACAAATTCCCGTGTCCGTTTTGTTTTTTCTTTTATGGTTTTTTCCAGGGCTCGACCTTGACTGTCCGCAGATTGGCGAAAAAGGCAGAGAGCAACGCAGCACTCTCTTCCTCCCGCACGCCCGAGGCCGCCTTCGGATGAAACGCGTCTTTGAGCGTAAACAGATCGGTGACGGAGCCGCAGGCACCGTTTTTGACGTCCTTTGCACCGTAGACCACCTGCGGGATCCTCGCGTTGATGATCGCTCCGGCACACATGGGACACGGCTCGAGCGTCACGTAGAGCGTGCAGTCCCACAGCCGCCAGCCGCCGAGGTTTTGGCACGCCTCATAAATTGCGGCGGTCTCCGCGTGCAGCAGGGCGTTTTTGCCGCGTTCGCGGGCATTTTTGCCGCGGCCGACGATCTCACCGTTTCGCACGATGACGCAGCCGACCGGCACCTCGCCGTCTGCCGCCGCCTGCTTTGCAAGCTCTAACGCGGCATCCATAAAAAATTCGTCGTTCCGTTCCATTTTTCCACCTCTGTTTCTGCCTCTATCATACCCGCTGTGCGGGCAAAAGGCAAGGTTTTCCTTGCAAACAGACCGGAAATGTGATAAACTGGTAAGGATTATAAGGGTATTTATGTGCCCGAGGGCAAGAGAGTGAAATTATGACGGAAATCATCAACGAAAAGACGTTAGCAGAATATGAAGCGTTTGTGCAGTCCCACCCCAAGGGAAATTTTGCACAGAGCTCCATGTGGGCAAAGCAGAAGGCCGCGTGGACGTGGCGTGCCATCGCCTGCCGCGGAGAAGACGGCAAGATCAAGGGTACCGTTTCCTTCCTCATCCGCAAGATGCCCGGCTTCGGCAGAAGCATGATGTATGCAAGCCGCGGCCCCGTGTGCGATATTGGTGACTTTGACACCATGAACGAGCTGTTTGACGCGGCAAAGGAGCTTGCAAAAGAGTTCAGGGCCTACGTCATCAAGATCGATCCCGACGTGCCGTCTGCCGAAACGGAGTTTGCAGACTACATGAAGGGTTACGGCTTCAGGATCAAGGAAGGCGGCGTGCGGTTTGAGGCCATCCAGCCGAAGTACGTGTTCCGTCTTTACCTGAACGGCAGAAGCGAGGAAGAGTTGCTTGCCTCCTTCCATCAGAAAACCCGCTACAACATCCGCCTTGCCGAACGCAAGGGCGTGGAAGTCCGCGTCTGTGGCAAGGAAATGATCCCCGAGTTCTCCCGTCTGATGCTCGAGACCGGTGTGCGTGACGGCTTTGTCACCCGCCCCGCGGAATACTTTGCCAACATGCTCGACAATCTCGGCGAGCATTGCAGACTTTACATGGCGTTTGTCGAAGACCGCCCCATCGCGGGTACGCTCGCCATCTGGTACGGCGACAAGGTATGGTATCTCTATGGTGCAAGCTCCAACGAAGACCGCAACTACATGCCCAACTACCTCCTGCAGTGGTCGATGATCCGCTGGGCCGTGGAAAAGGGCAGCAGAGTTTACGACTTCCGCGGCGTTCCCGGTGACGTGGGCGAGGATCACCCGCTGTACGGCCTCGTGAAGTTCAAACGCGGCTTCAACGGCGACTACACCGAGTTTGTCGGTGAGATGGATCTGGTTTTGAGCAAGTTCTTCTACAAAACGATCGAAAAATCCCAGCAGCTTTACGGCAAGGCACAAAAGGTCAAATACATGCTCAAAAACAAAAAAAAGTAACGGAGGAGATCCGATGAAGGCTTATATTGTCGAGCGTGAGACGCTCATTTCCAATATCGACGCGATCATCGCCAATGCGGGCGACACGACCGTCTGGGGTGTTCTGAAGGGCAACGGCTACGGTCTGGGCGTGGTGCCGATGGCAAAGCTGCTTTCCGATCGCGGCATCACCCATTTTGCCGTGACCGAGCTGCGGGAGGCACAGTCGATCCGCGAGGCACATCCCGACGCGACCATTCTGATGCTCCGCTCCACCTCCGAGCAGGAGGAGATCAACGCACTTTTGGATCTGAACGTCATCCTCTCCATCGGCTCGTACGAAACCGCCGTGGCGGTCAACGCCATCGCAGGCGACCGTGCCGACGTGGCAGAGGTGCATATCAACATCGATACCGGCATGGGACGCTACGGCTTTTTGCCGTCCGAGACGGACAAGATCATCTCTCTGTACAGCTACATGAAGCACCTTGCCATCTCCGGCATCTATACGCACTTCCACAGTGCCTTCTGCAACAGGAAGGAGACGAAAAACCAGTATCAGGCCTTCAAAAAAGTCGTCTCCGCCGTGCAGGCGGCAGGCTATGAGACCGGCATGGTCCACTGCTGCAACTCGGCAGCCTTCCTCAACTACCCCGAATATCACGAAGATGCCGTCCGTATCGGCTCGGCATTCTTAGGCAGAGCCTTCGGTGCCGAAAAGATCGGCCTGAAGCCCGTCGGCTACGCCGAATGCCCCGTGGAAGAGCTGCGGTGGCTGCCTCGCGGTCACTCCGTCGGCTACGGTGCAGGCTACGTGTGCCGCAACCCCGTCCGCACCGCCGTGATCGGGATCGGCTACTTCAACGGCTTCTGTGCAGGCCGTGAAAACGATCTGTTCCGCGTCCGCGACAGCCTTCGCGGAATGTTCCGCCACTTTAAGAACATCTTTACAAAACGCTCTCTGATCGTCTCGGTGGGCGGTCACAAGTGCCGCGTGCTCGGTCACATCGGCATGGTACACGCCGTCATCGACGTGACGGACATTGACTGTGCCGTCGGCGACAAGGTCGTAGTGCAGGTCAATCCCTTAAACGTCAAGGGCTTGAAGATCGCATACAAGTAAACAGCTCAAAAAGTGATGCAGTTCCGAAACGGAACTGCATCACTTTTTTATTTCGATTTTCTGGATTTTCTGCGTTTCTTTTTGCGTTTCATCAGCAGCATATCGATGCTGACGAAGAGGAAGCCTGCGGCGAGGCTGAACAGGTTGATGATCGCAAGGTTCATGAGCACCTTGCCGACGCCGAGCGTCCGGTAGTTGAGAAACGACAGCAGGCAGCCGCCGCCCAGGATTTTCAGCCGCAGGATGACGTAGAGAAAATAGAGGTTCGGGACGATCATCCACAGAAGCGGCGAACGCCAGCGGTAGTGATTTTTTTCACCGAACAGCAGCCAGTCGATCAGTGCAAGGACGAGCGTTGCGACGTGCAGCAGCAGATACGTCAGAGAATTGCTCCGCAGCGTGCGGTAGAACGCAACATCGCAGATCGCCAGCACACACAGCAGCATGATCGCACCGCCGCGGATCCGCGGCTGAAACTCGCGGTTGTTGAAAAGGCCCCGGATCGCGGAGATCAGGTAAAAGAGTGCACACAGTGCGTTTGCGAGCACCGCATACTGCCGCAGCACGCCCCAGTCCGGTCTGCCTGCAAGCACGTTGCAGGCAAGCAGCACGCCGAGTGCCGCCAACACGAACAGCGTCAGCTTGAACAGCACGGAGGCAAGCATGGAACGGATCTTCATGCGTCGCCGCCTCCTTCCGCTTCCCGCAGTGCCTTTGCACGGGCAAACTTGCTCAACGGCTCGACGGAAAGACCGAAGGTTTTCATCAGCAGCATGCCGAAGGCCGCCATCTGCGTGCGGTCACCGCTTTTGAGTTCTAATTCCAGTTCGTAAAACGGCAGACGGTTTTCGCCGCCGTACAGCTCGCCCGCATCGCAGGCAAGCTCACAGAGGCTGCCGTCTTCAAAGCGGAGCAGCTGTGCCCGGCGGACAAACGACGCACCGCAGGTCGCCACAACGCCTTCCGCCGTCAGCGTGGCAAGCTCCGCCGGTGCACCGCTGCGGATGAGATTAAAGACGGCTTTGGGAAGATCGCTTTCCTGCGTTTCCCACTCCTTGCGGGATTTCATCCCGCCGACGTCCGCATTCGGCGTTTTCAGGCAGGTGACGCACACGGCGTTCTCCTGTCTTTGGCGGAACGTCCATCTGCGGCTGCTCAGCTCGCCGTCCGGCGTGTCGTAATAGGTGGTCTGCATCTGCAGCAGCTGCTCCGGCCCTTCCGTGAGATCACGCAGCGGCTGCCACGTGCGAACGTTCTCCATCTGTGCAGCGGAGTCAATATGCAGCTTCAGTTCCAGTTCCTGCCCCATCCTGCGGCACCTCCTTTTTCTTTATTTTACCGCATCGCACGGTTTTTTTCAATTCCGTTTTTCCCCGCCCTTTTCCCGACAACTTCTTTTGTGCGGACGTGATACTTTAGCGGCGAAGGAGTGAGGGAAATGAAAGGAACAACAAAAATCCGTCCGCGTGTCAGACTGTCGATTCTGTTCTACCGTATGCTCGAACGGCCGAAGACGAAGCAGGTGCTTTTCTGTGCGGCACTCACGCTCTCGTGTCTGTGTCTGACCGCAGTTTCCGTCGGCGGACAGGCTCTGCCGCTCGCCGCCTGCGTGCTGCCCTGCGTGGCGTTTGTGCCGGAGGCACTGTGTGCGTGCGGCGGCTGTCTTCTGGGCTACGCCCTTTGCTGGGGCATCGGCGGCGGGTTGGAGCAGATCGCCGTGACCGTGCTGATCTTTGCCGCCTGCTGCATCTTCCGCGACACCGCGTTTTCGGAAAACGGCACGTTCTTTCCGCTTCTTTGCTGTGCACTGTCCTTTGTGGTCGGCATCGTGTTCGTATTGGAAGCGGCGTTTTCCGCACTGAGCATTGCAATGCTTCTGACGAAACTCTGTCTGAGTCTTGTCTGCCCGCTCGCCTACCGCAAGCTGCTCTCCCGTGGCTGGCAGATCCCCCTTCCCCGCCGCAGCGGGCGGGAAGCTGCCGCACCCGATCCCGGCAGCCGCCTGAAACGGGTGTCCGGTGTGTTTGCAATGCTCCACCGCGAGCTGTCCGATCTGCCGGCTGTGGAATGTCAGTCGGAAATTTCCGGTGTTTACGACTTCACCGCAGAGCAGGTGTGCAGGCTTTGCGTCAACAATCAGCTTTGCTGGTCGCAGCAGGCGGAGGACACGTATCTGCAGTTATGTCAGGCCGCCACACCCATCATGCAGCGAGGCATCGCCGTGCGGGAGGATTTCCCGCAGCCATTCGTACAAAGATGCAAGCACATGGAGGGATTTATCACGGCAGTCAATCAGGAACTCGATGCCAGCCGCAGCAAGCGGCAGCTGCGGAACCGTCTGCAGGAGGGCCGCACGATCTTAGCCAATCAGTATTTGTTTTTGTCGCGGTTTCTCGGCAAGCTCGCCGACGATGCAAACCGTCCCGAGCAGCAGACCGCTCAGTACGTGCCGGAGTTTTCCGTGTCCTCCGCGTGCTGCAGGGACAACACCGTCTGCGGTGACCGCGGTGCCAGTTTTCAGGATAAATGGTGCAACTTCTACGTGCTGCTCTGCGACGGGATGGGCAGCGGCAGGGCGGCAAGTGAGGAAAGCGGCAAGGCCGTGCGGACACTGACGGGACTGCTCGAGTCCGGGGTGGCACCCGACACCGCGATGGAGCTGCTCAACGGGTTTTACGTGCTGCAGGAGAGCAGCGTGTTCTCTACCGTCGATCTGCTGCAGGTCAATTTGATGAGCGGCAGTGCCGTGCTCTATAAATGGGGTGCCGCACCGTCCTACCTCAAAGCAGGCGAAAGCGTACAAAAAATCGGGACAGTCTCTCCCCCGCCCGGTTTGAGTGTGACGTCGGAGTACACGGCCGAGCAGTTCAAGCTGTCCCTGAATGCGGGGGAAACTCTGGTGATGGTCAGCGACGGTGCGTTCGGAGAGGAAACGGAACAGCGTGTGCTCGGATTCCGCGGCAGCACAGCACGGGATCTGGCACAGTATATCATCGCAGGTGCAGCACCGGAGGCACAGGACGATCTGACCGCAGCGGTCGTGCGGCTTCGCCCGAATTTCCCCAGTTGATCGATTGGAAACGACGGTTTTGTTGTTTCCCGGCTAAAAATAACACAATTCGTTTACATAATTTGTCGAAGAAAGGGTATTTTTCCTGATTTTGTAAAAATATTTTCTTTTTTACGGAAAAAGAACGCATCGTGCGGCATTGACAGTCTTCTTTTTCCCGCATATAATACGGATATCCTTATAAAAGATTGGATTTCGTTTATGAACTGGTTTTATTTTGCGATCGGTGCGATGCTGTTATGGAGCGGCTCCGATCTGTTTTCCAAGCTCGGCTGTCAGGACGAAAAGGACAAATACAGTCA
>JAZUDF010000126.1:0-19411 GCA_045639485.1 Faecousia sp. | reverse complement strand
TTACTTGAATTCGCTCTTAGCTTTACTCAAGAATTTTCGTTGGCTATTCATTAAAGCAATTTCTTGACATCTAATGAACAACTATTAATTAATTGTCCAAGGTGCTATCTTGTTCATGTTTCACGTTGTTTAATTTTCAAGGTACACAGGCTTTGCAGCCTATATAAAATTCTCAGCAGTTTCATCGGTTGCCCTCAACCGCCGCGAACTTTGATATTATAGCACTACGAATTTCCAATGTCAACAATTATTTTTTGGTTTCTCAAAAATTTTTTGCCGGACTTTGTTTAGTTTTCACAAACCGAATTCGCAATGCTTGTGTATACTAACAAAAGTCCGGCCTTTTGTCAACCTTTTTTTCCCGTTTTTTCAGAGATTTTTTCATCTTTTTTCAGGGCTACCATTCCTTGTGTTAATAGGGGAAAAATGCCACAAAATATAGCCGCTCCGACGGAGAAGATCCACACCGGCAGACCGTCTGAAAGGATGGCCGCAAGAGCGGCAGGCGGAAACAGCCAATACTTTTTCGCCGTCTGTTCCGGAAGCAGCACCGCAAGCAGCCGCCGTACGGCACACAAAAGCAGGGTGCACAGACAGAAATACCCGCAAAGGCAGGCTCCCGAGATGAGTGCCTCGAACCGTTCTACCGTGCCCAGAAGCGACACGCTGGATGCCAGCGTATAGAAGCTCATCGTCTGCTCCGCGATCTTCGGTGAAAGGCAGCCCGCCGTGACGAGCGATGCCATCAGGGCAAGCACGCTGCCGGCCGCAAGCCACCACGCCCTTCTGTCCTTTCCTTCCCGCTTTGCAGGCAAAAACATCGATACCGTCGGCAGGAGAAGAATGGGCAGAAACAGAAGTGCCTGCCGCAGATCTCCCGCCGGTGTGAGCCACGCCGTGCGGATCTTCGGCACACTGCCGAGCAGGACGGTGCCGTTCAGCAGGCAGATGAGCGGCAGCAGCACCGTGCCGCAACGTAGTGCGGTGCGGGTGCCTTGCTTTGCCGTCCACGCGGCAAGCAGCAAAACCGGCAATCCCGTCAGAAGCTTTGTCTGTGATTGCGGAAAGACCAGCGTGCTGCGGTCTGCCAGCCAGCCCGTCAGCCAGATGAGCCACAAAACGTTCATCCACAGGATCGGTCTGCCGCCTCTGCCGTAGGCGGTGAGCGTCTTCTCTGCAAGCGGCTTGCCGCAGCCCAGCCGATACACTATATAATAATATACCGCCGCACACACGATCGCCGCGAGCACCCACCGCCAGTGCAGGCGTGCACCGATCAGCGTGAGCGGCACCGACATGGCGGAAAGCATCGCCGCAGACCGCTGACTGCTTTGAATGCCGTCACGCAAGGATCCGGAAGCCTCCTCCTGCAGGAACGATCTGCGGAAGCGTGACCGGCGTTCCCTCTGCAATCGCCGCCTTGACCTCGCACAGCGTCAATTCTCCGCTGTGCGTGCCGAGGTATGCCGTGACGGCATCCGTGTCGGACACCGACGACGCGGTGTAGACCTCTGCGGCAGGGCGGAACGCTTCCTCCTGTGCGACCTGCGGCAGAAGCGTTTGCGTGTCTCCCATCAAAACGAGTTGGTCGCAGGTGCCGAAATAGACCGTGCCCGCTGTCTGCTCCTGCAGAAGTTCGAGTGCTTGTTTGAGCGTGCTGCCGACGGCACGTACGCCGGCTCCGACATCGACGGTGTACTGTGTGCCGTCTTTCATGATGAATGCCGTCTGTGCGGGGATGAGGTCGGCAACGTCCGTCGCCTTGAACGGCAGAAGGCCGAGATACCCGGCGACGGCAACGGCAGCAAATACACATAACAGTTTTTTCATTGAAATAAACCCCTTTCGGTGTTTTTGAATTCGGAGTTCGGAATTATGAATTCCGAATGATAGAAATCACGCTTGGTTTCTCTTGTCCTGCGGGTGCAGGGTGCGGTCGCGGAATTTTTCGGTGACCAGACGCGGACGCAGGATGGCGTGTCCGGAACGCAGAGAGGAAAACGGCTCCAGATAGGCGATGCCGAAGCTCTCGAGTGCCGAGAGCCTCGCGACAAGCACGAGAAAGCCGAGGGACAAACCGTAAAGTCCCGCAAGGCTCGCTGCCGCCGTGAGCACCAGCCGCCAGATGCGTACGGCATCCGACAGTTCCTTGCCCGGCATGACGAAGCCGCAGATGCCCGCACTTGCCACGGCGATGAGTGCCGCAGGCGAAATGAGCTTTGCCTCCACTGCCGCCGTACCGACGACCAGGCCGCCGATGACGGAAATGCTCTGCGAGATGGACTGCGGCAGTGCCATCCCGGCCTCCTGCAGCAGTTCAAACGCAAGCAGCAGACCGAGCACCTCCAACACGGTTGGAAACGGCACGTTTCTTTTGCTTTCGATGATGGCAAGCAGCAGCTTGGTCGGCAGCATCTGCTGATGGTATTCCGCCATCGCCACGTACAGCCCCGGCAGCAGCAGCGTCACAAAGAGTGCGAGATACCGCAGCACCCGCAGAAAAGACGCCGAAATAAAATCCGTGCCGCGATCCTCCGCCGCCTCCATGAGAAAGCCGAGATTGACCGGTGCAAGGTAGCCGAGCGGCAGGCCGTCCACGAACAGGCCGACACGTCCTGCAAGCAGACCGTTTGCGAATTTGTCCGTCCGCTCCGTGTATTGCAGCAGCGGAAATGCCGTTTTCCGTGAGCCTGTCACGTATTCCTCCACGGCGGCAGGCGTGGTAAAGCCGTCGACGTCAATTTGTGAAAGGCGGTCTTTCATTTTGTTGACGAGTGCAGGATCGGTCAGGCCGTCGATGTAGGCGACCGTCACATTGGTGAGGGAGCGTCTTCCGACGGTCGTCTCATACAGCCGCAAGGCAGGCGTGCGAAGATGCCGGCGAAGCAGGCTCGTATTCGTCCGCACCGTTTCGGTGAAGGCATCCTTCGGCCCTTTGGCGGTGTTCTCCGTCTGCGGCTCGGACGGGCTGCGTTTTTCGCCCGTTTTGACCTCAAAGGCGATCGCTCCCGCGTCTTCAAACAGCACGACGCAAAAGCCGTTGACCAGTTTCTGCGACGCCGTCTGCAGGTCGGTGCAGACATCCGCCACGGCATTGCAGACCGCTCCGCTCTGTGCCTGCCGCAAAAGGTTTTCCGGCGTACCCTTTTTCAGGTTTTCCCGCAGAGGCTTGAATACGTACTGTGCGATCTCACTTCCGGACACTAATCCGTCAATAAAAAAGCAATGCAGCGTATGACCGCCCGCCGTCAGGTCACGGGTGCAAAGATCCGCGGCACCGTCAAACACGCGTCTGACATTTGCTTCCTTCAGTTCACCCGACAGCTCCGGAATGGGCTTTGGCATCCGATCACCCCTTTTGCGGTAGTATTTGCCGTTTTCGCCGCGATATTCCGGAATTTACAGTTTGTTCGTTTTTGCGTAGTTGAATTTTAACATGCTTTGTGATAGGATATACGAAATATGCAATTTGCGGCGGGCTTCCCGCTGCGGAAAGGAGACTGCATGATCAAAAAACTCGCCCGAAGTATTCGGGAGTACAAAAAACACACGATCCTGACGCCGATCTTCATGATCGGTGAGGTCGGTTTGGAATGCACCATCCCGCTCATCACCGCAGAGCTGATCAACGCTCTGAAAAACGGCTGCGACATGGCCGTGCTTCTGCGGCTCGGCTTACTGCTTGTTGCCATGGCGATCGGCTCGATGTGCTGCGGCATTCTGTCCGGCTGGTTTGCCGCGACGGCTTCCGCCGGCTTTGCGAAAAATCTGCGTCACGATCTGTTCGGCAAGGTGCAGAGCTTTTCCTTCGCCAACATCGACAAGTTCTCCACGTCTTCTCTCGTCACCCGTCTGACGACGGACGTGCAGCGTGTGCAGATGGCGTTCCAGATGCTGATCCGTATCGCCGTGCGTGCACCTTTGATGCTGATCGTTGCGATCATCATGTCCGTCAACGTCGGCAAATCTCTGTCGCTCATCTTCGTTCTGGTCATTCCTCTTTTGGCCGGCGGTCTGATCTTCATTGCGAAGAAGGCCATGCCGCTGTTCAAGTCGCTGTTCCCGAAATACGACGCACTGAACAACTCCATTCAGGAAAACGTCAACGGCATGCGTGTGGTCAAGGCCTTTGTGCGTGAGGACTACGAAAAAGAAAAGTTCGGTAAGGCCTCCGACGAGCTGTGTGACGGCTTTACCAAGGCAGAAAAACTGCTGGCTCTCAACAACCCCATCATGATGGTCAGTATGTATATCTGCATGCTGCTCATCCCGTATTTCGTCGCAAAGGCGATCTGCAACCTGTGGTTCCCCGGCATGGAGGTCGGCACACTTGCCGCCCTCATCACTTACAGTGCACAGATCCTGTCCTCTCTGATGATGCTCTCCATGATCTTTGTCATGCTGACGATCGCCGTCGAGGCAGGTCACCGCATCATGGAGGTTTTGGAGACCGAAAGCACGCTCCGCAACCCCGAGCACCCCGTCACGGAAGTGAAGGACGGCAGCATCGAGTTCACCGACGTGCATTTCAAATACAGTGAGACTGCAGAACGCGAAGCTCTGTTTGACATCGATCTTTCCATTCCCTCCGGTGCGACCGTCGGCATCATCGGCGGCACCGGCTCGAGTAAAACCACGCTCATCCAGCTCATCCCGCGTCTTTACGACGCGACCTCCGGCACCGTCAAGGTTGGCGGCGTGGACGTGCGTGACTACGACATGGAAACGCTCCGCAATCAGGTGGCTGTCGTACTGCAGAAGAACGTGCTGTTCTCCGGCACGATGCGGGACAATCTCCGCTGGGGCGATCCCGATGCGTCGGACGAGGAGATCGCCCGCATCTGTGAGCTGTCGCAGGCACACGAGTTCGTGCTTGCCCGTCCCGACGGCTACGACACGATGGTCGAAAAAGGCGGTGCCAACGTCTCCGGCGGACAGGAGCAGCGTCTTTGCATCGCACGAGCTCTGCTGAAAAAGCCGAAGATCCT
Organism: Faecousia sp.; assembly: GCA_045639485.1. GTDB lineage: Bacteria > Bacillota > Clostridia > Oscillospirales > Oscillospiraceae > JAFRPC01. The sequence goes on along the minus strand of JAZUDF010000126.1, from coordinate 14,423 downwards.
GATCCTTGACGACTCAACTTCCGCGGTCGACACCCGCACGGATGCTCTCATCCGCAAGGCGTTCCGCGAGGAGCTGCCCGACACGACCAAGCTCATCATCGCACAGCGTATCGCCTCCGTGCAGGACGCGGACATGATCGTCGTCATGGACGGCGGCAAGATCTCCGCCGTCGGCACGCATGACGAACTGCTCAAGACCAGCGATATCTACCGCGAAGTCTTTGAGTCCCAGACGAAGGGAGGCGAGGACGATGGCTAATCACGGAAAACCGATGGGCCGCGGTGATCTGCCGAAGGCAAGAAAAGGCACACTGCCCCGCATCATCAAGCTCCTTCTGAAAGACTACAAAGGGCCGCTGCTCTTTGCCATGATCTGCATGGGCATCTTCTGTCTCGGCAACGTCACGCCTGCGATCTTCATCGAAAACGTGACCGGTCTGATCGAACAAGGTCAGACGGCAGGCTGGGATGCGATCTCCGGCGAGCTCGTGAAGCTCCTTCTGATCATGGCGGGCGTTCTCGTTCTTGCAACGCTCGGCTCCTTCCTCTACACCCGCACGATGGCAGGCATCACGCAGGGCTTCATGAACAATATGCGAAAGCGTATGTTCGACTGCATGCAGCGTCTGCCCATCAAGTATTTCGATGCCAACGGCACGGGCGACATCATGTCCTACTACACCAACGACATCGACACGCTCGAACAGCTCGTTGCACAGAGTCTGCCGCATCTTGTGCAGTCCGGTATCATCCTGCTCGGCGTCATCGGCATCATGCTGTGGTACAGCATCGACCTCATCCTCGTGATGGTGCTCGGCGTGATCGCGATGCTCTTTGTCACCAAGTTCATCGGCGGCAGATCTGCTTCCTACTTTGTGCGGCAGCAGAAGTCCGTCGGCGAGCTGGAAGGCTACGTCGAAGAGATGATGAACGGCCAGAAGGTCGTCAAGGTGTTCTGCCACGAAAAGGCGGCACAGCGTGATTTTGACGAGAAGAACGGACAGCTCTTCCGCGACGCACGCAACGCCATGCGTTTTTCCAACATCATGGGCCCCGCGATGGGCAACATCGGCAATATGCTCTACGTGCTGATCACCATTGTCGGCGGTCTTCTCATCACGTTGGACCTCCCCAACTTCTCCGTCAGCGGCCTGTTTAACGGCTCGTTCGGTGCGGTACTGGAGATCGGCGTCGTTGTGGCGTTCCTGCCTGCAAGCAGACAGTTCTGCAACAACGTCAATCAGGTGGCACAGCAGTTCAACTCCATCGTCATGGCACTTGCCGGTGCCGACCGTATCTTCAAGCTCATGGACGAAAACCCCGAAGCTGACGAAGGCTACGTCACACTCGTCAACGCGAAGGAAAACAAAGACGGCTCGCTTTCCGAATGCAAGGAGCGTACCGGCATCTGGGCATGGCGGCATCCGCATCAGGCGGGCGGCACTGTGACCTATACCCGTCTGACCGGCGACGTGCGGATGTTCGACGTGGACTTTGCCTATGAAGAAGGCAAGACCGTTCTGCACGACATCTCCCTGTGGGCAGAGCCCGGTCAGAAGATCGCGTTTGTCGGTGCCACCGGTGCGGGCAAGACGACGATCACAAACCTCATCAACCGCTTCTACGACATCGAGGACGGCAAGATCCGCTACGACGGCATCAACATCAACAAGATTAAAAAGCCCGATCTGCGGCGTTCACTCGGCATCGTTCTGCAGGACGTCAACCTCTTCACCGGCACGGTGATGGACAACATCCGCTACGGCAAACTCGATGCGACCGACGAAGAGTGCATCAAGGCGGCAAAGCTCGCCAACGCACACGACTTCATCACCAGGCTCCCCGAGGGCTACAACACGATGCTGACCTCCAACGGTGCGAACCTCTCGCAGGGCCAAAGACAGCTGCTGTCCATCGCAAGAGCCGCCGTTGCCGATCCTCCCGTGATGATCCTCGACGAGGCGACCTCCTCGATCGACACGCGTACCGAGGCACTCGTGCAGCAGGGCATGGACGCCCTCATGGAAGGCAGAACGGTGTTCGTTATCGCACACCGGCTTTCCACGGTCAAGAACTCCGACGCCATCATGGTACTGGAGAAGGGCAAGATCATCGAACGCGGCACGCACGAAGACCTGATCGCCCAAAAGGGCACCTACTATCAGCTCTACACCGGTGCGTTTGAACTCGAATAACGCAAAAACTCCCGACGGATTTTCCGTCGGGAGGTTTTGCAAAATCGGAATTCGGAGTTCGGAATTCGGAATTAAATTTTCATCTGTGCGGCAAGGTGCTTGGAGAGCACGGCGAGCGAGGCTGCCATGTTTTCGTTCTGTACTAAAATACCGTCCGGCACCTTCAGGTGCGTCGGGGCAAAGTTCCAGATCGCCTTGACACCGCATTCGATCAGCAGATCGCACACCTGCTGTGCCTGCTCCTTCGGCACGGTGATGATGCCGAGCAGCATCTGCTGCTGCTGACAGAAGTGCGGAAGCCTGTCCATCGGGTAGATCGGCTTGCCGCCGGAGGTCACACCCGCTTCGGGCGGCTGCTCGTCAAACGCCGCGAGAATATTGAGGCCGTACTCTGCAAAGCCGTCGTACCCCATGAGTGCCTGACCGAGTTTGCCGGCACCGATCAGAACGGCGTCGTTCGTGTTGTTGTAGCCGAGGAAGCTCGCAATATCCTCCATCAGTGCCACGCGGTCATAGCCGACCTTCGGCTTGCCGCCGTCGGAGATCATCGCCAGATCCTTACGCACCTGCACCTGCCCCATGTTGAGTGCCTTTGCCAGTGCCGTGGCGGAGATGTGGTCGCCCGCGTTTTCGGGCAGCGACCGCAGATAGGCAAGGTAGATCGGCAGACGCCTCAGAACGGATTTGGAAATTTCGTGCACGTCCTTCATATCACTCACTCCAACAGAAGATCAGTAAAGTCCTGCACCGGCTGATACAGTCGGATCGCTTCTTTTTGCAGAAGTTCCTCTGAATACGGAACCAGACATTCCAGTCTGCGGTCAAAGGATTTCCGTCGCAGCAGCACGTACATGTTGCTGCCGTCAAAGATGACGCAGAAGTCTTCGTAGGTGTCGAGCATTCCTAAAAACTGTTCGGCGATTTGCCGCGTGATGAGCATCTGTGCAAGCTCGGGATCTTCGGCAAAGCACCGGAACTGCTCCGAGAAGCGTTCATAGGAGAATTTCACTTCACGCATCGTATTGCTGATCTTGGCGTGCGTCAGACGGTTTTTCGTGTGGCGTTTTTCCAAAATCACGGGGCTTGCGATCCGTTGACTGAGCCGCACCGTCATCCACTGGCCGCGGACTTTGATCTTGTGTCCGGTGTACTTCTGGCCGTAGACGCCGCCGCAGATCACTTCCTCGGAAGCAACCCAACAGTCGCGGTACATGGCCTCGAGTCTGTTTGCGGTGTAGTAGCGTTCATAGTATCGCAGAAGTCCGAGGCGGCAAAGCGGTTCATCGTCCGAACGGCGTTTGTCGGGATCGTACGCCACGTCGGAGAAATTCTGTGTCAGAACAGAGGGCAAAAAGGTGCGTTTGAAGCTGCGTTCCACCTTCTGCAGCATCTTGCGGGCAACGATCAGAGAGATGATGCCCGCCGCGAGCAGCACTGCCCACAAAACGAGGCTCCCGACTGCCTGCGGGGTACTCCATTCCCGATTGATGCCTTTCAGAAAATCCATGATCGGCTGCAGTTTGTCGGAGGACGGCTCATCGACCAGCGTGTGCCAGAACTCCGACGGGATCATCGAAAACGCGACCTGCAGGATCGCAAAGAGAATGAAGATGATCCCCGCCGCAATGAGCAGTGCCGAGGCGACACACCATACGACAGTCAGTATTTTTTTCGTTTCAAAAGACGACATGCTTTTCGTCATACATTCCTCCGAAAAGCACGGTACGGCTTGAAAACCCGTACCGTGCTGTTTATTTGCTTTTTCCGCCCTGTTCAGGGCGGGCTATTTGTTACTGTTTATCTTCGATCAGGCCGTAGCCGCCATCGTTACGCTTGTAAACGATCGCGAAGGCACCGCCTGCTTCTTCATCCTTGAATGCAAAGAATCCGTGGCCGATCAGGTTCATCTGCAAAATGGCTTCTTCCCGCGTCATCGGCTTCATGGGGAAGGTCTTGGTGCGGACGATCTCATAATCGGACTCCTCCTGCTCGGGAGCAAAGGACGTGGCTTCGTCAGCACCCTTTGCAAAGGCATCCTGACGCAGTCTGCGTGCCAGACGCGTCTTGTTTTTGCGGATCTGACTTTCGATGTCGGACACCGCGGCGTCGATGGATGCGAACATGTCGGAGGTGCTTTCACTTGCACGGAAAATGGTGTTGGACGCACGGACAGTCAGTTCCACCTTGTTGCGGTTCTTTTCCACGGAAAAGGCGACCAGTGCTTCGGCGTCATCCCTGAAATAGCGATCCAGCTTCGTTACCTTTTTCTCGGCATAGGCGTGGACGTTATCGGGAAGGTTGACCTTCTTTTCGGAATACTGGAATTTCATAATCTGTCGCTCCTTTCATGTATGGAGAAAGAGGTTTCTCTCCTCCTGCTCCTATTATACCACCAAAGAACGCAGTAATCAAGGGTAGATTTTTGTGCAAAATGACAAATTTCCGAGAGTTTTTGTCAGTCGGGTGCAGATTCCCCGTTTTCGTGCTGTTCCCCGGTCAGGATCTGCATGACCGTCTGGAACAGAACGTCTGCGTGTTTGCGGAACGCTTCGCCAAGCACCCGTGCCTGCGACTGTGTCGGTGCCATGAGCTCCAACGTCATCAGATTGCCCATTTCATCGTCAAGTCCCATCACAACGGAGTAGTCTCCGCCCTGACGCGGCATGATCTGTGCGTGGATGAAGCTGTCACGGCGTACCGCACGGTTGAACTGATCGACCGCACGTTCGGCACGCTGGGCCACGGGATAGGCGATGGAGTCCTCCGTCAGTGCACCCGCCTCGCGTCCTTTCTCTGTTATGACGAAGCCTTCGTCCGTTTGTTCCAGATGTCCGGACGCCACCATTTCCGGCAGTGCAGACTGGACGTCGAAATAACTCAGGCACTCGTCCTGATAGCAGAGTTCATAGACCTTCTGTGCGTCCAGCGGATACATTGCCCGCGAAACGACGAATAAGATCAGGACCTTGACGTCGAGCATGTCGTGAATAAAACCGTGCCGATCCACCGTACATCACCTTCCTCTTTTTTGACATTATACCGCATTGGTTAATGAATTACAAGGGTATCACCACCGAATTTTGTCCGGCATATACTGGGGAAAAGGAGGTGGACAAATGGAATTTCTGCTCATCGGAGAAGACAAACGGCAGCAATATCTGGCGGAGCTTCTGCGGCAGGAGCAGCGGGTATTTTCCTGGGGACAGCCGTGTACGCCCGATGCGATCGTCCTCCCCTGCCCGAGCTTTGATGCGGCGGGAAGGCTGCGGGCAGTCTGTCCCTTGTCTGCTGTTTTAAAAACGGCAAAGCCTGCCACCGCTTTGTTCTGCTGCGGCGGGAAAAAGCATCTCACGGGGTGCGATCTTCCCGTCACGGATCTGCTGGAGGATGAAACCGCCCGGCTGCGAAACGCAAGGCTGACCGCAGAAGCGGCTTTGACCGCCGTCACGGAGGCCTGCGGCGACAGCCTTTACGGCAAGCGGTGTCTTGTGGCAGGCTACGGCAGGATCGGTGCGTATCTCACGCGGCTGCTTGCCGCCCTTTGTGCCGACTGCACCGTATTTGCCCGCAGGCAGGAAAGCCGTGCACTGGCAGAAGGCTACGGTTTTCGCACCGCGTCGTTTGAAAACGCCGACCTTTCTTTTTATGACTTTGTGTTCAACACCGTCCCGTCGCAGGTGTTTTCCCGCACGGAGCTTGCCGCCCTTCCGCCTTCCTGCACATGGGTGGAGCTGGCATCGAGCCCCGGCGGTCTGCCGCAGGGCGATTTCGCCTTTTCCGTACTCCCCGCCGGCGGTCTGCCGGGGAAGTATCTGCCCCGTGCCGCCGCACATGTGCTTTATGATGCCATTACACGCCAAATTCCGAAACAGTAAATTGTTAATAGTTCATTGCGGTGTCCGCAAGCGGACGATTTCATTTATTTTTCAATTCAAAGAATTGAAAAATTCCACAATTCACTATTTACTATTCACTATTCATCATTATTCCGCGGTATGCCCCGGAAACAAGGAGACAGTTATGGAAAACAAAACCGTCGGATTTGCATTTTGCGGATCCTTCTGTACTTACGAGCCGGTGCTCGCCGCACTCGCCGACATGAAGCGGCACTACAAAACCGTGATCCCGATCATGTCACCGACAAGCTTTTCCACGGACAGCCGCTTCGGCACTGCCGCGTCTTTCCGTCAGCGGATCGAGGCGATCTGCGGCAACCCGATCATCTCCACCGTAGAGGGTGCGGAGCCGATCGGCCCGAAACGCCTTCTGGATCTTCTTGTGGTTGCACCCTGCACAGGCAACACCCTGGCAAAGCTCGCAAACGGCATCGCTGACACGCCGGTGACACTTGCATGTAAAGCACATCTTCGCAATGCACGACCGGTCGTCGTTGCGGTGTCCACCAACGACGGGCTTGCGGCCAACGCCGTGAGTATCGCGATGCTTCTCAACCGCAGGCACTTTTTCTTTGTCCCCTTTGGGCAGGACGATCCCGAAAAGAAGCCCTGCTCTCTCGTGGCAGCCATGCCGCAGCTTTTGCAGACCGTGCAGTCGGCATTTTGCGGCGAACAGCTGCAGCCCATCCTGCTGCATTAGACACGCGGGGCAAAGCGGCTTCCCTTCCCCGACCTCGCACCCGCACAGACGGCAAACGCTGCGGTCTTCTCCGCAAAGCGGCCTCGTGCGGGTGTCTTCTTTTTTCAATATCTCCCGCAGATCGTACATCAGTGCTCCGCCTCCCAGAAATCAGCGTATTTCGCTTTCATGACAGCTTCATAGACCTCGCAGTTTTTGTAGCGGTCACAGCAGAAGATGTCCATCTGCTGCATGCAGGCCGCCTGATTGGAAAATTTCAGCTGCAAGGTACAATCGTCTGTGATCCCCTCGCACCCGACCATGGTGCCTTTGTTTTTTCGATACATCGGACAGCGGACGTCCACCGACCGTCCTGCAGGTGTTCCCGGCATAGTTTTTTCCTCCTTATAATGATTTATGTGATTGATGATGCCAAATCGGACTATGTCAAATTGCGGGCGACGGCAAGCGTCGCCCCTACGGCGTTGACGGGAAGTGCGTTGCGGCGGGACGTCGGGGACGCCGTCCCCTACAATTCCACATTCCGAATTTCCGGGACGGGGAACCCGTCCCCTACGGTTGCGGGAGGAGCAGGCTATGAATTGCCCAAATCTTTGATTTGGCAGCAATTCTAGCCCCCCTTGCGGGCGTCCCTCCCCTACGCCACTGATTACTGACCGCTAATACTGTCCTTCTATTCGGACAAGCGGTCTGTTACGTTGAACGTGACCTTTTTCCGGTGTTTTTTGCCGGAAGAGTTTTGCCGTATTTTTCTCCCGGTTTTGCTTGACGCGTACTCGGAAATGTACTATAATGGTCTTGTAAGGCATAATTGATACGCTTTTGAGTACCATCTGTTGGTATCATAATACTTGTTCAAGTACTTTTCAAGTATTATTTTTCAAAATTTTGCTTTTTGTGTACTTGCACAAGAACTGTTGGGGGAACGTATGGCAACTTTGTATGAATCGATCAAAACTCTCTGCGAAGAGCGTGGCATGACAGTCGCGAAGATGTGTACGCAGGCGGGCATCAGCAAGGGCATCCTGACCGATCTCAAAATGGGGCGGAAAAACACCCTGCAGGGCAAAACGCTCTCGAAGATCGCAGACGCTCTCGGCGTTTCCGTCGACCGTATCCTCGGCAACAGCCCCGCTATGCTGACGCGGGAGGATCTCAAGATCGCACTGTTCGGCGGTGCGGGCGAGATCTCCGATGAAATGCTCGAGGAGGTCTGCCGGTTCGCCGCCTACGTCAAGCAGCGGGAAGCCAACAAGGAGCATCAATGAAGGAACTTTTGTCTTTGTATCGCGTCGCGGAACAACAGCATATTCCCGTTTTGCCCTTCCCGATGAAGGAAAACGGCTCGATGTCCCTGCAAAGGGCGGACGGCAGCTGCGTGATCGGCATGGACGCATCGGTGCTCGACGGCGGCACGTCGGAGCGTGTGCATCTGGCACACGAGCTCGGCCACTGCCTGACGGGCAGTTTTTACAGCCCCTACACCCGCGTCGACAGCCGCAGACGGCACGAATACCGTGCGGACAAACGTGCGGTGCAGATGCTCGTTCCCGTGCAGGCACTCGATGACGCCGTGGCAGGTGGCTGCACGGAGCTGTGGGCACTGGCGGAGCATTTCGGCGTGAGCGAGGACTTTATGAAAAAAGCCGTGTGTCTGTATACACACGGCAACGTAGCATCAGAACTGTACTTTTAGGAAACTCAAATTCTTTCGCCTGCGACAAAACCTCTCGCTGTCAGCTCTTGCTGAAATAATTCTCATTTCCTGTGTTTTTTGAATTTTGGAGGAAACATGAGCACTGATTGTGAAAATTGCTGGTATTATAATTATGATGAGCAGGAGGACGAGTACTACTGCACGATGGAGATGGACGAGGACGACATGTACCGCATCCACACCGACCGCAAGGGACAGTGTCCGTTCTTCCGGCAGGCAGACGACTACTATCTGCCGCATCATCAGTGACGGGAGGCAGCCATGCTGGATTTTCAGACCGTCACGCTTTCGGACAAGGAAAAATTAGAGACCGTTTTGCGTCCGCTGCCCGATCCGGGCTGTGAGTGCACCTTTGCAAACCTCTATCTCTGGGGGCCGCAGAAGGCTGCCGTGGAGGACGGCTTTGTCTACATTCTGACAAAGCACGCCGGTGCGGACAGTTATTTTCTGCCTGTCGGGCAGGGCAATCTTGCCGCTGCCGTCAGAAGGCTTGCACAGGATGCCAAAAAACGCGGCGTTCCGCTTTCGATGTACGCCGTGACCGACCGCACCCGCTCCCTTTTGGAGGAAGCCTTCCCCGACACCTTCTGTTTTTATGAGGTACGCAGCGGGTTTGACTATATTTATGACATCGACCGTCTGGCAGAGCTGAAGGGCAAAAAGCTGCAGGCAAAACGCAACCACATCCACCGTTTTGAGGACGCCTGTCCCGATGCGAAAGTGCTGCAGATCGATACCGCTCTGCTGCCGCGGTGTGAGGAAATGGTGGCAAAATGGTACCGAAAGCACGCGGAGCAGTTCTGCGGCGACAGCTTCGGTGCAGAAAAACGTGCACTGTCGCGGCTGTTTGCCGACTGGGACGGACTCGGCTTTGAAGGGCTCGCCGTGGAGCATGACGGCGAACTCATTGCCCTGACCATGGGCAACCGCATCCGCGAGGAAGTGTTTGACGTGAACTTTGAAAAGGCGTTTACAGACGTTCCGGGTGCCTACGCCTATATCAACCGTACCTTTGCCGCCTATCTGCGGGAAAAACATCCGGAGCTGAAGTATCTCAACCGTGAAGACGACATGGGCGTGGAGGGACTGCGGAAAGCAAAGCTCTCCTACTACCCCGATCAGCTCCTGAAAAAATATGCCGCCGTGGCGGCACCGGAGGCCGTTTTAGGATGAAGATCAGATATGCAGACAAGTCCCTTCTGCCGCAGATGAAAACACTGTGGCAGCAGTGCTTCGGGGACAGTGAAACCTATATTGAGCAGTACTATGACCGCTTTGGCGTGGAAAATTCCGTTGTGATCGAACGCGACGGTTTTCTGTACGCGATGGGCAGCTGCATTCCGGTCGATTACGTGCAGCCTGACGGCGACGTGCAGAAGGGTGCGTATCTGTACGCGGTGTGCACCCATCCGGACTTCCGGCATCAGAACTGCTGCTTCAACGTCTGCGAGGCTGCCGCAAGCTTCAAAAAAGCGGAGGGCTGCGATTTTCTGTTTCTGCGTCCGGGCGAGCCTTCGCTTGTGAAGATGTACGAAAAATTCGGCTTCACCTTGTCGCTGACCGCGTCGAAGCAGACCTTTGCCGCGACGCCTTCCGACGGCGTTACCTTCCGCACGCTCACCGCACAGGACTATGCCATGTACCGCCAGATGCTGCTGCAGGGCGGCTTTATCGACTGGCAGGCAGAGGCACTCGGCCATCAGGCATCGCAGGGCGAGCTGCTCGCGATCAGCGGGGAGGACAGTTTTGCCATCGCCGCCGTGGACGGTGAGCGGTGTGCGGAATTTCTCGGTGACACGGCACTTGCAGGTGCATTGGCAGGAAAGCTCGGCCTTCCGTCCGTGTGCTGCCGCATGCCCGGCACCACGCCCTTTGCCATGGCAAAGGCACTGACAAACAAGCCTCTCCCCACGGGGTACGCAGGCTTTGTCTTTGACTGACGTATGACCACCCCCTGCGACAAATCGCAATCATTCGAAAGGAGAACCAATATGCTGAACATTCAAAACCTGACCAAGTCCTACGGGACGAAAAAGGCAGTCGACAATCTGTCGCTGCAGATCCGTCCGGGCGAGATCTGTGCCTTCATCGGCCACAACGGTGCGGGCAAGACCACCACGCTCAAAGCCTGCTGCGGCATTCTGCCCTTTGAGGGCGGCGAAATTTTTGTTGACGGCAAGTCCGTGAAGAACGATCCCATCGGCTGCAAAAAGGTCATCGCTTACGTGCCCGACAACCCCGATCTGTATGAATTCATGTCCGGCATCAAATATCTCAACTTCATCGCGGACGTGTTCGGCGTGTCGAAAAATGACCGCGAAACACGCATCGCAGCTCTGTCCGGGCAGCTCGGACTGACCGCCGATCTGGCACAGCCGATCTCCGCTTACAGCCACGGCATGAAACAGAAGCTCGCTCTCATCGCGGCACTGCTCCACGAGCCGAAGCTCATTTTGATGGATGAGCCGTTCGTCGGTCTTGATCCCGTGGCGGCACACACGCTCAAAGAGATCATGCGGGCTCACTGTGACCGCGGCGGTGCCATCTTCTTCTCCACCCACGTGCTGGAGGTCGCGGAAAAGCTCTGCGACAAGGTCGCCATCATCAAAAACGGCAGACTGATCAAGTCCGGCACGATGGAGGACGTCAAGGGCGACACCTCTCTCGAGGAGGTCTTCCTGGAACTGGAGGAAGACCATGCTTAAAACGCTTCTCAAAACCCGCCTGCAGATGCTCTTTCTGGGCATGTCCGGCCGCAAAAAGACGAACCGTCTGGGCCGTGAGAGTTCCTCGAAGAGCACTCTGATCGTGCTTGCGATCCTGCTTCCGCTCGTGTTTCTCATTTACCTTTATATGTTGCTGAGTTTCTTCCGCCTGACCGCCTCCGTGACGTCGGCGATGGGAATGCGGTGGCTGCACTACGCACTTGCGTCCGGCGTGGCGATTTTGCTCGCCGTGTTCGGCAGCGTGTTCTCCACGCAGAGTCAGCTGTTTGACGCACAGGACAACGAGCTGCTGCTCTCGATGCCGATCAAACCTGTTTATATCCTCGCTTCGCGGCTGCTTCTGGTGTATCTGCTCAATCTGGTATTCTCCGTCCTCGTCATGCTGCCGTGCTCAATTGCGGCGATCGAGGCCTTCGGCTGCACCGCTCTCGGCGTTGCCGGTTACGTGCTTCTGGTGCTGCTGCTGCCGCTGCTTTCCACCGCGATCTGCTGTCTGCTCGGGTGGCTGCTCAGCCTCCTCACCGCAAAAATCAGCAACAAGGCGATCATGAGCACGATCCTGACCGTCGTGTTCATCGTGGTGTTCTACATTGTTTACTTCCGCTTCATCAATTTAGCTTTTGACGAGGACGGCAACGCCGTGGAGAAGCTCGCGGTGATGATGACGAGCCTTGAGCCTGTGTTCTCCACCTGGCTTGCACCGCTTTACTGGATCGGCAAACTTTTCGCAGACGGGAATTTGCTGTGCGGTCTCGGCGTGCTTGCCGTGACGGTTTTGCCGTTTGTCCTTGCACTGTACCTGCTCTCCCGCAGCTTCTTCAAGATCACGATGTCGAAGTCCGGTGCGAAAAAACGCGTGTATCAGAAAAAGGAAATGAAGGTCTCCTCCCTGCGTTGGGCTCTTGTCAAACGCGAGCTGAAGCACTTTGTTTCGAGTGCGACCTATATGACGAACTGCGGCCTCGGCCTGCTGTTCTTGCTGGCGTTTGGTGTGTTTTTGCTCATCAGGCAGGATCTGGTCGCACAGCTTTCCTCGACACTTCTGCCCGTGCTCGGTCTGCCGCAGGGCTCCGAGGTGATCCTCGCCGTTGCGGCAATGGTCTTCCTCGGCTTTGTGAACAACATGACCGCACCTTCCGTTTCTCTGGAGGGTAAATCCCGCTGGATCGCACAGAGCATTCCCGCCGACTTGAGCAACGTGCTGTTTGCCAAGGTCGATATGCAGCTGCTGCTCACCGTACCCGTGGTGCTTTTTGCATCCGTCGCCGCGGCCATCGCGTTCCGCATGACCGGACTTTCTCTGCTTCTTGTGCTCGTGCTGCCGCAGATCGTCAATCTGCTCGCCGCACTCGCGGGACTGTGGCTGAACCTGCTGATGCCCAAGTACGACTGGCCGAATGAAGCCGTCCCCATCAAGCAGTCCGCACCCGTTGCGATCATGATTTTCGGCATGATGCTCTATGCGATGCTGCCCGCCGGTCTGTATTTTCTGCTGCTGCGGCCGTATCTTTCTCCGTTTGCGATGCTCGGTATCTTCGGCGGTGTTTCGGCGGTGCTGTGTATCATGCTGTGGCTGTGGATCCGCAAGAACGGCGAAAGACGCTTCCTCGCCGAGGGATAAAACAACGATTTCCCGCACGGGACGATGTGGGCATCGTCCCCTACACCACGAAACAAGGGGGTGTCACTACGGACATTCTATCTGTCATTTCCCAGATGGGAATCTTGCTTGCCATCGTTGCCGTCGGGTTTGCCGCGGCAAAATGCAAGGTGTTCCCCGAGGGCACGAACAAGGTGCTCGCACAGCTCGTCATTGTGGTGACGAACCCCTGCACGGTGCTCTACTCCGTGCTCGGCAGCGACCGCATCTTATCAAATAACGAGGTCTTTCTGCTCACGGGCATCGCACTTTGCGTGTTCGCGGTACTGATCTTCCTCGGACGGCTGCTGCCCCGCGTGCTGCACTGCCCCGAAAAGGATCAAAACGTCTACCGCTTTATGATGACCTTTGCCAACATGGGCTTCATGGGCTTTCCGGTCATCAAGGCACTCTACGGTGACGGTGCGGTGTTCTACGCGTCCATCTTCAATCTGGTGTTCCAGTTTGTGGTCTACACCTACGGCGTGGCACTGCTGGCACCGAAAGACAGTAAGGATCGCTTTTCCCTGAAAACGCTCGTTTCGCCCATCATCATCGCGTCGGTGCTTGCCTACATCTTCTACCTGACCGACTTTGAGGCACCGAAGGTCATCACCGACGGTCTCGGGATGCTCGGCAACGTGACGAGTCCCGTGGCGATGCTCGTCATCGGCATCGCACTGTCGAAGGTCTCGTTCAGGGAGGTCTTCCTCAACTGGCGGCTGTATGTGATCAACGTCGTGCGTCTGCTGGTGCTGCCGCTGCTGGCGTTCCTCATCTTACGCAACTTCTCCACGGATCCCATCATGCTCGGCATTCCCGTGGTGATGCTCGGCATGCCGGTGGCAACGCTTACCACCCTGATGAGTGCAAAATACGGCGGCAACGAAAAGCTTGCCGCCGCCGGCGTGTTCATGTCCACGCTGTTCAGTTTTATCACCATTCCGCTGTTAATGTTTGTATTATTCTCTTAAAAGGAGTTTTCCCATGATCGATAAAGAAGCTGCGGAGCTGCGAAGACGCTTCCGCCCTGACCGCACCAATATCCGCAAAATTTACGGCTGCTACGTCGGCACCAACGGTACCCCGATGGCAAAATTCACGCAGGGGCTCGGTCTGATGCCCGAAGACGAGCAGGAAAAGTATCTCAATCTTCTCAAAAAATCGCTCTCCGGCTCGATCGGACGCACACTGTCCGACATCCGCTTTTCCACCGCACAGGTGGCGGACAGTGACGAGCACCGCCTGCTCATGCGGCTGCGGAAATCGCAGCTCGGTGACGAGGAAGCGGTGAACACGCTGTGCGAAAAGATCGCAAAGTCCCTGACGCTTGACACGAACTACCTCATTCTCCTCGGTGCGGAGGTCTACGACGTGCCGTTCCGCGGCCGCGACGATGAAGAGCAGGAGGACAGCGGCGATACGCAGTTTTCCTATATCGTGTGTGCGATCTGTCCCGTGAAGGAGACCAAGCCCAATCTGCGTTACGACGCGGCGGAAAAGATCTTCTGCAATCAGGGCACCCAGTACATCGTCTCCGCACCCGAAAC
>JAZUDF010000125.1:0-7699 GCA_045639485.1 Faecousia sp. | reverse complement strand
TTTCTTTTTATTCTTCGGTCTTGACGATTGCAATGTGAAGCTCGTCAAGCTGCTTCTGCTCTACGACGGAGGGAGCGCCCATCATGATATCCTGAGCGTTCTTGTTCATCGGGAACGGAATAACCTCACGAATGCTGTCCTCGCCGGCAAGGAGCATTACCATACGGTCAACGCCCGGAGCAATACCTGCATGGGGGGGAGCACCGTAGCAGAATGCGTTGTACATCGCGGGGAATTTTGCCTTGACGTCGTCTTCGCCGAGTCTGACAAGCTTGAATGCCTTAATCATGATCTCGGGATCGTGGTTACGAACGGCACCGGAGGACAGCTCCACGCCGTTGCAGACAAGGTCGTACTGGAAAGCGGTGATGGTCAGCGGATCGACCTCGCCGCGTTCCGCCTTGTCGAGGATCTCCGCACCGCCGTTGGGCATGGAGAACGGGTTGTGGCAGAATTCCAGCTCGCCGCTCTCTTCGCCGATCTCGTACATCGGGAAGTCCACGATCCAGCAGAATTCATAGCGTTCCTTGTCCATGTGGCCTTCGCAGTTTGCACCGAAGGTCTTGATCATCACGCCGACGGACTTGGTTGCAAATTCGCCTGCCGCGACAGCGACGAGGGTGTTGGGCTTGAGGTCGATGATCTTTGCAAGCTCGTCCTTCTTGGGAGCGAGGAATTTGGCGATGCCGCCGGCGAGCTCGCCGTTTTCGTCCACCTTGAACCAGTAGCCCTTGGAGCCGGACTGCACTTCGCAGTCGGTCAGAAGCTTTTCGATCTGCTTTCTCGTGAGGGTGCAGTCGGAGACGGGCACTGCCTTGACAGTCTGTCCCTTGAGTACTTCAAACTCGGTGTCGACGAACAGAGAAGAGATATCCTTCGCCGTCAGGTCGATACGCAGGTCGGGCTTGTCGGAGCCGTAGGTCTCGAGGGCATCAAGATACTTGATGCGGCGGAACGGTGCGGTGGAGGCGATGTTATATTTGCCGTACTTTGCAAACACGGGAGGCAGAACGTCTTCCAGAACTGCAAAGACGTCTTCCTGTCCTGCAAAGGACATTTCCATATCGAGCTGATAGAACTCGCCGGGGCTGCGGTCGCCGCGTGCGTCCTCATCGCGGAAGCAGGGTGCGATCTGGAAATAGCGGTCGATGCCGGCGGTCATGAGCAGCTGCTTGAACTGCTGCGGTGCCTGCGGCAGCGCATAGAACTTGCCGGGGTGCTTTCTCGACGGAACCAGGTAGTCTCTCGCACCTTCGGGAGAGGAGGCAGTCAGAATAGGCGTGGTGATCTCAAGGAAGCCGTGCTCAGTCATGGACTGACGCAGGGCGGATACCACGTTGCAGCGAAGCAGGATGTTGTTCTTGACTGCGGGGTTACGCAGATCGAGAAAACGGTACTTCAGACGGATCGCTTCGTCTGCGTCACGGCTGCGGTTGATCTCAAACGGCAACTCGTTGTAGCGGCAGCGGCCGAGGATCTCGATCCCGGTGGGTACGACCTCAACGTCGCCCGTGGGAAGCTTGGGGTTCTTGGAGTCACGTTCCCGCACGGTGCCTTCCACCGCGATGGTGGACTCCTTGTTGATGGACTTGATGACGTTCATCATGTCTTCGGTCTCGACGACCACCTGCGTGGTGCCGTAGAAGTCACGGACAATGACAAATGCAAAGTTGCTGCCGACGGTACGGACGTTTTCCATCCAACCGACGATACGGACCTGCTTGCCCGCATCTTCGATGCGAAGGTCGTTACAGGTATGCGTTCTGTTCTGGAACATTTCTTCTTACCTCTTCTCTATTGTTCTGTCATCCTGAGGGAACATCGTGACCGAAGGATCCTGTCGCGTTGAACGGCGGCAGATCCTTCACTTCGCTCAGGATGACACAATAAAATTACAAAATCAGTTTGCCGTTATTGCGGGCGGCGAGGGCGGCGGTGATCGTCTTTGCCGCTTCTTCCTTCGTCAGAAGCTCCTGCTCGCCGGTCGTTAAATCCTTGACCGAGACCTTGCCGGCTGCGATCTCGTCCTCGCCCAGAATGGCAGCGAACGGGATGCCCAGTTTATCGGCATAAGACATCTTTGCCTTGAACTTTTTCTGCTCGCAGTAAAGCTGCGTGCGGATGCCGGCACTGCGGAAGCAGGTCGCAGTCTCGGCGGCGGCTGCCAGATCGTCCGTCATCGGCAGCACCAGGACGTCTGCCGGTGCGGTGCAAAGGGCGGGATTGAGCATTTTCTGCTCGCCGAGCACATAGAACAGCCGCGTCACGCCGATGGAGATGCCCACGCCGGGCAGCTGACGGTCGGTGTAGTACTCCGCGAGGTTGTCGTAACGGCCGCCGGAGCATATCGAGCCGATCTCGGGGTGATCCAGCATCACGGTCTCGTAGACCGTGCCGGTGTAATAGTCAAGTCCTCTCGCGATGGTGAGGTCGACGGCAAACGCCTCTTCCGGAACGCCGAACGCACCGAGGTACTTCACCACAGTGTTCAGCTCGTCAACGCCGAGGTCGAGCAGCTCATTTCTGCCGCGATAGCCTTCCAGTGCCTTCAGCACGGCTTCGTTGGTGCCTTTGATGGCAATGAACGAAAGGATCTCGTCTGCCTGTGCGTCCGTCAGACCGATGTCGTCAACAAGCAGCGTGCGAACCTTGTCAGCACCGATCTTATCCAGCTTGTCAACGGTACGCATGATGTCGCCTGCCTTTTCCTGCAGGCCCTGCATGGCATAGAAGCCGGAGAGGATCTTGCGGTTGTTCACGCGGATCTGGAAGCGTTTGAGGCCGAGTGCCGAGAATGTCTGATAGATGACGGACGGGATTTCCGCCTCGTTGGCGATATCTAACTTGCCGTCACCGATGATGTCGATGTCCGCCTGATAAAATTCGCGGAAGCGGCCTCTTTGTGCACGTTCACCGCGGTAGACCTTGCCGATCTGATAGCGGCGGAACGGGAAGGTCAGCTCGCCCGCGTGCAGGGCAACGTACTTTGCAAGCGGTACCGTGAGGTCAAACCGCAGTGCAAGATCGGAGTCACCCTTCTGGAAACGGTAGATCTGCTTTTCGGTCTCGCCGCCGCCTTTTGCAAGCAGGATCTCCGCACTCTCCACGATGGGCGTGTCGAGCGGCGTGAAGCCGTAGCGGGAATAGGTCTGCCGCAGGATGCGGAGGAATTCCTCCATCTGTATCTGTTCTGCCGGGAGCAGTTCCATAAAGCCCGACAGGGTTCTGGGTGTGATTTTTGCCATTGATATTGTTTCTCCTTTTAATTCCGAATTCCGCATTCCGAATTCCGAATTTACTCTGCACGGTGTGCCAGCATGCAGAAATAGTCGTACAGCGGCATGAGCAGGGTGTAATTCTTTTTGAGGGTATCAAACAGCCCCGTGCCGAAGCCGTCGTCGCCGTGCAGGTTGTCGCAGTGGAAGCCGAGATATTTGCGGTTCACCCAAGGCATCAGCTCCGCCTGCACCTGCACCTTCGGGCGTTTGTACGTTTCGCCCGAGAGTGAAAAGACGCTTTGCTTTTCAAAGGATCTCCGCAGGCCGTCGAGTGTCTGCGGATTTTTCTTCACGTCGGCACGCAACCGTTCCATGAACGCACCGTGCTCCGTCCAGCAGCCCATGCCGTAGTCGTAGCCCTCCGGCTCAAAGCCGAAATAGAATGCGGGCGTGATGCCGTCCTTTTCGCCGTCGGCGAAGACGGAAAACCACAGATGATCGTTCATCGGGCCTCTGCCGTGCAGACGTCTGGCATCGCGGTAGATGCGGGAGACATGCACCTGCCAGCTGTGCTGCGGATAGGTTTCCGCAAAATACGCCTGCAGATCGTACGCAAGCGTCTTGACGGGCACGTGCAGATAGTCTTCGTACTCCTGTTTGTGTGCCAAAAACCATTCCTTGCTGTTGTTGAAACGCAGGTTCCAGACAAACTCCACGCTTTTTTCCGAGAAGCCTTCGAACATTACAGTCCTCTCTGCTTGCCGTGCAGCAGTTCACGCCAGTCAAGGTCGCCACGCTGCAGGCCGAGGATCAGCAGCTCCGCCGTGGCAAGGTTGGTCGCCACGGGGACGTTGTGTGCATCGCACAGACACATGGTCTGCAACGTGGACTGGCTGTCCCACGGATCCTTGGAGTTAGGATCGGTGAACATCAGAACCATGTCCACCTCGTTGTAGGCGATGCGGGCATCCACCTGCTGGTGACCGCCCTGATTGTGTGCCATGAAGAGCGTCACGGGCAGTCCCGTCGCTTCGGCGACAAGTCTGCCGGTGGTGGCGGTGGCAAACAGAGAATGCTTTGCAAGCACGCTCTTGTATGCCGTGCAGAACTGCACCATGAGTTCCTTTTTCTTGTCATGTGCCATGAGTGTGATATTCATATACTTCAACCTCCCATGTCAGCGGATTTTCATCAAAGGTACTTTCTTTCCTTCCAGTCTGCGTGCGATATGCAGGCACGCCACTGCCGCACCCTGATCGGAATAGAGGATGAGCGGCTCGTGATGTGCTGCGGAGAGCATGACGTTGGTGTCCTCGGGAACGATACCGATCAGCGGCAGTCCCACGTCGTCCATCACGTCGTCCACCGTGATCTGCATCCGGCGGAACAGCTTCGGCGTGATGCGGTTGACGATCAGACGAATATCGTCTTTATTGAGAGCAGTCAGCATGTCCGTCACGCAGGCGGCGTCCCGCATGGACGCGGGATCGGGCGTGGAGACAGCGAGAATGCGGTCTGCAAAACGGGTGGCAAGTGTGAAGCCCTCGCCCAAACCTGCCGGTGCGTCGATCAGGCAGAAATCGTACTTTGCACGGATGTCGCCGATCAACTTGCCAAAGCCGTCGAGATCGATCTCCTCCACCGCGTCCGCGATGGGTGCGGTCAGAAGATGCAGGTTCGGAAATTCACTGTGCGGTGTCGCGTCGGCAAGTTCATAGCGGTTTTTGAGAATGTCGGTAAAA
Source organism: Faecousia sp. (assembly GCA_045639485.1). Classification (GTDB taxonomy): domain Bacteria; phylum Bacillota; class Clostridia; order Oscillospirales; family Oscillospiraceae; genus JAFRPC01. The sequence continues at coordinate 2,739 of JAZUDF010000125.1, read as the reverse complement.
GCGATCGGTGCAAGGTCTTGCATACCCAGTGCAATGTCCAGATTACGCAGTCCGAGATCCGCATCAATGCACATCACCTGATAGCCGTCTGCCGCGAGGCAGGTGGCAATGCCCGCACAGACCGTCGTTTTGCCGGTGCCGCCCTTGCCTGAGACAACGGAAATGACCTGTCCCATTCGCATCCTCCTTCCTGTTTTCGCCCCGGTTTTGAAAAAAGGCGAACTTATACCTATACTTATTATAAATTATAACCCATTTGTCGGGTGATTTCAACCGCTATTTTTGGATAGTTTGCTGTAAAAGGCAGCCGCGGCGGCGGGACAGGAAACCCGTTCCCTACAATTCCGAATTGTAGGGACGATGTGGGCATCGTCCCCTACAAAAAAGGGTGTTGACATCTTGCCAACTTATGCTATAATGGATTAGCACTCAGGATAAATGAGTGCTAAAACAACAGATTACGACACGCTGCTGTCGGCGTTGTTTATTATTATAATGTAATTTTCAAAGGAGGTCCTTTTTATGACATTGAAGCCTTTGGCAGACCGCGTTCTGCTCAAGCCCACGGAGGCTGAGGAAACCACCAAGTCCGGCATCATCCTCTCCACCGCTACCAAAGAAAAGCCCATCATTTCCGAAGTCGTGGCTGTCGGCCCCGGCGGGATGGTCGACGGCAACGAAGTCAAGATGACCGTCAAGGTCGGCGACAAGGTCGTTGTGGCAAAGTATGCAGGCACGGAAGTCAAGCTCGACGGTGTGGAATACGCCATCGTCCGCCAGAGTGACATTCTGGCGATCGTAGAATAATCAGGAGGCTGATACTATGGCAAAGCAGATCGTTTACGGCGAAGAAGCCAGAAAGAAATTACAGGCAGGCATCGACCAGCTGGCCGATACCGTGAAGGTTACCCTCGGCCCCAAGGGCAGAAACGTTGTCCTCGGCAAGAAGTACGGTGCACCCCTCATCACCAATGACGGCGTGACCATCGCAAAGGACGTCGAACTCGAAGACGCATTTGAGAACATGGGTGCACAGCTCGTCCGCGAAGTTGCAACCAAGACCAACGACGTTGCAGGCGACGGCACCACCACTGCTACCCTGCTTGCACAGGCCATCATCCGCGAAGGCCTCAAGAACGTGACTGCAGGTGCAAACCCCATGGTCATGCGTAAGGGCATCGAAAAGGCCGTTGCAGCAGCAGTCGAAGCCATCAAGGCCAACAGCGAAGAGATCCACGGTGCCGACGACATCGCGAGAGTCGGTGCGATCTCCAGCGGCTCCGACGAGGTCGGCGAGCTGATCGCAGAAGCGATGCAGAAGGTCACCTCCTCCGGCGTCATCACCATCGAAGAGTCCAAGACCGCAGAGACCGGCCTCGACGTTGTCGAAGGCATGCAGTTCGACCGCGGCTACATCTCCCCCTACATGGTCACCGACACCGACAAGATGGAAGCCGTCATCGACGATCCCTATATCCTCATCACCGACAAGAAGACCAGCTCCATCCAGGAGATCCTGCCCGTCCTCGAAAAGATCGACCAGGCAGGCAAGAAGATGGTCACCATCGCAGAAGACGTTGAAGGCGACGCACTCGCTACCCTGCTCGTCAACCGTCTTCGCGGCACGTTCACCTGCCTGTGCGTCAAGGCACCCGGCTTCGGTGACCGCAGAAAGGAAATGCTCCGCGACATCGCCATCCTGGCCGGCGGCACCTACATTTCCTCCGACCTCAACATGGATCTGAAGGACGTTGACGTTGCAGACCTCGGCCGTGCCCGTCAGATCAAGTCCACCAAGGACAACACCACGATCGTGGACGGCTGCGGCAACTCCGATGAGATCGCAGATCGCATCCGTGAGATCAAGTCCGCCATCGAAGTCACCACCTCCGACTACGACCGCGAAAAGCTGCAGGAGCGTCTGGCAAAGCTGTCCGGCGGCGTTGCAGTCATCCGCGTCGGTGCACCCACCGAAGTCGCAATGAAGGAACAGAAGCTGCGTGTGGAAGACGCTCTCAACGCAACCCGTGCAGCTGTCGAAGAAGGCATCGTGGCAGGCGGCGGCACTGCTTACGTCAACGCGATCCCCGCTGTTGAAAAGCTCGTTGCAAAGCTGTCCGGCGACGAAAAGACCGGTGCACAGATCATCGCAAGAGCTCTGCAGGCTCCGATCCGCCAGATCGCAGAGAATGCAGGCGTCGACGGCTCCGTGATCTTCGAGAAGGTCAAGAACAGCCGTAAGCTCGGCTACGGTTACGTCGCATACAAAGACGTGTTCTGCGACATGATCCCCGCAGGCATCGTCGATCCGACCAAGGTCACCCGCTCCGCACTGGAAAATGCCGCAAGCATCTGTGCGTGCGTCCTGACCACCGAATCTCTGGTCGCCGACAAGCCCGATCCCGCTGCTGACGCAGCCATGGCAGCCGCTGCTGCCGGTGCCGGCGGCATGGGCGGTATGTACTGATAAACGAAAACAGCCCGAGAGGAAACTCTCGGGCTTCTTTTCGTTTATCAGTCCGGGTAATTCGAAATCAGGAATTCGGAATGCGGAATTTTTGATCGGGGAAACATCGCGATATATCGGAATTTGTCGTGCTGATAAAGTGTGATTTCATTGAAGCGGTTTCAATCAATGGGATACCGCCGGATGCCGTACCTACCCGCTTTTTTAAGGAATTATAGGGAATACTGATTGCTTGAGTTACAAGGATCGGGGGGATTGTCAAGGGGGTCGGC
>JAZUDF010000124.1:0-6488 GCA_045639485.1 Faecousia sp. | reverse complement strand
GCCGCCATGTACTGCTTGGGATAGTGGCATTTGAGGTAGGCCGTGTCGTAGGACACCTTGGCGTAGCAGACGGCGTGTGCCTTGTTGAAGGCATAGTTTGCGAAGTCCAGGATCTCGTCGTAGATCTTCTGTGCCGCTTTTTCCGAGACACCGTTTTTGATCGCACCCGGAATGCCGCGGCTCTCGTCGCCGTAGACGAAGGCCTGCCGTTCTTCGACGATGACCTTCTGCTTTTTCTTGGAGATGGCACGACGCATATTGTCTGCCTGGCCGAGCGTGTAGCCGCCGAGTTTGCGGAAGATCTCGATGACCTGCTCCTGGTAGACGATGCAGCCGTAGGTGACCTCCAGAATCGGCTTCAGCTGCGGTGTGAGATACGTGATCGTCTCCGGACGCAGCTTGCTGCTGATGAATTTAGGGATGGATTCCATGGGCCCCGGACGGTAGAGGGCAACGATTGCCGTCATGTCTTCGATCGACTGTGGCTTCATCTGTACACACACGCCCGTAATGCCCGCAGACTCCAGCTGGAACACGCCGGATGTTCTGCCCTCGCCGAGCATGGCGAAGGTCGCCTCGTCGTCGTCGCGGATATTTTTCATGGAAAAGTCCGGTTCTAATTTGCGGATCTCTTTTTCCGCATCCTCGATGACCGTGAGGTTGCGAAGGCCGAGGAAGTCCATTTTGAGCAGGCCGAGCTCTTCAATGGTGGTCATAGTGAACTGCGTGACGATGGTGTCGTCGTTACGTGCAAGCGGCACATAATCGCAGACCGGAAGTTTGGTGATGACGACGCCTGCCGCGTGCGTTGAGGTGTTGCGGGGCATGCCTTCGAGAGCCATGGCAGTGTCGATGAGTTTCTTCACCCGCTCGTCTTCATAGAGATCTTTTAACTGTTGGGAAGTTTTGAGTGCTTCTTCGAGTGTGATGTGCAGTGTGTTGGGGATCGCTTTGGCAACGACGTCCGTCTCTGCATAGGTGAAGTTGAGTGCTCTGCCGACGTCACGCACGGCACCGCGTGCCGCCATCGTGCCGAAGGTGACGATCTGTGCAACGCGGTCTTTGCCGTATTTCCGCATAACATAATCGATGACCTCGCCGCGGCGTTCCTGACAGAAGTCGGTATCAAAGTCCGGCATACTGACACGCTCGGGATTGAGGAAGCGTTCAAAAATGAGGCTGTACTGCATGGGATCGATCTCGGTGATGTGCATACAGTAGGCAGCAATGGAGCCTGCACCGGAGCCTCTGCCCGGGCCGACGGGAATGCCCTCTTCCTTTGCCCAGCGGATGAAGTCGGCAACGATGAGATAGTAGTCCACATAGCCCATCTTTTCGACGACGCTCATCTCGTAATCCAGACGCTCGCGGTATTCCTGCGGTGCATTCGGATAACGCTCGGCAAAGCCTTCGTTGCAGAGCTTGTGGAAGTAGGTCAGAGAGTCGGAGCCGTCAGGCGGGATGTACTCCGGCAGATGATAGTGATTAAATTCAAATTCAACGTTACAGCGTTCGGCGATCTTAACCGTGTTTTCAAACGCTTCGGGAGCGTTGGGGAACAGTTCCCGAAGCTCCTCTTCGGACTTGACGTAGAACTCGTCCGTCTCGAATTTCAGGCGGTTGGTGTCATCCACAGTCTTTGCCATCTGGATGCACATAAGGACGTCCTGAATGGCGGCATCCTCCCGCGTCAGGTAGTGTGCGTCGTTGGTGACGACGAGCGGAAGTCCGGTGTCTTTGGAGAGTTTGATCAAAAGCGGGTTGACCTTTGCCTGTGCGGGCAGGCGGTGATCCTGCAGTTCCAGATAGAAGTTGCCCTCGCCGAAAATGTTGCTGTATTCCAGTGCCAGTTTCTTTGCACCTTCATAGTCGTCATCGGACAGTAAACGCGGAATGGCACCGGCCAGGCATGCAGACAGACCGATCAGGCCTTCACTGTGCTGACGCAGCAGCTCCATATCGATACGGGGCTTGCCGTAAAAGCCGTCCAAAAATGCACGGGAAACCATGTAGCTGAGATTGCGGTAGCCCGTTTCATCCTTACACAGAAGTACCAGGTGGCGGCCTTCGTTGTCAACGCCGTGCGTCTTGTCCTGCATGGTGCGGGGTGCAACGTAGACCTCGCAGCCGATGATCGGCTTCACGCCTGCCGCCTTTGCCGCCTTGTAGAAATCGATGACGCCGTACATCACGCCGTGGTCTGTGATAGCGACCGCTGTCTGGCCGAGGTCTTTCACCCGCTCCATCAGCTTGCCGATCCGGCAGGCACCGTCGAGGAGGCTGTATTCCGTATGCAGATGTAAGTGTACAAATGCCATAGTGTTACTCCTTTGACAGTTCCGTCAGCTTACGAAGGCGGTGGTTGACGGCGGATTTCGTGATAGGCGGATCGAGCAGCTCTGCAAGCTCCGCTAAATTTGCTTCGGGATTGTCGATGCGAAGCTGTGCCGTCTGCCGCAGTTTTTCCGGCAGCGTTTCAAGCACGCCGCGTTCCTGCAAAATACGGATCGCGTTGATCTGTGCCTGTGCCGCTTCCACGACCTTGGAGGTGTTGGCATTGTCGCAGTTGACAATGCGGTTGATGTTGTTTTTCATATCCTTTTCGAGTTTGGCTTCCATGACGCCCATCGCACTGACCGGTGCACCGAGGAAGGTCAGAAAGTCCTCAATATAGTCGCTTTGTTTGAAGTAAAGGATGCTGCTGCCGTTACGCACCGTATCTTTGGGTGAAAAGCCGAGGTCGAGCAGAAGCGAAAACGCTTCCTTGCTCACTTTGAAGTGCGTGGTGGCAAGCTCCAGATGATAGCGTTTTTCGGGATCGGTCACAGAGCCGCCCGCCAGAAACGCACCGCGGACAAACGAGGTGCGGCAGCACTCGTTTTCCAGAAGAGCATAGTTGATGTGCAGCGAGACGCTGCTCTCCGGCTCCGTGCCGATGATGCGGTAGACCGTGGCGATCTTCTGCGGATCGGTGAGCAGAAACACGTGCTTACCGGCAGGATTGGTCTGCGGCAGAGCGTCAAAGGACACGTCGAAAGCACGGTGAAACAGCCGTGGCAGGCGAACTGCAAAATCTGCAGACTCGGTGACGATGCGGATCTGTTCGGGACTGAACGTATTGCAGTAGAGCAGCACGCCGAGACTTTCCGCCAGTGCACAGCAGCGTTTATGTACTTCGGCACGGCACAGTTCTGCCTTGACATTGGACGAAAATGACATGGGTGCTTCCCTCCTTTTTTACGGTTTCAGATCGCGGTGACAGACTTCAACGGGGTATCCCATTGCACGGAGCTTGTCGGCGATCGCCAGCGTCATGGTGACGCTGCGGTGTCTGCCGCCGGTGCAGCCGACAGCGACCGTCAGCGGATGCCGCAGCGGGCTGTTCCACTGGGCGTAGAGCTGCAGTCGGATCCGCAGCATTTCCATCACGGCATCAAGATATTCTTTCGTTTCCGGAAAGCCGAAGATGTAGTCGCGGACTTCTTTGTCGAGTCCGGATTTTTCTTTCAGCTCCGGGATATAAAACGGGTTTTTCAGCCCGCGGGTATCGATCACGGTATCCGCCTGCTCCGGCAGACCGTGGAGATACCCGAAGGACATCAGTGTAATCGTATCCATTGTTACAGAATGCGTACCTCGGGCTCCAGCAGGATGCCGGAGTTCTCATAGACGCGTTTTTTCACTTCTTCCATTAAATTCAGCACGTCACGTGCCGTTGCACCGCCGACGTTGACGACAAAGCCTGAATGCTTTTCCGAGACTGCCGCACCGCCGATCTGAAACCCTTTCAGGCCGGCATCCTGGATCAGTGCGGCGGCATACCCGCCGACCGGACGCTTGAAGGTGCTGCCTGCAGACGGCAGCTCCAGCGGCTGAGAGGCACGGCGTTTGTCGGAAAGTTCCTGCATGCGGGCACGGATCGTTTCGCGGTCGCCGGGCTGCAGCCGGAACTCTGCACCGAGGATGATGCAGGAACGTTCCATAAACACACTGTGGCGGTAAGAAAACTGCTGGGCATCACCTTCGACGGTTTTGGCCGTTCCGTCATATTCCATCACCGTTGTCTTTGTCACGACCTGCTGCAGTTCTCCGCCGTAGGCACCCGCATTCATATACACGCCGCCGCCGACCGTTCCCGGAATGCCGTGGGCAAACTCAAGGCCGGTCAGAGATGCATCCCGTGCAAACATGGCAACCTTCTTCAGTGTTGCACCGCAGTCGGCATAGAACGACGTTTCGGAAAGCGGCTCAATCTGCTCAAAAGCTTTCATGCAGATGACAAGTCCCCGCAGGCCCTCGTCCGGTGCAAGCACATTGGAGCCTGCTCCTAATATAACGGGTTTGATGTCCAGTTCTTCGGACAGAGCAAGCAGGAACGACAGTTCCTCTGCGGATTTCGGGAACGCCATCAGCTCCGCAGGTCCGCCGATACGGAAGGACGTATGCGAGGCAAGCGGCTCTTCCGGACGCAGAAAAACACCGGGCAGCTTTTGTGAAATGATATCGTACAAACTCGTTTTCAAAGTTATAAACTCCTCCGGGCGTTTAATCAAAATTAGTATACCACACTTTATTATAATATGCAAAAGTAATTTTGCTGAAACCGCAGGCTGTTTTCGGCAGGTGCGATTGACATCACGCGTGCAAAAAGTTATACTGGAAAGGTCGGCGTATTGCCGATCACTTTGCACTGTGTCGGGAGGAAATCGCCTTGGCTTTTTATTTCATGATGAACAAGCCGCAGGGCTACCTTTCCGCAAAAACGGATGCGTGGCGTCCCACCGTGATGCAGTTCTTTCCGCCGGAAACAGCGGAGCTCCTGCACCCCGTCGGCAGGCTCGACAAGGACACGGAAGGACTGCTTCTTTTTACTGACGACGGGATGCTTGACCGTCATCTGCTCCGTCCCGAACACCACGTGGAAAAGGGCTATGCTTTCCGTGCATTCGGCAAGATCACGGAAGCACAGTTCCGTGAAATGGAGCAGGGTGTCGTTCTTTGCGGCAGCAATGCAGTTTCCAAGCCTGCCCGCTCGGAATTTCTGGGCTATGAAACAGTCGGGCAAAACGTTGCTCTGCTGCCTGAAGACAAACGAAACCATTTTCTGAAAAATCCCGGCCGTCCCGTCACGGTCGGCAGACTCTGGCTGACAGAGGGACGCAAGCACGAAGTGAAGCTGATGGTGAAGGCTGTCGGTGCACACGTGTTCTTTCTGCAGCGGTTTTCGATCGGCGGTCTGTCTTTAGATCCCGATCTGCAGCCCGGACAGTACCGGCCGCTCACACGGGAAGAACTGATTCACTGTCTTGGCTACGATCCCGATACACAATCCGGAGTGTGATGACATGTCTTTTGTTTCTTTTGAAAACGTCAGCAAGATCTACCGCATGGGTGACGTGGAGATCCCCGCACTGTGCGGTGCGAATTTTGAGATTGAAAAGGGTGAGATCTGCGTGATCGTCGGTGCTTCCGGTGCCGGCAAGACCACGCTTCTGAATATTCTCGGCGGCATGGACACGCTGACAGGCGGCAAGGTGTTCCTTGACGGAGAAGAGATCTCCGCCTATTCCCGCAGACGTCTGACCGCCTATCGGCGGCATGAGGTTGGCTTTGTGTTCCAGTTTTATAACCTCATTCAAAATCTGACGGCACTGGAGAACGTGGAGCTTGCCTCGCAGATCTGCAGGGAGCCGAAAAGTGCATCTGAAATGCTGGAGTTGGTCGGTCTGAAGGACCGTGAGAAGAATTTTCCCGCACAGCTCTCCGGCGGTGAACAGCAGCGTGTTGCCGTTGCCCGCGCCATTGCCCACAATCCCGCGGTTTTGTTTGCCGATGAGCCTACGGCGGAGCAGGATTCCACCACCGGTCTGCAGCTGATTCGTCTGTTCAAGGAGCTTTCAGAGCATACGACCATCATTATTGCCACTCACGATGAAGGCTTTGCCAGTGTGGCCGACTGCGTTTACGAGTTGGAGGACGGTGTGATGAAATGAGTGAAGGAAAAAACAACATCATTGAATGTGAAAACCTGGTCAAGATCTATAAAACGCAGGATCTGGAGGTGCTTGCCCTTCAAGGCCTTGATCTGGACGTCGAATATGGCGAAATCACCGCCATCATCGGCAATAGCGGCTCCGGTAAATCCACTTTCCTGAACATGCTCGGCGGTCTTGACCGACCGTCCGCCGGCAAGCTGACGGTTGACGGCAAAAACCTTTTCAAGCTGAATGAGCAGGAATTGGTAGAATATAAGCGCAATACCGTCGGATTCGTATGGCAGAACACAGCCAGAAATATGGTGCCTTATCTTTCGGCACTCGACAACATCAAACTTGTAATGCAGATGGCCGGTAAAGTTGATGCAAACAGGGCAAACATGCTTCTCGAAACAGTCGGACTCGAACACAGAAAAAAGAGCAAGATGCACGAACTTTCCGGAGGCGAACAGCAGAGAGTCGCAATAGCCATAGCTCTTGCAAACAATCCGG
>JAZUDF010000123.1:0-6921 GCA_045639485.1 Faecousia sp. | reverse complement strand
ACTCGACTACGTGACCGGCAAGTCGATTCTGAAGCTGCTGCAGGACACCGCCCGCAAGACCGGGATGACAGTGGTCATCATCACGCACAACAAGGCACTGACTGCGATGGCCGACCGCGTGATCTACGTCAAAAACGGTGCGATCACCAAAACAGAGCTCAACCGAACAATCGTTCCGGTTGAAGAGATTGAGTGGTAAATACAATGCGAAAACTCTTATTCCGGGGCATTCGGAACAGCCTCGGCCGGTTTTTCGCGATCATGGCGATCATCGCGTTGGGCGTCGGCTTTTTTGCCGGGCTCCGCGTGACAAAGACCGCCATGCTGAAGACCGGCGGAGATTATCTCGAAGACCGGCATTTCTTCCACTTCCGGTTGGTGTCCACGCTGGGACTGACGCAGGAGGACGTGGAAGCATTTCAAAACGAGCCCGGCGTTGCCCATGCCGAAGGCTCTGTCTGTGCGGATCTTCTGATCTCACAGGAAGGCAAAGATCTGGTCATGAAGATGATCTTACTGCCGCGTGACGTCAATCTTGTGACCGTGGTAAGCGGCAGGCTGCCGGAAAACGCACACGAATGTGTGGTCGATGCACTGAGCTATCCTGCATCGGTCATCGGCACGACGTTGCAGTTGTCGGACGCAAACGGCGAAGATGACGTTTCTGTCTGCCGCTATCGGGAGTACACGATCGTCGGCCTTGTTGCCTCTCCCCTGTATCTGAATTTTGAACGCGGCACGACGAGTCTCGGTGACGGCACGGTTTCCGGCTTTTTCTACGTGCCGGAAAGCGGTCTGTCCTATGAGGTCTATACGGAAATCAACGTGCGTCTGAACGAGGACGCAGAGATGTACTCCGATGCTTACGACACACTGGAAGAAGCCTATGAGCCGCATCTGACCGATCTTCTTGCCACACGGGCAGAGATCCGGTATGAGGATCTCCGTGCCGATGCACAGACACAGATTGACGATGCTCAGGCGGAAATCGATGACGGGCAGGCAGAATTAGATGACGCCGTACAGACACTGAGCGACGGAGAAGCCGCCTACCGTGACAGGCAGGCAGAACTGGAGAGAAGCCAGCAGGCGTATCAGGACGGCCTTGTCACTCTTGCCGAAGCAGAACAGACGTTGGCAGAGGGCAAAGCGGCCTTGGACGTGCTCTCCGATCAGCTCACGCAGGCGGAAGACGCACTGCGGCAAAGTCGGGAAGAGCTTGACCGATACCACGCACAGGCAGACGCGGCACAGCAGGCATTGGATGCCCGGCGTGCCGCTTTGGATCCCGCCGATCCGAACTACGGATATTATCTTGCCGCACTTGACGAGCAGCAGGCGGCATTGGATGAAACATACGCCGAGCTGGACGCCGCAGAAGCGGAATATGCATCGCAGGCGGAAAAACTTGCCGCAGGCAAGCAGCTGCTTGCCGAAAAAACGCGGGAATATGAGAACGGTGTCGCCGAGCTGGAGCGTACACGGCAGAAGCTGGACGCTGCCGGCCGTGCCATTCACGACGCAGAGGTGAAGCTTGCAGATGCAAGAAAAGAATTGGACGAAGGCTGGGCGGAAGTTGAAGAAAACCGCAAAAAACTGGAAGATGCCCGTCTGGAGCTTGACGACGCACGTGCGGATCTTGCTGCACTGACACTTCCGGATACCTACGTGCTCGGACGCAGCACCAACATCGGTTATATGTGTTTTGAAAGCGACACCGGGATCGTGGAAAGCGTTTCCAACGTGTTCCCGCTGTTCTTCTTCCTCGTTGCAGCACTTGTCTGCATCACGACCATGACGCGGATGGTAGATGAGGAACGCACGCAGGTCGGCACACTGAAGGCACTCGGTTTTTCCGACCATGCGATCATGGGAAACTACCTGCTCTACGCACTGATCGCTTCTCTTGCCGGCTGTACGGTCGGGTTCCTGCTCGGCTCCTGGGTGTTCCCGAAGGTTTTATGGATCGTCTATGACATCATGTACGATTTCTACCGTCCGATCGACTACGTGCTCGACTGGAAGCTTGCGGGCATTTCCGTGGCGATGTATCTGGTCTGTGCACTGCTTGCAACCTGGTCTGCCTGCAAGGCAGAACTTCACGAGCCCGCCGCGTCCCTCATCCGTCCGAAGGCACCGAAGCCCGGCAAGCGTATCTGGCTGGAACATATTCCTCCGGTCTGGAACCGTCTGAAGTTTCTGCATAAGGTCTCTGCACGAAACGTCTTCCGCTACAAAAAGCGGCTGTTTATGATGGTACTCGGCATCGGCGGGTGCATGGCTCTGCTTCTGACGGGCCTCGGGCTCGGTGACTCCATACAGAATATCGTGGACGACCAGTTTGACGAGATCAGCATCTACGACATCGGCATCACCTATCGCGAAGACGTCACGCAGGCTGACCGCGAGGCTCTGCCGGACGGCTACACTGCGTCGTTCCTGCATGAAAGTACCGCTGACGTTTACAGCGGCGAAGCAGTGAAGAGTGCACATCTGGTCATTCCTTCCGAAAACACCGACGAGTTTGTCTGCCTGAAAACAGAGCGTGGTGAGCCGGTGGCAATGCCCCGGCAGGGGGAGACCGTTCTGAACACACGGCTGGCAGAGGATCTCGGCGTCGGAATCGGTGACACCGTGACGCTGTATGATGACAGTCATCGCCCGATGGAGTTGCGAATAACTGGAACTTATGTAAACTATATTTATAATTATATCTATATTGACGCAGCCTCCTGCGAGGCTGCATGGGGCAGCACACCGGAAGTCCGCACGGCCTACGTCAGAGTTCCTGAAGGCATTGATCTGCATCAGGCTGCCGCCGTGCTTGCCGGCCTTGACAACGTCGGTGCCGTCAGCGTCAACGACGATATGCGTGTCCGCGTCAACAGTTTTCTGAGCAATCTGAATTACATTGTGCTGCTTGTCATCTTCTGTGCCGCGGCACTGGCATTTATCGTGCTTTACAATCTGACAAACATCAATATTGGCGAGCGTGTGCGTGAGATCGCAACCTTGAAGGTGCTCGGGTTTTATCCGCCGGAGACCTCCGCCTACGTGTTCCGCGAGAACATGGTTCTGACACTCATCGGTGCCGCTGTCGGCGTTCCGCTCGGCATCTTGCTGCACCGGTTCGTGATGGATCAGATCCGGATCGACGTGGTCACCTTCCACGTGCGGATCGCACCGCTCAGTTACCTGATCGCTGCGGTGCTCTGTCTGATATTTGCACTCATTGTTGCGTTCTTTATGCGGCTTCGCATCCGCAAAATCAATATGGCAGAGTCTTTGAAGGCCGCCGAATAGGAGTTTATTATGAAATACGGTATTATCTGGGATCTGGACGGAACGATGTGGAATTCCGGCGAAATGGTCGCTGTTGCATGGAACGAATATACGAAGGCACATGGCATCGACCGTCAATTCACGCCGGACGACTGCCGAAGCTACTGCGGAAAAACGTTAGAGCAGATCGCGGCTGTGGTTTTCCCCGACGCAGAGCCTGCGTGGCGGGAAAAAGTGATTGTGGAATGCTGTGATGCCGAGTGCATCCCGTTGGCAAAATACGGCGGCGAACTCTATGACGGTTTGAAGGAAATACTCGGCAAACTGCACGAGACCTATCATCTGTCCGTGGTGAGCAACTGCGGACTGGGGTATATCGAGGCGTTTTTCACCGGCAATCAGACGCAGGAGTTCTTTGACGACTACGAAAACGCCGCACGTACCGGCATGGGAAAAGCCGAGAACATCCGGCTCGTCATGGAGCGAAACGGCATTGACCGTGCGATCTATGTCGGCGACACGCAGGGCGATTACAACGCCGCCAGACAGGCGGGCGTGGACTTTGTGCTTGCCGCCTACGGCTTCGGCGATGCACCGGAAGCAAAGTGGAAGATTGGCAGCCTCTATGCACTGCCGGCGATCGTTGAAAAGATTTTTGCTGAATAAAATAACACCCGCCGAAGATGTTGCTCTTCGACGGGTGATTTTTATTATATGATTGAGAGTTTGTGCTAAAGAATGTCCTGTCCATACAACGATACGGACAGATTGCCACGCCGATTGCATCGGCTCGCAATGACACACGGGAGGAACAAGCCCGTCCCCTACGGTCATTTATGGTACTTTGTGCCGGCCTGAATGTTCTCGGCACGGTAGATCTGCTCGAGCAGCATCACGCGGGCAAGGTGGTGCGGAAAGGTCATGACGGAAAAAGACAGCTTGAAGTCTGCCATCTGCTTGATCTCCGGTGCAATGCCGAACGAGGAGCCGAGCAGAAAGCATACACTCGATTTGCCAGCGTTTTTTACCTCCATGAGCTTGTCCGCAAACGCTTCGGAGGAAAGCTTCTTTCCTTCCGGCGTGAGGACGCAGAACCATGCTCCCTTTGGGATTTTTTCCCTGATCTCAACTGCTTCTTTGGCGAGGCCGTCTGTGATCTGTGCTGCCGAAGGATTGTCGGGCAGACGGTATTCCGGCAGTTCAATGAGTTTGAAACCGCAATAGCCCTGCAGACGCTTGGCATACTCCTCAACGGCCGAGAGATAGAATTTTTCTTTCAGCTTGCCGACGGCAAGAACAGTGACGGAAAACATGGGTTACTCCTTTTTTACACCTCATCCGCCCCTTCGGGGCACCTTCTCCTCAAGGAGAAGGCTTATAGGTGCAGAACGTTATTGCAAGCACGTTGCAAATTAGCAAGGGACAGATTGCCACGGCTGCTGCACAGCCTCGCAATGACATGCGGGAGAAGGCTTTTTAACGGAGGAAGCCGTCGAGGATGCGCTGTTCGGCTTCTTCTTCCGAAAGGCCGAGCGTCATCAGTTTCAAAATCTGCTCGCCTGCGATCTTGCCGATCGCCGCCTCATGGATCAAAGAAGCATCGACATGGTTGCAGGAAATTTCAGGAATGGAACGCACCTTGGCATTGCCCATGATGATGGAGTCGCACTGCACGTGGCCGAAGCACTCGTTATTGCCCTGCACACGCGGATAGAACACCTGCGAGGATGCGTCCTGTGCGACAGAACGGGAGACGACCTGCGTGCGGCTGTTTTTGCCGTTGAGGATGATGTCCATTTCGGAGACGGCGTTCTGCTCTTCGTGCGTCAGGAGTTTTTCCTGCACGCTGATCTCGCTGTCATCGCCGTTGCACTCGACGCGGGTATAACGTTTGGTGTCGTCCACACCGCGGATCTGGGTGGTCTCGAGGCTGACATAGGCACCCTCTTCCAGATAGAGGACTGTCTGCGGATTGAGGATACGCTTGCCGCGGCCTTCGCCTTCGCCGTAGTGCTTTTCAATATAGCGGACGCGGGCATTTTTGCCGACGTAGAAGGTGTGGATGCCGTTATGCTCGCTGTCGCAGTCGCCGCAGTTGTTGATGCCGCAGCCTGCAACGACGGTGACATCTGCATCCTCACCGACAAAGAAATCGTTATAAACCTCATCATGGAGGCCCGGAGTCGTCAGCACAACGGGGATATAGACCGTTTCATGCTTGGTTCCCGGCTTGATCCGGATGTCAATTCCGTCCTTATCGGTCTTGGATTCGATGGAGATATGCTCGGAGTTCGTGCGGTATTCTTTCTTGCCGTCTGCACGGATATTGACTGCACCGACCGGCGGCTCCTTCATACCTGCGACAAGCTCTAAAATGTGCTTTTGGGTTTCGTTCAGCATTTCTTGTCCACCTCCAGTACCTGGCATGCTCCGACGGTCTGTGCCATGATCTTCGGGTAGATCTCATCCACGGTGCCGCGTTCTGCCAACTCACCGCCGGAGATCATCAGGATCTCATCCGCCAGACGGATGATGCGTTCCTGATGGGAGATGATGATGATCGTT
This sequence comes from Faecousia sp., assembly GCA_045639485.1. GTDB lineage: Bacteria > Bacillota > Clostridia > Oscillospirales > Oscillospiraceae > JAFRPC01. Next base: position 1,074 of record JAZUDF010000123.1, on the reverse strand, counting down.
GCCTCCTGCTTGTCGTGGATGGACTTGAAGGTCTCGGTCAGACGGGCGAACGACCACAGGTCGATGCCGGCTTCCGGCTCGTCAAAGATCATCAGTTCGGATTTTCTTGCAAGGATCGTTGCGATCTCGATACGCTTGACTTCGCCGCCGGACAGACTGGTGTCGACGTCGCGGTCGAGGTAATCTCTTGCACACAGGCCGACCTGCGTGAGATAGGAACACGCCTTGTCATGGTTCAGTTTCTCGCCTGCGGCGATGGAAAGAAGGTCCTTGACCTTCATGCCCTTGAACCGGGGCGGCTGCTGAAAGCCGTAGGAGATGCCGAGTTTGGCACGCTCGGAGACGCTCTTTGCCGTAATATTTTCGCCGTTATATAGGATCTGACCGGCAGTCGGCTGCACGATGCCCATGATTGCCTTGGCAAGCGTTGTTTTACCGCCGCCGTTGGGGCCCGTGATGACGATGAACTTTTTATCTTCGACCGTCAGCGATAAATTTTTGAGAATATCGTTTTTGCCGTTTTCGCCTTCCACGGAAAACGACAGATTTTTCAGTTCTAACATAGGTTGTCCTCCTTTTCAGGACTTCACGAGACACTATACCACAGTTTCTGCCAAATTGCAACGAGGCATACCTATTCCCTTGCAATTTCAGCCGGAAACGTCTGTGATCGCGTCAATGGGGATCTGCGTGCCGTCGGTCAGTTTTAGTTTGCGGAAAACTGTGTCGATGCACTTTAAGTGTCCGATGACGGTGACACTTGCACCGCCCTGCTTATAGCGGTCGGGCCTGAAATAGGTAACGGTGACGGGATCGCCCGGCTGCAGCGTTTGCAGACAGGCGTTGAGTTCCGCCTTGCGATCCTCCGCAAGTTCCGCCTGTTTTTGTGTCAGGCGTGCCGTTTCGCGGATGACATTTTCATAGCCGGACAAAGCGGCAAACGGTGCAAACTGTGCCGCACGTTTCTGTATCGGCATCGGAAGACGCGTGCGGGAACGGTGGTGCGGCTTTTTGATCAGTTCGTTGGATTGGTTGTTCATAGCATTTGATCGGTTACTACCCCTCAGTCTCGCT
>JAZUDF010000122.1:0-22580 GCA_045639485.1 Faecousia sp. | reverse complement strand
CCCGTCATCCGCAAGGACGGCAAACTGTACGGCACGCCTGCTGTCATCGACAAGGACTTCGCTTCTGCAAAGCTGGCTGAGCTTGTCAAGGCTGACGCACTCGTCATCCTGACCGCAGTTGACCGCGTTGCGATCAACTGGGGCAAGCCCGATCAGAAGTCCCTCGACGAAATGACCGTTGAAGAAGCAGAGAAGTACTGCGGCGAAGGCCACTTCGCACCCGGCTCCATGCTTCCCAAGGTCAAGGCAGCCATCTCCTTTGCCAAGACCGGCGGCAACGCCATCATCGCTTCCCTCGAGAATGCCGGCAAGGCAGTCAAGGGCGAAAGCGGCACCATCGTTCATCTGTAATCGCGTGTCATCCTGAGGGAGCACAGCGACCGAAGGATCTGCTCTCAATGAACACCTGTAGGGGACGGTGTCCTCGACGTCCCGCAAAAAGAAAAAGCACTGCTTCTTTCACGAAGCAGTGCTTTTCTTATTCTTTGATTAACTCGCTTGCCGCAGCTGCACCGATAATGAGAACCGCACCGATCCAACCGAGCAGCGTCATCTGCTCTCCGAGAATAAACACGGAGCAAAGCACCGACACAACCGGCTCAATATATCCGAGCACAGCCACGGAATGTACCGGTAACTTTCCGAGATTGTCTAAGTACAGACAGTAGGCAAATCCGGTGTGGATCAGTCCGAGCATCACGGTCAGCAGCACCGAACGCAAGTCCAAAACAAGCGGTGTCCCGATGTTTTTTACCAGTGCATAGGGCAGTACTGTCAGTGCGGAAACTGCCAACTGCACGATCACCTTGTCGTAAGCATTCATTCCGGTGAGCCTGCGGTTGCACAGAATGATGCCGACAAAGCCGAGTGCGGCGAGCAGCCCAAAGAGAATGCCGATGCCGCTTAACGTTTCGGGTGCAGTCCCGATCACGCCGGAGATCAGAAACACACCGACCACGGCGAATGCAACGTACAGCAGTTTTTTAAGCCCGAGCCGCTCACGGTATAATAGCGGTGCAAGCATGACTACGATGACGGGGGCAAGGTAATTGCACAGACTTGCAACGGCAACGGAGGTATGTAAATAGGCGGCAAACAGAAAGATCCAGTTAAGCCCGAGACTGACGCCTGACAAAACCAGCCAAAGCAGATTTTTTCGTACTGCCGCAAGATCCACGTGCTTGCCTTTCAGCCGGATCACGATCCACACGACCAGTGTGCCGATGATGCCGCGGCACAGTACAACGATCTCACTCGGGATGTTGATCCACCGCAGAAACATACCGATCGTGCCGAACAGCACAACGGCAAGACTGTATTTCAGACTGTCCTTTTTCATTTACAGTGAAGCACCGAAGACACGCATCATCGACAGATTCTCTTCGGTCTGCTGTTCGTACCCGTGCACGGTACGAATGCCGGCATCGGCTGCACCGAAATAGTCGAGCATATCGTGGTACTGCGAGATGAGGGCGTTGTAAACGCCGTCGGAGCCGGAGGAAAGGATCATTGCGTATTTCTTTGCCGTCGGCTTGAGGGGAGCATAGAAGCGGGTGATCGCTGCCTGCATCTGCCCGGAGAACGACCAATAATGCACGGGGCTTGCCAACACCACGAGGTCTGCCTGTGCCATCGCAGGATAGACCTTTTGCATGTCGTCTTGCTGGATGCACCGGCCTTCGCCCTTGCCGTGGCAGTATTCGCAGGCAAGGCAGGGTGCGATCTTCATCTTCCCGATGGGGAAGACCGTGACACTGTGTCCGACGCTTTCGGCACCTTCCTGAAACGCTTTGACAAACGCAGCCGTGTTGCTGTTTGCACGGGGGCTGCCGCTTAAAATCAGAATGTTCATTTGAGACTCCTTAAATATGTTTTCATTTCATCTGAAATGCGATTGCTTTCGATCGACTTCTGAATGGCCTTTCTGTGCACCCACTCCGGCAGTTTTTTCTGCTCCAGATAGGGCAGGGTGGCTGCTTCCTGCTTTGCCATCGCTGTCGCAAAATACCACGCGATCATCATGTTTACATAATATTCCTCAGAACGCACCGCGGCGACCTTTTCAAGGTCAGCAGGATCAAATGCAGCATCGAGAAAATGCGACATCAGCATTTCAATGCCGAAACGGACTGTATAGGGCAGCTCGGACTGCATCCAACGGTAGCACTCCTGCCGCAGCTGCGGCTGCCTGTCAAATGCCTTCGGTGCCAGCTGATCGCAGGTTGCCCAATTATCAACAGCAGGCAGAAACGATTCCACTTTTGCAAGTGCAGTTTCATAGTCCTTTTCCTGACAAAGCAGGAAAGAGTGGAGCTGCGTTTCGTCAAACGAATTGTGCGTGCAGATATCCAGGTAGTACTTTGCATCCGGCTGTTTTTTCATTGCTTTCGCCACTGCCCGCAGTGCAGGTGTCCGCACGCCTAAAATCTGCTCCGGCAAAACGGTCGGCATCAGCTTTGCCTGAAATTCCCGATAACCGGGATCTGCCAGACTTTCAAGCCCTTTCCGCATCGTCCGCTCTATAAGGATCATCTTCAAAATCGTTTCATCCGCAGGGCAGAAGTCATACTGCGGGATCTCTTCCGATGCGATCCATTTGAGATCCACGTGCTCTAATAACTGTGGCGTACCATCTGCGACCGTGCAGCGATAAAGGCACAGCCGAATCGTGATATCGGGATATTCGTGCACGACCTCGGTGAACAGACTGCCGACAGACACCGTGATCGCCAGCTCCTCGCGGCATTCACGGACGAGTGCATCCTGCCGTGTTTCACCCGGCTCGACTTTCCCACCGACGAATTCCCACAGCAGTGCCCGCTTTTTTGTCGCGGGACGCTGACAGATCATAAACTTGTCACCGTTCCAAATGAGTGCGGCAACAACCTCTGTCACTTTCATATTCGGCTCCTTTCGGGCTAAAAAAGGACTGTACAAGACAGTCCTTTTTTGATCTTATCTTTCGCCTAACGGCACGTAACTCCGCTTGGGTACGATCGCCTTGAATGCGGGACGGTAAATGCGGCGACCGGTCAGCACCTCTTCGATACGGTGTGCACACCAGCCGGAAATTCTTGCCACGGCAAACAGCGGGGTAAAAAGTTCCTGTGGGATATCGAGCATCCGGTAGATGAGACCGGAGTACATATCGACGTTTGCACACATGATCTTTTCACTGCCGGTTTCTTCTGCAAAGACCTGCGGCGTGACGCGTTCAATAGCCTCCATGAGTGCCAGTTCCTCTGCCATGCCCTTGCTCTCTGCGACCTTGTGTGCCTTTTCTTTCAAAATGAGGGTACGCGGATCGGAAAGCGTGTAGACAGCGTGCCCCATGCCGTAGACCAGACCGCTGCGGTCACAGACTTCCTTACGCAGGATCTTGCGTACAAAATCAGCGACCTCGCCGTCATTGCTCCAGTTCTTGACGTTTGCTTTGACTTCTTCAAACTGCCGCATCACCATGGTATTTGCACCGCCGTGCTTCGGGCCTTTGAGGGAGCCGACAGCAGCTGCGATGACAGAGTAGGTGTCGGAGCCGGTGGATGCGACGTTTCTGCAGGTAAAGGTGGAGTTGTTGCCGCCGCCGTGGTCAGCGTGGCAGACCAGACAGAAGTCCAGAAGCCGTGCTTCCTCCTCGGTGAACTCGCCGCTCGGACGGATCAGGTGCAGAATGTTTTCTGCGTTGGAGTATTCGGGCACCGGACGGTGCAGATACAGACTTTCGTTGTCAAAATAATGACGCTTGACGGCGTATGCCTGCGATACGATGAGCGGGAAGCGGGCAATCAGCTCGATCGACTGCCGCATCATGTTCTCCAGACTCGTGTCATCGGGGTTCGGATCACTGGAATAGAGGGAAAGAACCGAACGGGCCAGCTTGTTCATGATGTCCTTGCTCGGGTGTTTGATGATCATGTCCTCGGTGAAATTATCCGGCAGGACGGTGCAGGTGTTGAGCAGACTGTTAAACTCCTGCAGCCGCTCTTTTGTGGGCAACTCGCCGAATAAAAGCAGGTAGGCAGTCTCGGAGTAGCCAAAGCGTTTTTCTGCGGAGAAGGAGCGAACAAGATCGTGCAGATCATAGCCGCGGTAACGCAGATGACCTTCCATCGGTACACGCTCGTTATCGATCACGGAGTAGCCGATAACGCTGCCGACTTCGGTGAAGCCGATCATGACGCCGGTGCCGTCGGGGTTACGCAGGCCGCGGAAAATATTGCTGTGGTCACGGTCTTCGATGGACTGGCAGTTATGTTCCCAATAGTTTTCGCATAGGTTGTGAATGAAATCAGTTGTGTTGAGGGAAATGTGTTCCACCGCTTGCAACTCCTTTCTGAATTCTTAAATAATTTCACATATTTTAGCATAATCATACAGGATAGTCAATCTTTTTTGAAAGGAACAAAGGCCTATGCGTGAAACAGTATGTGCAGCACTGGCGGGGATCCTGCTCTGCACGGCATTGCCGGCATTCGCGGCATTTCGGTGCAGAGCGGATCCGGCTGTACCGAAGACTGTACGTAGTACGGAAATAACAACCACAGAAAAACAGGAGGAGAGGACAACGATGCAGACAAGTACCGCTGTGACAGCGGGGTTTGACGAAACCTTTAATTTGCCCGTGCTGCTTGAAAATGGCATCGACAGCATGACGCTCCGCGACTACTTGGTTGGCACGCTCGCGGGCGAAATGCCGCTGTCGTTTGGCATGGAAGCCCTCAAAGCACAGGCGATCGCCTGCCGCACCTATGCTTTGCGGCAGTATGCAACACGCAAGCACGATCCGGCGGCGGTCTGCACGGCTTCCTCCTGCTGCGAATGCTGGAGTCCGGCGGACGGTGTGAGCGAGGAAAACCTGAAAAAAGCAGAGCAGGCGGTTCGTGAAACAGACGGCATCGTGATGACCTATGACGGTGCACTCATCGAGGCGACCTTTTTCTCCTGCACAGGCGGACGGACGGAAGCGGCGGTGGATGTCTGGGGAAATGATATCCCGTATCTTCAATCCGTCAGCAGTCCGGGAGAGGAGCAGGCACCGCATTACTCGGGCGAAGTCGCTGTTTCTTTTTCGGAATTCGGTGAAAAGCTGCAGGCGGAAGACAGCAACTTTGTTCTTCCAAACCGACTGACAGCCGATGATTTTGTGCTGACGCGAACGGAGGGCGGCGGTGTCGGAACCGTACAGATCGGCGGTACGACGTTTACAGGAAAAACGTTCCGCAAACTCTTTGGCCTTGATTCTACAGATTTCAAAATCACCGTGAACGGACAAACCGTCGTTTTTTCCACATCCGGTTACGGGCACCGTGTCGGCATGAGCCAGTACGGTGCACAGGCAATGGCGGCAGGTGGTGCAAGCTGTGAAGCGATCCTGCAGCACTACTATTCCGGCATCACCCTGACAGACTGCCGCACGTTTTACCCGCAACTGCCGTAGCGGAAATTCTGCTTGCCAAATTCCACGATAACAGTTATACTGTAACAAGATAAAAGGGGAGTGTGCATATGCATCCTTACAAGCACTTCTGCACAATTACAAAACACCGTCACCTCGTGATGGCAAATTGCTTCCGTGTCGGTCTGATCCGTCAGGGGCTTGCACATGATCTGAGCAAGTACAGCCCGCAGGAATTCCTTCAGGGTGCAAAGTACTGGTGCGGTGTCCGCAGCCCGAATGCGATCGCCAGAGAGGACCTCGGCTGGTCAACGGCGTGGATGCACCACAAGGGACGCAACAAGCACCATTACGAATACTGGACGGATCTCAACGTGCAGACCAAACAGTATGAGGCAGTCCCGATGCCGCGAAAGTACATGGTTGAATCCGTCATGGATCGCATTGCTGCCTGCAAGACCTACCACGGGAAAGCCTATACCGATGCCGATCCGATCGAGTATCTGCAGCAGGCAAAGGAAACGCCGTTGCTGCACCCGGATACCAGAGAAGAACTGGCATACATCTTAACATACCTGAAAGACCACGGTGAGAAGCAGACCTTCCGCATGATCCGCAAAAAGGTTCTGAAAAACTTGCCGATTTCCGAATGGAAGTAGAGGAACGAGCATGAAACTGAATCCGATCATTTCAATTGCCGGTATCAATGTCGGCGTCGAAATACATAACCCGCCTGCAGCCAAAAATTTCAAGGATTTTATTGTGTATGATTGTGAAACTCCCGATTTTACGGTTACTTCAACACCAAAGGACTGGGAAGAAGAACTGCGGGTTGCCGAGCCGGGCGTGACGCTCCCGATGGCGGAATCCACCTGCATCCACCGCGAGATCGCAAAGCACCTGCCGGATTACGACGCTTTTCTGATGCACGGTGCGGCAATGTCTGCTGACGGAAAGGGCTATCTGTTTACCGCCCCGAGCGGCACGGGTAAGACCACGCATATCCGTATGTGGCAGGAGTGTTTTCCGGAGCGTGTCGGCTGTATCAACGGCGACAAGCCGATCGTGCGGAAAATTGACGGGCAGTTCTGCTTCTGCGGCACCCCGTGGCAGGGCAAGGAACGGTACGGCACCAATTTGATTTTGCCGGTCGGCGGCATCTGCCTGCTGGAACGCTCTGCAGACAACTGGATCAAAAAGGTCTCTCCCGAAGAGATTTTTGAACAACTGACCGGGCAGATCTACTTCCCGCAGGATCCGAAACAGCTTGCAAAGTTCCTGACACTCTTTGACGAGTTTATTTCGGGTATTTCGCTTTACCGCATGGGCTGTAATATGGATCCGTCCGCCGCAAAGATGTCCTTTGCGGCAATGGTCGGTGAATAAGTACAAAAAAGCACTGCAGCTTCCACTGCAGTGCTTTTGATTTATTCTCCTGTAAATGCTTTGCAGAACTGACGAAGTGAACAGTTTTCGCAATCAGGTTTTCTTGCCGTGCAGACGGCTCTGCCGTGCAGCACGATGCGGTGGCAGAAATCGGAGCTTTCTTCCGGCGGCAGCACTTTCCGCAGCTGCATTTCCGCCTTTGCGGGATCTTTCGTCCCATCCGTCAGCCCGAGCTTTCCGCAGATTCGGATACAGTGCGTGTCGCATACCACACTGCCGGGCACACTGTAAAGATCACCGAGCAGCAGATTTGCGGTCTTTCTGCCGACACCCGGCAGCTTTAAAAGTGCGTCCATATCATTCGGCACCTTGCCGTCGTGGTCACGTAAAAGTGCCTGACAGGCAAGCACGATGTCGCGTGCCTTGTGCTTGTAAAACCCGCAGGAATGCACCATTTCCTCCACGTCGGCAACGTCTGCTTCCGCAAAAGATTCAAGCGTCGGATATTTTTCAAACAGTGCAGGCGTGATCAGATTGACACGCTCGTCGGTGCACTGTGCTGACAGCCGCACCGCGATCATCAGTTCGTAGTCCTTCTCACTGTGCAGAGCACAAAGAGCATCCGGATAAGCAATTTTCAATGCCTCGACGATTTTTTCAGCTCGTTCTTTTCGCTTCAACTTCTTCACATCCTTTGCTTCAGTATACCACAAAACCCGACAAAGCGAAAGAAAGAAGTTGCGTTTTTCTCCGAAAATGCTACAATATACTTACTGCGTGTCATCCTGAGGTGCGATGCACCGAAGGATCTGCTTCTAATCAACTCTGTAGAGAACGGTCTTGACCGTTCCGCTATCTCCCAACCACCGCCGTAGGCGACTCTTGCAGTCGCCCGCTGCAAATGATTAGTTACCACTGATTTCTGAAAAGGAGGGATTGCCGTGTATCAGCCGCTTGCAGACGAACTGCGTCCGAGAGAATTGAGTGAAGTCTACGGACAGGAGCATATCTTAGGCGAAGGTGCGATCTTAAGCCGCATCATTGCCTCCGGCAACATCCCCAATCTGATTTTCTACGGTCCTTCCGGCACCGGAAAGACGACCGTCGCCAACATCATCGCCGAAAAGACGCAAAGAAAGTTATGTAAACTTAATGCGACCACAGCATCCACAGCCGACATCAAGGATATCGTGTCCCAGCTTGACACAATGCTTGCCCCGAACGGCGTGCTGCTGTATCTTGACGAGATCCAGTCCTTCAACAAAAAGCAGCAACAGACGTTACTCGAGCACATCGAAAACGGCAAGATCACCTTGATCGCATCCACCACGGAAAACCCGTATTTCTATGTTTTCAATGCGATTTTGAGCCGTTCCACGGTGTTTGAATTCAAGCAGATCACGCCGGAGGCCGCCGAAAAAGCAGTCCGCCGTGCCATCTCCTACATGGAAAACAAACTCGGCGTAACGGTCGAAGCGGAAGACGGTGCGATAAGCTATATTGCCACCTGCTGCGGTGGTGACATCCGCAAGGCGATCAATGCTGTCGAGGTTCTTTTTACCGCGACGACGCCGTCTGACGGCGTGTTGCCGCTGACACTGGAAGATGCCAAGGCAGTCACGCAGAAATCCGCCATGCGGTATGACCGCGACGGTGACACACATTTCGACTGCCTTTCCGCCCTGATGAAATCTCTTCGAGGCTCCGATCCGGATGCCGCACTCCACTATCTTGCAAGACTTTTGGAGGCGGGCGATCTGCCGGGTGCCTGCCGCAGACTTCTCTGCTCCGCCAGTGAAGACATCGGCCTTGCCTATCCGCAGGCAGTACCGATCGTGAAAGCCTGCGTCGATTCTGCCCTGCAGTTAGGTCTTCCCGAAGCAAGGCTTCCGCTTGCAGAAGCAGCAGTTTTTCTTGCGACCTGCCCGAAATCCAACAGCATCGTCATGTCGATCGATGCCGCGATCCGCGATGTCCGAAAGGGCAATGCAGGATCCATTCCTCGTGAACTGCAGAACGTCCACGCAGACGGCACCGGGTTTGAACGTGAGCAGGGCTATCTCTATCCCCATAACTTCGACCACCACTGGGTGGCACAGCAGTATTTGCCCGACAATCTGAAAGACCGCCGTTATTACGAATACGGCGACAACAAATACGAGCAGAGCTGCAAGCAATATTGGGATCCTATCAAAAAGTAGTGTAATCCCACCCGGAAACGTTTCCGGAAGTGACAAAGTAAGTAAACGGTGCAGGCAGTATACTGCCGCTGAGACGGTCGAGGATCGTGAGTTTGATCTTTCTTTTCTGTGGCAGAATGGACTTGATAAACACCGAAACCCGATCATTGATGCGATACAGCTCCGACGGCTCTGCAAGCCCCACAAGATTCGGTGTGAGCTCCACAAACACGCCGTAGGGTTTGACTGCCCGCACAATGCCTTGAACGGTTTGCCCGGGCAGGAACAGCTCCGCGTTTTCCCGCCAGGTGCCGAGCAGCTCCTTGTGACTCAGCACGATCCTGCCGGTTTGCCGATCGATCGCGGCAATGACTGCCGAAAGTTTCTGCCCGACGTGCAGCCGCTGTTTTGCATGGCTGATCCTCGCAACGGAAATGCTCTCGATCCCGAGCAACGCGGGCAGCCCGCACCCGATATCGCAGAATGCACCGTAAGGTGCGATCCCGGTTACAACGGCGGGAATGACGTCGCCCAAAGAGAGATTTCCGAGCATCCACGCCTGTGCCTGCCGCTGTGCTTCGGCACGGGAGAGCAGCCACCGACCGTCCGGCAGGCGGCCGATCACACGGGCGATGACGGGCCTGCCGACCAGCTGCAAAACGGCATTCTCCCGTCCTTCTCTGCCCGCAAGCGAAACTTCACCGTAGGGGATGAGTCCCTCATACGGAAACAGATCGATATGCAGATCCCTTGCGTCGTCACAGTACAGCACAGTGGCTTGAATATGTTTACAGCAAGCAGCAGCCTGCTGCAGAGCGTCATAGTCCCAGGACGGACGCGATTGCGAAACGTAACCCTCCGGAAGATACTGTTGCATAGCATGCTCCTTTCACAGCCAAATCGCAGGAGGTCGCACTCCTTCGAGAACAGTTTACAACCTCAATCTGAAGAATATGACAGGTGAAGCCTATGGATGTCAGAGTCAACGATATCTTACTGATGAAAAAACCGCATCCCTGCGGCAGCAGAGAGTGGAAGGTACTGCGTAGCGGCATGGATTTCCGTCTGCACTGCCTCGGCTGCGGACATGAAATTTTAGTTCCGCGTTCCAAAGCGGAAAAGGGCATCAAAGAAATCAAAAGGCCGGAAGAAAATCTCGACGGACAACTTCCGGCTTCGGGGAAAAACGCAAACGAAAAGGCGTGAAACAGCCATACAGCCGAGCGTTTTTCGCAGATAGAACAAGAAAACAGGTCGCAGTTTCTTATGGAATTGCGACCTGTTTTTTTCTTTGCAGAGCCTATACTTTTCCTGCAGCGGGAGGTGGTGCGTTGACAGTTTATGCGGATGAAGTCTTTTTTCTCAATGCACTGCTGGACTTTCTGCTACTGCAGACGGCAACCTTGCTGTCCGACAGTCCGAAAAAGGCTTACAGAGCCTTGCTCGCCGCCGTATTCGGCGGCATCTATGCCGTCCTTGCCGCTGTTTTTCCGCCACTGGCCGGATTGCCTCCGCAGCTGCTGATCTTTGCTTGCATCTGTGCCATCGCCTACGGCACGAACAAAGCGGCACTGCACCGTGCCGCCTTGCTTCTGCTGATCTGCTGCGGGTTCGGCGGCATCGCACTTCTCACCGCGGTGATTTCAAAATGTCCCCTGCAGCTCCGGAACGGTCTGCCGTGCTTTCAGATCAGTAGCCGACTGCTGATTTTGCTTGCCGGCGGAATGTACGCGGCAGTCTGGCTGACGGTGAGACGATTGTGCCGCCATATGGGTGGCACAGTACGCGTGAAATTCACCGTTTTCGGACAAAGTGCGGAGGTGACGGCATTGTGTGACACGGGCAACACACTGAAAGATCCCGTCACAGCGGAACAGGTGGTGATCGCGGATCTGAAAACGGCACGGAAACTTCTGCCGCAAATCGCGATCTCGGAAACGGACCTGCAGCAGCCTGCGGCATTTGTGCAGAAACTGCGTCGTATCTATCCTGCGTCAAAGCCGCGACTGCTGCCTTACCGCACGGTAGGGCAGAGCGGAATGCTCGCGGCGATCCGCTGTGACGCGATCTTCGTCAACGGGAAACAGACCGGGCAGCACCTTGCCGCGTTTTCGGCAGCTGCATTCACGGGAGAAGAATCCTATCAGGCACTCACAGGAGGTATCTATGAATTTGAACAAGCACACACCCGTACGCCGTCTTTTGGCACTTTTCAGAAGAGAATCGGTGCTTTATATCGGAGGCAGCGACGTCCTGCCTCCGCCGCTTCCGCCTTCGGAGGAGCAGGAGCTTCTGCAAAGCATGGCACAGGGCGATGAAGCGGCAAAATCAAAACTGATCGAGCACAATCTGCGTCTGGTCGTCTACATTGCCAAGCGTTTTGAAAATACAGGTGTCAACATCGAAGACCTGATTTCCATCGGGACGATCGGACTGATCAAAGGCATCAGCACGTTTTGCACGGAAAAGAATATCAAGCTTGCGACCTACGCGTCAAGATGCATTGAAAATGAGATTTTGATGTATATCCGCAAGCTGTCAGCGAGAAAAACAGAGGTGTCGCTCGACGAGCCGATCAATACCGATTGGGACGGCAACGAATTGCTGCTTGCAGACGTGCTCGGCACGGAAGCGGACACTGTTCTGCGTCCTTTGGAGGAGACCGTTGACCACGAGCTCTTAAGGCAGGCACTGTCGCGTCTTCCGGAACGCGAAAAACGCATCATCGCCCTGCGTTACGGTCTGTCGGGCGGCAGAGAACTGACACAAAAAGAGGTTGCAGATCTTTTGGGGATTTCGCAGTCCTACATCTCACGCATCGAAAAACGCATCATGGAACGTCTGCGGCACGACATTGACCGCCAGCTCTCCGCCTGAATGTGTCATCCTGAGCGAAGCGAAGGATCTGCTTTCAATTATTAGCAATTGACGATCAACAACTGATTCACAACTACCAATGAAAACACCGGAGGAAGTTATGCAAAAAACCAAAGAAAAGACCATGATGGAAACGGGACACGTTCTGTTTCTGCCGATCCACCTCATCCGTCCAAATCCGGCACAGCCCCGCAAGATATTCGACAAGGAAAGTCTGACGGAATTAGCAGCCAGCATTGCGGCCTACGGCATTTTGCAGCCGATCTCGGTACGCAGACGGGAAAGTGCCTACGAACTGATCGCGGGCGAGCGGCGTCTGCGTGCGGCAAAGATCGCAGGACTCAGAGAGGTTCCGTGCATCGTCATGACAATGGACGGTGAGCAGTCGGGAATGTTGGCTCTGATCGAAAACCTGCAACGCCGCGATCTTGATTATATTGAAGAAGCGGAAGGCATTTCCCGCCTTATGCGTCTTTACGGCCTGTCACAGGAGCAGGCGGCACAACGGCTTGGCAAGAGCCAGTCGGCGGTTGCTAACAAACTTCGTCTTCTGCGGCATAGCCCGGCGGTTTTGCAGGCATTGCGGGAAAACGGCCTGACCGAGCGTCACGCCAGAACGCTCCTGCGTCTTCCCACCGAGGCGGAGCGTCTTTCTGCGATCGCCGTGATCGTCAAGCGTGAATTGACGGTCGCAAAGACGGAGGACTATGTAGACGGTCTGCTTGCCGAAAAAGACACACAGAAGCAGGGAACACGAAAATGGCTCGTCAAAGACATCCGCTTGTTTCTCAACAGCATTCATCACAATTTAGAGGTGATGAAAAATGCGGGTATCCCTGCACAGTACGACCGCGAGGAGAACGACGAAGAAGTGATCCTCACCATCCGTGTCCCGAAACGCCCTGCGTAATAATTCGGAATTATGAATTCGGAATGCGGAATTAGGAATTCGAAATGATTGTAGGGGACGGGTTCCCCGTCCCTGTCATTTGAATGAAAAATTACGATTTGCCGAGGCACCGGAAAGAGGCAAGCACACAGGGAAGAGCCTGCACGCTTGCCTCTTATATGTCTTTATGTAAGAATTTCTTGTTGTGAAAATCAGAGCAATGATAGTACTGCGAAAATACAACGAGTTAAATTGCTTTTATTTCTTTTTCTTAAAAAGCAAAATAAGCATAGCAGCCGTTACTACGAAACCGAAAATTATAATTGGCACATTAAATGGATGTGAGGTAAAGCCGCCCACAATCATGAAGAAACCAAGTAATGCACCAAGGATATATAGGATCTTTATTCCTGCACGCTTTGCATCAGCCTTTTTTGCATCGTTCTGTGCTTTTTGCTCCGCTTCGATCTTCTGATACCCAACCGGGTCAGCATTTTTCATTTTTTCAACGATCCGATTCACAAACGCGACATCGTTAATAAAGAAATTAGCATAATATCTTTTGGCATAATGCACATATGCCGCCTGATAACTTTGGAAAGCGAGCTCAGACCTTCCGGTAGCGGTATATTGATCCCCCAGTTTTTCCATCATTGCGAGAATCGCATAGAATCTTTCCTTGTATTCTTCGCCCGTTCCTGAAACGCTGGAGTATTTGCTCAAATGAGTCTGTGCAGCATTGTGCATTGAAACACCCAAAGATACACAGCTGTCTGCAATCTCCCGTGCAGCAGAATTTTGCTCGTCCGGTGGCAGTGTTTTCAGCTTTTCAAATGTGCTGGGGAGTGAATTTGCAACAAGGTTTACAGCGGAGGTGATTTGAGCGATTTTACAGGAAGCGGCTTTGAAATAGGTTGCGTAGAAATATGGTTCCCAGTCATCGGGTTCCAACTGCCGCATCAGGTCATAATACTTTGCAGCACCTTCCGTGTCTCCGGTCTTCCTTGCGTCCCGTGCGAGCTTGCGGTAGTTTTCCAGCTTTTCGGAATTGTCGATCTCGACCATCAGCTTTTTCGCGTCATCCGGTGTGTACTTTGTGCCGCAGGACTGGCAGACATAGAATCCGTCCTGCTTGACCACATCCCGGCTGGTGCACATTTCACAAACGATTGCCTTCATGTTTTCTGATTTCCTCCTGTAAATACAAAAAGTGCGCAGCCGAAGCTGCGCACCGAAAAATGCACTGCTCCGATTGCTGCGACACAATTTCCACGAACTGCTACTGACAGTATGCGAAATAGAGCATGCATTTTTACCGAAAAAATGCACACTGAGAATAGCAATTCATTTATGAAATTGTGCCGCAAGAATAGTTTAGCACATTCTTTTTTTCTGCGCAAGAATAAATTTCCACTGTCTGATGAATAAAAACAGGCTTGCACCGATTTGGTGCAAGCCTGTTTGCTATGTGATTTCGGAAATGCGGTCG
The DNA here is from genome assembly GCA_045639485.1 of Faecousia sp. Lineage (GTDB taxonomy): Bacteria > Bacillota > Clostridia > Oscillospirales > Oscillospiraceae > JAFRPC01. The sequence goes on along the minus strand of JAZUDF010000122.1, from coordinate 8,364 downwards.
GGAATTAGTCCTTGTACATTTCAACCAGCTTGAGCAGATGCTCGTAACGCTCCTTCGCGTTCTCCTCGTTGCGGACGAACAGGTCTTCCGCACGGTCGGGGAATTCACGGGTCAGGCGGCTGTAACGGGCTTCGTTCATCAGGAATTCACGGTAGCCGTCCTTGGGCTCCTTGGAATCGAGGGTGAACTTCTTGTCAGCAGCGGGGTTGAAGCGGAACATGTTCCAGTAGCCGCATTCGACAGCCTTCTTCATCTCGTCCTGGCAGTGCATCATGCCGCCCTTGATGGAGTGCATTTCGCAGGGTGCGTAGCCGATGATGAGGGACGGGCCGGGATAGGCTTCAGCTTCTGCGATGGCCTTGATGGTCTGTGCGGGATTTGCACCCATAGCGACCTGTGCCACGTAGATATAGCCGTAGGACATTGCGATCTCAGCGAGGCTCTTCTTCTTGATTTCCTTGCCGGCAGCCGCGAACTGTGCGACCTGACCGATGTTGGAAGCCTTGGAAGCCTGTCCGCCGGTGTTGGAGTAAACTTCGGTATCGAAGACGAAGATGTTGACGTCCTCGTTCTGAGCCAGAACGTGGTCAACACCGCCGAAGCCGATGTCGTATGCCCAACCGTCGCCGCCGAAGATCCATACGGACTTCTTCATCAGGTATTCCTTATCCTTCAGGATCTCCTGAGCGAGGGAGCAAGCGGGGCAGTTGCAGAACTTTTCGCCCTTTGCCTTGCGAGCCTGTTCCTTCTTCAGCAGCTCAGCAGCACCTTCCGCACCGAAGATTTCCTTTGCCTTTGCACTCTTGGCAAATGCGATGGATTCGTCGATGGTAGCGATGCCGTCTTCCAGAGCAGCGACATATGCCTTGGTGGCAGCCTTGTTGGCTTCACCGTCAGCCATGGTGTCGAGCCACTTCTGAGCAGCCTCGGTCAGAGGAGCATAGTGGGACATGGTGATGAGCTTGCGAGTCTTCTCTGCGAGAGCTTCACGGATGACCTTCTGGCCGGTGTACATGCCGAGGCCGTGCTCTGCGTTGTCTTCAAACAGGGAGTTTGCCCAAGCGGGGCCGTGGCCGTCCTTGTTGACGGTGTAGGGAGAGGTAGCACCGGGACCGCCCCAAATGGAGGAACAACCGGTCGCGTTGGAGATGTACATTCTGTCGCCGAAGAGCTGGGTGATGAGGCGAGCATAGCTCGTTTCAGCACAGCCTGCGCAGGAGCCGGAGAACTCAAGCAGCGGCTTCTTGAACTGGCTGCCCTTGACGGTCAGATCCTGCATGTCTTCCTTCTCGGCAACCTTTGCCACGCAGTAGTCGAAGACCTTCTGCTGGTCAAGCTGCTCTTCCTGCGGCTTCATGGAGATGGCCTTGGTCGGGCACACGCCGACGCAGACGCCGCAACCCATGCAGTCGAGCGGGGAAACAGCCATCGTGTACTTGTAAACGCCCTTGCCCTTGCCGGCCTTGACGTCAACGATCTTGGCAGCCTTGGGAGCCTTCTTTGCCTCAGCTTCCGTCAGAGCAAACGGACGGATGGTAGCGTGCGGGCAGACGTAAGCACAGTTGTTGCACTGGATACACTTGGTTTCGTCCCATTCGGGAACGGTAACTGCGACACCGCGTTTTTCGTAAGCAGCAGCACCGAGTTCGAACTGACCGTCAACGTAGTCCTTGAATGCGGAGACGGGCAGGGAGTCGCCGTCCATCTTGTCCACGGGAACAAGGATGTCCTTGACCATCTTGACGAGTTCGGGCTTGCCTTCGTACTTGACTGCAGTTTCCTTGTCCTCGGCGGTTGCCCAGGATGCGGGAACGTCGATCTTTTCGTAAGCGGTAGCACCGGCGTCGATCGCACGGTGGTTGCAGTCAACGACGTCCTGGCCCTTCTTCAGGTAGGAATGCGTTGCAGCGTCCTTCATGTACTGGATGGCTTCTGCCTCGGGCATGACCTTTGCCAGAGAGAAGAATGCGGACTGCAGGATGGTGTTGGTACGCTTGCCCATGCCGACCTTGATTGCCAGGTCGATCGCATTGATGGTGTAAAGCTGAATGTTGTTCTTTGCAATGTAGCGTTTGGAAGCAGCGTCGAGATGATGCTCGAGTTCCTTCTTGCTCCACTGGCAGTTGATCATGAACACACCGCCGGGCTTGACGTCACGGACAATGGGGAAGCCCTTGGTGATGTAAGACGGGTTGTGGCAGGCTACGAAGTCAGCCTTGTTGATGTAGTACGGGCTCTTGATGGGCTTGTCGCCGAAGCGGAGGTGGGAGATGGTCACGCCGCCGGTCTTCTTGGAGTCGTACTGGAAGTAAGCCTGAACGTACTTGTCGGTGTGGTCGCCGATGATCTTGATGGAGTTCTTGTTTGCGCCGACGGTGCCGTCGCCGCCGAGGCCCCAGAACTTGCACTCGATGGTGCCCTTGGCTGCGGTGTTGGGAACGTTCTTGCGTTCCTTCAGGGACAGCTTGGTCACGTCGTCAACGATGCCGACGGTGCACTGACGCTTGGGCTGTGCCTTCTTCAGTTCGTCATAAACAGCGAAGACAGAAGCGGGAGGCGTGTCCTTGGAGCCGAGACCGTAACGGCCGCCGATGACGGTGACGTCGGTCTTGCCTGCGTTTGCCAGAGCGGTGACAACGTCGAGGTACAGGGGCTCGCCCTGTGCACCGGGTTCCTTGGTGCGGTCGAGGACTGCGATCTTCTTTGCGGTAGCGGGGATAGCTGCAAGCAGCTTGTCCGGGCAGAACGGTCTGAACAGACGAACCTTGACGAGGCCGACCTTCTGGCCGTGTGCGTTGAGGTAGTCAATGACTTCTTCTGCCACGTCGCAGATGGAGCCCATGGAGATGATGACGCGGTCAGCATCGGGAGCACCGTAGTAGTTGAACAGCTGATAGTCGGTGCCGAGCTTCTTGTTGACCTTCTTCATGTAGGATTCCACGATTGCGGGCAGTGCATCGTAATACTTGTTGGAAGCTTCACGGTGCTGGAAGAAGATATCGCCGTTTTCGTGAGAGCCACGCATTGCGGGCCGTTCGGGGTTCAGGCAGTGCTTGCGGAACTCGTCAACAGCCTTCATGTCGCACATATCCTTGAGATCCTTGTAATCCCAGATAGCGATCTTCTGGATCTCGTGGGAGGTGCGGAAACCGTCGAAGAAGTTGATGAAGGGAACGCGGCCCTTGATGGCTGCCAAGTGTGCAACAGCACCGAGGTCCATGACTTCCTGCGGGTTGGTTTCGCACAGCATTGCAAAACCGGTCTGACGGCAGGCGTAGACGTCGGAGTGATCGCCGAAGATGTTCAGAGCATGGCTTGCAACGGTTCTTGCAGAAACGTGGAACACTGCGGGCAGCAGTTCGCCTGCGATCTTGTACATGTTGGGGATCATCAGGAGCAAACCCTGGGAAGCGGTGTAGGTGGTAGTCAGAGCACCGGCTGCAAGGGAGCCGTGCACGGTGCCGGAAGCACCTGCTTCAGACTTCATCTCCACGACCTTGACACGGTTGCCGAAGATGTTCTCACGGCCCTGTGCAGACCACTGATCGACATAGTCCGCCATGGGGCTGGAGGGGGTAATGGGATAGATACCAGCTACTTCTGTGAAGGCATAGCTGACATGAGCGGCAGCGGTATTGCCGTCCATGGTTTTCAGTTTTCTTTGCAATGTAATTACCTCCAAATTCTAAAGGGGCAGAGTACCCCCATATTTGCTATTCTATCATAGCACCAATGGCCGTGTTTGTAAATCGGAAATATCTTTTTTATTTGTATTTTTCAGCGAAACTTCCTGAATTTTGCAAAAAGACAGTGAAACGGGAAAACACTATTTGCCTTTTTTTACGATTTGCTGTAAAATATAAAAAACTTCGGAAAAAGGAGGCAAAACGATGTACAGTCAGGTTCATTCTCTCGGCATCAGCGGCATCAACGGCTATGCCGTGACCGTGGAATGCTTTATCACAAACGGCCTGCCCGGCTTTGAGATCGTCGGACTGCCGGATGCCTCCGTCAAGGAAGCAAAGGAACGTGTCCGTGCGGCGATCAAAACCTCCGGACTGAAATTCCCGCCGAGCCGCATCACCGTCAATCTGGCACCTGCCGACACAAAAAAGACCGGCACGCTGTACGATCTGCCGATTTTGCTTTCCATTCTTTCTGCCATGGACGAACTCAAGCTGCCCGCAGGCAACTGTGCTTTTCTGGGCGAATTAAGTTTAGAGGGCAGACTGCGAAAGGTCAACGGCGTTCTGCCGATGGCGATCGCAGCCGCGAAATGCGGCATCGATACACTCTATGTGCCGCAGGAAAATGCGGGGGAAGCAACGCTTGCAGACGGCCTGACCGTTATGCCTGTTCCGGATGTGACCGCACTGGTCAATCATTTTTCAGGCACGGAAGAACTTCTGCCGCAAATACCGTGGACACCCTCCGACGTGCCGCAGATACTGCTTGATTTCAGCGATGTCAAAGGGCAGGAAAACGCCAAGCGTGCAATGGAGATCGCAGCCGCAGGTGCCCACAATGTTCTGATGGTCGGGCCTCCGGGCTCCGGCAAGTCGATGCTTGCCAAACGCCTGCCGTCCATTTTGCCGGACATGACCAAAGAAGAGTCTCTGGAGGTCACACAGATCCACTCCATCATGGGCCTGCTCGACAGTGAAAACCCGCTTGTCACCGTTCGCCCGTTCCGCAGTCCGCACCACACGGTTTCTGCCGTAGGCCTGGCAGGCGGCGGCACCAACCCGCGTCCGGGTGAAATATCCCTTGCACACAAGGGAGTGCTGTTTTTGGACGAACTGCCCGAGTTCAAAAAGGACGTCATGGAGGTTATGCGTCAGCCGCTCGAAGACCGTCAGGTGACGATCACCCGTGCCAACAATACCGAAACCTATCCCTGTGAATTTATGCTGGTCTGTGCGATGAATCCCTGTCGCTGCGGCTGGTACGGCGATCCGAGCGGACGCTGCACCTGCACGGATCTTTCGATCCAGAACTACCACAGCCGCATTTCGGGGCCGCTGCTTGACCGCATCGATATCATCATCGAGGTGCCTGCCGTGGAGTTTGAATCGTTGCGTGACCGCAGCAGAGGAGAGTCCTCCGAGACGATCCGTACCCGCGTCAATGCCGCAAGGCAGCGGCAGTTGGAGCGTTTTGCGGGAACCCCCACGCAGAACAACGCCCATATGACACCGGCACAGCTTCAAAAGTTATGTAAACTTGACGACGAGTGTGCGGCTTTGATGAAGGACGCCTTCGACGCCCTCGGCCTGACTGCCCGCAGCTATGACCGCATCTTAAAAGTCGCCCGCACGATCGCCGATCTGGAGGGCAGCGAGGAGATCACCGCGGCCCATATCGCGGAGGCCATCCAGTACCGCACCTTCAAGATCGGCCGCACGTAATAGTGGTCAGTGGTCAGAATGTGTCATCCTGAGCCTTCGCGTGTCATCCTGAACGAAGTGAAGGTTCTACTATCAATCATCGCAATAAATGCAAACAACGGAGAAAACCAATGAACGAAATCTTTTTACTGAAATTAGGCGAGATCGTCCTCAAGGGCGGCAACAAAAAGCAGTTTGAAAACAAATTGCGTTCCAACGTGGCACGCAGAATGCGTCCGTTCGGAGAATTTGACGTCACCATCATGCAGTCCACAGTCTATGTTGAGCCGAAGGACGACCTTTGTGACGTGGAAGGTGCATGGGATGCCTGCCACAGCATTTTCGGTGCGGTGTCCATCTGTCGCTGCCGTCCGTGCGAAAAGTCGTTAGACGCCATCTACGATGCCGTCATCAACTACCTGGGCGATGACCTTGCCTGTGCAAAGTCCTTTAAAGTCGAGTCCAAGCGTTCCGATAAACGCTTCCCCCTCAACTCCATTCAGATCTCGCAGGAGATCGGCGGCAGAATTGCCGAGGCGTTCCCGAATGTTGCAGTCGATGTCCATCATCCTGCGTATACCGTCTATGTGGAAGTCCGTGATCTGGCGGCCTACGTCCACGGCCCCGCAGAACCCGGTGCCGGCGGTCTGCCCACCGGTATGGGCGGCAGAGCGGCTGTGCTGCTCTCCGGCGGCATTGACTCTCCCGTTGCCGGTTACATGATCGCCAAACGCGGCGTAGAGCTCGAATGTGTCCACTTCTTCTCCTATCCCTACACCTCCGAGCTTGCAAAAGACAAAGTGCTGGAACTTGCACGGCTGATGACGCGTTACTGCGGCAGAATGTCTGTCAATATCGTCGGCTTCACGGAAATTCAGGAAGCCATCCGCGATAACTGTCCGGAGGAATATTTCACGCTCATCATGCGTCGGTTTATGATGCGTATCGCATCTCTGATCGCCAAGGATCACGGCTGCGGCTGTCTTGTCACGGGTGAAAATCTCGGACAGGTGGCCAGCCAGACGATGGAAGCGATGGCAGTGACGCATGCCGTCGTGGATATGCCCGTGTTCCATCCGCTCATCGGTATGGATAAAGAAGAGATCGTCACGGTTGCCAGAAGGATCGGCACGCTCGACACCTCCATTCTGCCTTATGAAGACTGCTGCACGGTCTTCACCCCGAAGCACCCCAAGACCAAGCCGAAACTGGCGGAGGTCGAAAAGGTCGAAAGCAGACTCGACGTTGACGGCCTGATCGCCCGTGCACTGGAAAACACCGAACTCGTCAAGATCCGCTATCATCAGTAATCATCAGTCTGTAGGGGCGACCCTTGCGGTCGCCCTTCAGTATACCCCAGAGGTGAAGATATGTCCGAAGAAAAATACCTGATCGAAAAACTCATCGAAGCGGGCAAGACGCTCGCCACGGCGGAGTCCTGCACCGGCGGTCTGATCGGCAAACTGCTGACGGATGTCTCCGGCAGCTCCGCTGCTTACTTGGGCGGCATCATCAGTTACTCCAATACGGTCAAAAATGAAGTGCTCGGCGTTCCGCAAAAATTGCTTGACACCTACGGTGCAGTTTCTGCACAGGTCGCCAAAGCCATGGCAGAGGGTGCAAAGCGTGTGATCAATTCTGACATTGCCGTGAGCGTGACGGGCATCGCAGGCCCCAAGAGCGATAACACCAACAAGCCCGTCGGCCTCGTCTATATCGGCGTGACGGACGGTGTGACGACTGACGTGCAGGAATATCACTTCTCCGGCGACCGTCAGCAGATCAGAAATGCGACGGCACAGACTGCACTGAACAACGCTGCGATGTTTCTGCGTAGAACCTGAAGAGAACAAAATAAAAAGCACCTGCTGATCAAATTTGATCAGCAGGTGCTTTTTCATATGCATCAGATCATGCTGTCTTCCCAGCATTCGGGAGCTTCGATGTCCATCATCTTCACGATGGTGGGAGCGACGTTTGCAAGGCCGTAATTGCCTTCCTTGATCTCGAACTTCGTGTCGGAATCGTAAATGATGAAGGGAACGGGATTGAGGCTGTGTGCGGTACGCACGGAGGTCTTGCCCTTCTTCGTCTCGGTCATCTGATCGGCATTGCCGTGGTCAGCGGTGACGCAAACGGTGTAGCCGTACTTGTCAGCTGCCTCGAGAATGCGGCGGACGCCTTCATCGACAGCTTCCATTGCGGTGACGACTGCTTCCATCACGCCGGTGTGACCGACCATGTCGCCGTTGGGGAAGTTGCAACGCAGGAAGTCAAACTTCTTGGATGCCATCGCTTCGACCATCTTATCGGTGATCTCCACGGACTTCATCTTCGGTGCAAACTCAAACGGAATGACGTCGGAGGGAATCTCTTCGTAAACTTCGAGGCTCTCGTCCACCTTGCCGGAACGGTTGCCGTTCCAGAAGTAGGTGACGTGGCCGTATTTCTGCGTTTCGGACAGGGCGTATTCGCGGATGCCTTCCTTGCACAGGACCTCGGTCAGTGTGTTGCGGATGACGGGGGGCTCAACAAGATAGTTATAGGGGATCTTGAGGTCGCCGTCGTACTCGAGCATGCCGGCAAACTTCACGCCGGTATAGCCCGGACGGTCAAACTTATCAAAGTCCTTGCGGTCAAAGGCAAGGGAAATTTCCTGTGCACGGTCGCCCCGGAAGTTGAAGAGAATCACGCTGTCGCCGTTGGCGATCTTTGCCACGGGCTCGTCGTTGCGGGCAACCACGAAGGCGGGCAGATCCTGATCGATGCAGCCGGTCTCTGCGCGGTAGGTCTCAATGGCTTCCTTTGCAGTAGAGAACTGTCTGCCCTCTGCCAGTACATGCGTCTTCCAGCCCTCTTCGACCATGCCCCAGTTTGCCTGATAACGGTCCATCGTGATCTTCATTCTGCCGCCGCCGGAGGCAATGCGGTAGTCATAGCCGTTTCCGGACAGCTCTGCAAGAACGTCTTCCAGCTG
>JAZUDF010000121.1:0-1965 GCA_045639485.1 Faecousia sp. | reverse complement strand
GGTTTCGAGAGCCACTTTGGCAGCCTTGCCGTTTTCAAAAACGAACAGGATGTTGCCCTTATAGTCGCCGGGAAGACACACATCGATGACAGATTCGCCGTCATCCATGCCGAGTTTCTGCGGCAGGAAATCGCCGAGAGCGGATGCTTTGCCGTCTTCAAAGTCGGAGCATCTCGTTTTGTAAACCTGATACTTGTCGGTAAACACCAAAAGTTCTGTTTTGTTTGTGGCTTCCTGCGAGAAGCTGAGGCTGTCGCCTTCCTTGAACTTCTGCTCGCCGCTCATACGGAGTGACTGCGGCGTGATTTTCTTGAAGTAGCCTTCTTTTGACACAAAGATCGTTACGGGATAGTCCGGTGCGTCATCTTCCTCTTCTTCTACAGTGATCTCATGGTCGTAGATCATACCCGTACGGCGTTCATTGCCATATTTCTGAGCAACGTTTTCGAGTTCCTTGATGATGATGTTCTTGATCCGGGCATCGCTTTTCAGCGTCTTTTCAAGATCATCGATCTCTTTTTCAAGGTCTTCCGTTTCGTTCAGACGTTTGAGGATATATTCTTTGTTGATATTACGTAGTTTAATATCCGCAACGTACTCCGCCTGTACTTCGTCAATGCCGAAGCCGATCATCAGGTTCGGGATGACTTCTGCATCGGACTCCGTCTCACGGATGATCTTGATCGCCTTGTCAATATCAAGAAGAATCCGGCCGAGGCCCTTGAGAAGATGCAGCTTCTCTTTACGTTTCTGCAGCAGATAATAGGTCTTGCGGCGTACGCACTCCACACGCCACGCCGTCCACTCTTCAATGATCTCTCGCACGCCGAGCACACACGGCATACCGGCAATCAGAATATTGAAGTTGCAGGCAAAGCTGTCTTCCAACGGCGTCAGACGGAACAGTTTCTGCATCAGTTTATCCGGATCTGCACCGCGTTTGAGATCGATAGCGATCTTCAGACCGGAGAGGTCTGTTTCATCGCGGATGTCATTCAGTTCGCGGATCTTTCCGGCTTTCACCAGTTCAGCGACCTTGTCGATGATTGCTTCTGCGGAAGAAGTGTACGGGATCTCATAGATCTCAATGACGTTGCCTTCTTTGATATAACGCCATCTTGCACGCACCTTGAACGAGCCTTTGCCCGTTTTATAGATATCCAGCATCTCGAGCGGATCGTAGATAATCTCGCCGCCTGTCGAGAAATCCGGTGCGGGCATCGTCTCCAACAGGTCACAGTCCGGGTTGCGGATCCATGCAATCGTAGTATTGCACACTTCCCGCAAATTGAAGCCACAGATATTGCTTGCCATGCCTGCCGCGATACCGTTGTTATTGGAAACCAGCACATTGGGGAAGGTCGTCGGAAGCAATGCAGGCTCTTTCATGGAACCGTCATAGTTATCGACCATGTCCACGGTGTCGGCGTCGATGTCCTTGAAGATCTCAGTGCAGATGGCATCCAGTTTTGCCTCTGTATAACGAGGGGCTGCATACGCCATATCACGGGAATAGACCTTGCCGAAGTTGCCCTTGGAGTCAACGAACGGATGCAGCAGTGCACCGTTGCCGCGTGCCAGACGCACCATCGTCTCGTAAATCGCAGCATCGCCGTGCGGGTTGAGTTTCATCGTCTGACCGACGATATTTGCACTCTTGGTCTTTGCTCCGGACAGAAGCCCCATCTTATACATCGTGTAAAGAAGTTTTCTGTGCGAAGGCTTAAAGCCGTCGATCTCCGGAATTGCACGGGAAATAATGACGCTCATTGCGTAGGGCATGAAGTTTACTTCCAGCGTATCACAGATCGACTGCTCGACGACTTCCGCTCGAAGCCCCATGACGTTGGGATCAATCTTACGTTCAGTTTTTTCTTCTTTTTTCTTTTTTGCCATTTCAAATACCTACCATTCAAAACCGCTTCAGGAGAAAGCGGCTGAATTTATCAACAATTTTGCGAACAA
>JAZUDF010000120.1:0-7598 GCA_045639485.1 Faecousia sp. | reverse complement strand
CCCGCTTGGCCTCCGACTTCATCGCCGCCAACCTGCTCCGCGGCAAACTCAAGGTCGATTTCACCCCCAATGTTGATTGCGGTGATTTCGTCATCATCATCAACACCGACAAGGCGATCCTCACCGGCAACAAGATGGAAGACAAGTACTACCGTCATCACTCCGGTTGGATCGGCGGCCTGAAGGAAACCAAGTACCGTCTTCTGATGGAGTCCCGTTCCGACTTCGCAATGGAACTCGCAGTCAAGGGCATGCTGCCGAAGAACACCCTCGGCCGTGCAGCTCTGACCCGCCTGAAGCTCTACAAGGGTGCTGAGCACAACAACGCAGCCCAGAAGCCCATCGAATGGAAGGACTAAGGAGGTAACACATAATGTACGAGAGCAAGAAACAGTAACAGTACGGCACCGGCCGCCGCAAGGCTTCCGTTGCAAGAGTCCGCGTTTATGAAGGCGGCACCGGCGTTATCACCATCAACGGTCGCGACATCGATGATTACTTCGGTCTCGACACCCTCAAGCTCATTGTCCGTCAGCCCCTCGTCACCACCGAGACCATCGGCAAAGTCGATGTTGTCTGCACCGTCGAAGGCGGCGGCGTGACCGGTCAGGCAGGTGCCATCCGTCACGGCATTTCCCGTGCACTGCTCGGCGTCAACCCCGAATTCCGTGCAGCCCTGAAGGCAGCCGGTTTCCTGACCCGTGACCCCAGAATGAAGGAAAGAAAGAAGTACGGTCTCAAAGCAGCCCGTCGTGCACCGCAGTTCTCCAAGAGATAATCTGCATCAACAAAACCCTCCGCTTTTCGCGGAGGGTTTTTCGATGCAGATGACCCCGGTTCCCGTGGTCATATCTCGGCATAGCCGAGATACTCAAGGCTAAAAATGTGCCACCGGCACATTTTCTTAACGCCTTGACAGTTCTCCAAGAGATAAAAAACCAAAATGGACTCCCATCCGGGAGTCCATTTTTGTTATATGCGGCAGGCGAGTTCCAAAGCAAGCCGGAATTTATCAACGTTGTGGTTTGCATCTTGAAGCGTTCCGGTGGTATATCCGTCCTCGGAAAGCACGTCGCCGGTCACAAGGAAGGTGAAAAGCTCAAAGTCGTAAAAGTCACAAACTGCCTGCACGCCGGCAATTTCCATTTCAACGGCGATGCAGCCCTCTGCCTTTCTTTTCGCCATCTGTCCGGCGGTTTCCCGCAGGATCGCATCCGTCGTCCAGGTTTTTCCTTCGACAAAGGGCACTTTCAGCTCCTCAAAGATCGTCCGTACCGCAGAAGCATTTTTCACCGTGATATAGTCCGCAGGCGGTGCATAGTGATAGGACATTCCCTCGTCACGGTAAGCATCCGTCGGGATCACGAACTTATTTGCGGTCTTTTCAAAATCAAGGCTGCCGGCGGAACCGAACATCACGAATTTCTCCGCACCGGTCAGCCAATTTACCTCGATCACATCCTCCGCGGCAGCGGTAGAGCCGATCGGGGACAGATAAAAAGCGATCCGTCGTCCTTCATAACGGAACATATAGATCGGCACATTGCCGTTGCAGGCACCGATCTGTGCGATCCGTTCACATTCCAGCTCCTTCAGGATCGTATCATAGATAAACTTGGAAAAGGTGACGATACAAACATCCGCCAGATGCTTCTGTTCACCGTAAATATCCCGCAGGCTGATAATGGGCTTGCTCTCAATATCAAAAGATTCTGTAATCATTTCCGTTCTCCTCCGAGCTCACAGAAGCATGGCCTCCATTGCGGCAGTGTAGTAATCCGCAATCGCATACAATTCTGAAAGCTCCACGTATTCGTCAATGGTGTGTGCAATGTTTTCCTTCGATGGGCCGATGCCGATGCAGGGAATGCCCGCCTCACCGGCATAGTGGCTGCCGTTGGTGCAGAAAGAATAACCGGTCAGCTCGGGGGCATAACCCTTTTCGCACACCTTCCGGTAGATCTTCTGCACGAAATCTTCTTTTTTGTCCACAAGCCAGCCGGGGAAGAAACGGTCGGCAGCGATCGTCTCACCGGTGTAACACTGTTCTTTTCCCTCGGAGAAAGATACCTTTGCACGGATCGAAGGATCTTCTTTCTGCAGCCGGTCAATGATCGCCTGCAGGGGTGCAAGTACGCTCTCACGCGTCTCGCCGACAAGTAACCTGCGGTCGTAGGTTGCACGGCAGTATTCCGGCACCACAGAGGCACCGGGGTAGGGAGCAGACTTGATGTCAGTCAGCTCCATAATACCGTCACCCGCCATTTCCGGATTCTTGATCGGTGCGACCTTGCGGAATTCTTCAATGATCCTGCAGATCGCATACACTGCGTTCACGCCCTTTTCGGGATTGGACGAATGGCAGGGAACGCCGAAGGTCTCAAGCAGAATTTCCGCTCTGCCACGTTGACTGCATTTGAGATTCATTTCCGATGCCTCGCCGATCACAACAAGATCGGGTTTGACTGCCTCGGAAATCGCACGGGCACTGATGCCCTCAAAGCATTCCTCGTGCACCACACCGGCCATGCAAAGTTCTCCTGCAAAATCGTGTCCGTGTGCAGCGAGAAACTCTTTTGCCGCAAAGGAAAAGGCTGCCACGGCACCCTTCATGTCCGTCGTTCCGCGTCCGTAAAGTCTGCCGCCTTCGATTTCTCCGGTAAACGGATCGTGCGACCAGTCACTGCGGTTTCCGACGGGAACGGTGTCGATGTGTCCGTCAAACAGGATGCACTTGCCCGGGCGGTTTCCCTTGATGCGTGCAACGATATTGCCGTATCTGTCAAACTCTGCACTGTCAAAGCCTGCATTGAGCCAGTAGCTTTTCAGGAATTCTGCGATCTCATTTTCTTCACCGGAATAGCTTCGCCTTTGAATGAGCGTCCGGCACAGTTCGGTCAGTTCATTTTTCTTTGCTTCTTCAAGCATGCTCATCTCTCCTTAACACCTTGCCGCTTTCCACATTGACCAGTTTGCCGTCTGTCAGTGCAATCTTGCCGCCGACAATGACGTCAAAACCGGAGGAAAAACGGTCGGGCGTCTCATAGGTCGCATTTTCCCGTACCTGTGCGGGGTCAAAAATCAAAAGATCCGCATCATATCCTACCTGAAGTAAACCTTTGTTTTTGATGCGTAATGCCTTTGCGGGCATAAAAGTCATTTTTCTGACTGCCTCGGGCAGAGTCAGGATCTGTTCCTGCCGCACGTATTTATCCAACACTCGTGCAAACGTACCGAAAAGTCGCGGATGAGGTTTTCCCTCGGGGGGATAGGTGCTGTCGGAGATGATGTTCACCATATCCGAACGCAGGATCTTTGCGATATCTTCTTCGGATGTGATAAAATCGATCATCGTGATCGTACATTTTTCTTCTGCCAGAAGGTCAAACACACAGTCTTCCGGCGACTGCCTTCTCATGGCTGCGATCTCTCGGACGGACTTGCCGGCATAAATCCGGTTTTGCGGGCAGCCCAGCGTGGACATATAGATGTTATCCCAGCCGACAAGGGCGGAGATGTTGTCAAAATCCGTGCCGTTTGCAAGACGGTCTTTCAACCGCTCGCGTTCTAAAGGCTCCAGCAGCTTGCGGCAGATTTTCTCCGTGCCGCCGTCAAGCAGCTCAGGCGGCATAATGTGCAGCAGCTGCGTTGATCCCGCCGTGTAGGGATAAACGTCCCACGATACGTCCAGGCCGCTCTCACGGGCATTCTGCAGCATCGTCAGCACCTTCGGAATTTTGATTCCCCAGTTGCGTTTGCCCATTGCTTTCAGATGTGAGATATGCAAAGGACAGTGCAGTGCCTTTGCTACGGTCAGCATTTCTTCTACGGCAGAGTCGACTGCCGTACCTTCCTCACGCATATGCACGGTGAGGGGAACGTCGGTATTGGCAAGCGGTGCAAGTGCCCGGATGAGTTCTTCCGTCGAATAGAAGCACTCCGGAGCGTATCCGAGGCCCAAAGACACGCCGAATGCCCCGTCGGCAAGTGCGTGCTCCATTTGCCTGTAAATCGTCTGATACTGTGCCTGCGAAAGCGGTGCAGCGGAATATCCTGCGGCATTTGCCCGCAGAACGCCTGCACCGACCAGCATTCCGACGTTGACCGGCGTTTTCCCGATGCAGGAAAGATAGCCGTCCATGGAGGTAGTCTCCACGCCGGTTCCTGCCGTGCCGATGATGGGAGTGAGATAATTTAAAACTTCATTTCTGTGGGCAACCGCCACGGGTGCAAGCGACAGCCCGCAGTTACCGTTCACGATCGTCGTCAGACCCTGCCGCAGTTCGAGTTCACCGAAACCGTCGCGGAACACGGCAGCATCTGCATGTCGGTGGATATCGATAAATCCGGGCGTGACAGTCTTTCCGACTGCGGACAACTCTTCCGCAGCATCTGCACCAAGCACGCCTATTTGTGCGATTTTTCCGTCTTTAATGCCAATGTCGGCAATGTATGAATCCTTGCCGGAGCCGTCGAGAATGCAGCCCCCGCGAATGATCAGATCAAACATCGTGTCACCTTCATTTCTTACTTACATCATAGCACGATTTGCCGGAATTTCAATGCCGCAATTTACGGTTGAGTTTCGACAGAATATCTGTTAAGATAAGAGAAGCACATTTGGAGGTACTACCATGATACGCAAACGTTTTCTTTCCGCATTCCTCATCCTTGCCTTGCTTGTTTCACTGCTTGCAGGCAGCCTTTCCGTGTTTGCCGCAAGCAGCACGATCAATACCGGCACCCGGCATGAACTGTGTGAAGCACTCAGTGCAGACGCAGAGAAATACTATACCGGCAGCAACACATGGGAAAACCTTTCCGCACTGGAAGGTATTGAAACCGACAACTCCGTAAAGGCCTGCGGCAGTGACCTGTTCAACGCTCTGCATAATCTCATGTGGAACACGCTGACGAATACCGTCTCCTATAAGAGCCTGACATCCTACTGGTCTGAAACAGACCGCTCGGGCGGTTCCTCGGATGCAAGCCTGATCTACGCGGATGCCATCAGCTCGAGCTATAACCGTGAGCACGTCTGGCCGAAGAGCCACGGCAACTTCTACGAATCCGGTGCCGGCTCCGATCTGCATCATCTGCGTCCGTCCGACTCCACCATCAATTCTACCCGTGGCCACTGGACGTTCGGCAACGCCAAGCAGCTTTGCACCTCCTATAATACCAAAGAATATGGCGGCAGGACGGTGCTTTGGTACAACTCGAGCTATTCCGGCAACGATTGCCTCGGCCTTGTCGAGATCAAGGACGACGTCAAGGGCGACGTTGCAAGAATCCTGCTGTATGTCTATGTAACTTACGGCAAAGCCACCGGTGAAAACCTCAACCTCTTCACCAAAACCGCTGCCTCCGGCTCCGGCAACAACGCCAACACCGGCGACAAGATCATCTACGACCTGGACACCCTGCTTGAATGGTGTGAAATCGATCCCGTTGATACTTGGGAAATGAGCCGAAACGACTGCTGTGCAGCCGTGCAGGGTAACCGAAATGTCTTCATCGACTATCCTGAATTTGCGTGGCTGCTCTTCGGTCAGGATGTGCCCGATATGGACACCCCGTCCGGCATGGCACACGAGATGCAGGGCGGCAGCAGCTTTACTGTCACTGCAGCTTCTGCAGACGAAAGCATGGGTACCGTGACCGGCTCCGGCCGCTCCTTCACGGCAGTTCCCGCCGAAGGCTACTATGTCAGCGGCTACACGCTGGAGCCTGAAGATGCTGCGACCGTGACGCAGAACGGCAATGACTTCCGCGTTTCCAAGCCGACCGAAGATTGCACTCTGACCGTTATCTTTGCAGCCAAGACGCCTGCGACGCTCTCGTTCTCTGTCCCCACAGGTGTTTCCTGCAAGGCAATCGATGCCTATGCGGGCGATAATGTCACGCTTCCCACACCGAACGGAAAACCGACCGGTGACTATGAGTACACATTCAAGGGCTGGGTTGCATTGACCTATGACAATGTCACCGAGAAGCCTGCTGCGATCTATCCCGCCGGCAGTGTCTATACCCTGAACGGCAGTAGCAACCTCTATGCTCTTTATACCTACACCGTCGGCGGCACGGGCAGCTCTACGGAGTTTACCAGAATTACCACGCAGGACGAACTGACAAACGGCACCTATGTGTTTACAAGTTCTGCTACCGGAATTGCAATGGCGACAAATGTCGGCAGCAACTGGGTATATCCCGGCGGCACCTACACGGGCGAAACCATTGATACCCCCGCCGCAGCCGATATCTGGGAATACAATGACGGCAGGATTTTCTATACGGGTGGTGCACTTGCCTGCAACGGTGCAAAGAGCATTTCACTTTCTGACGAAGGTACGCCTTGGACGCTCACCGTTTCCGGCGGCGTCTGGACACTTGTGTCCAACGACAACACTATGAGCTTCAACAACACCGGTTGGCGTCCTTACGGCAACGGCGGCTACGGCAACGACAAGACCTTTAACCTCTATAAGGGCGGTAGCGGCGGCACAACGTACTATACCACCGTCATCGGCGGGTTCACCCCGATTGATTGCACACACGACAACACCGAGATCCGCGATGCAGTGGAACCCACCTGCACCGAAACCGGCTACTCCGGCGACGTCTGGTGCCTTGACTGCGGCGAACTGGTCGAAGAAGGCATTGTCCTTGAGATGACCGACCACCACTATGTCGACGGCGAATGCATCTACTGCGGTGCCGGCGATCCGGAGGTTGAGCCTTGCAACCACGAAAACACGGAACTGACCGGTGCTGTAGAGCCTACCTGCACCGAGCCCGGCTACACCGGCGATATCTGGTGTCTTGATTGCCACGAGCAGGTCGAAGAAGGTACTGTCATTGCGGCACTCGGCCATGATTATGTGGACGGTATCTGCTCCCGCTGCGGCGACGAGGATCCGACCTGGGAGCCTCCCGTACCTGCAGATCCCTGTGAAAGCTATACCGATATCAACCGTGAGGCATGGTATCATCCGTATGCTGACTATGTCATTAAGGAAGGTCTGATGGGCAGCACTACGACCGAAGCACTGACCTTTGAGCCTGACATCAAAGTCAGCCGCTCCATGGTTGCCTCCATCCTTTACCGCATTGCCGGCAATGACGAAGAAGCACCCTATCAGGGTACCTTCACTGATGTCAAGGACGGAAAATGGTACACCACTGCGATTGAATGGTGTGCAAAGAACGGTTTAGCCTCCGGCAAGGGCAACGGAATCTTTGATCCGAACGGCAATGTCACCCGTCAGGAACTTGCTGTGTTCATGTACAAGCTGGCAGAGTTCCTCGGTCGCGACGTCACCGGCAGAGCCGACATGAGCGGCTTTGCAGATGCAAAGAACGTGCCCGCATGGTCAAAGGACTATCTTGCATGGGCAGTCGATGCCGGCATCATCTCCGGACAGGCAACGGGCGACAAGACCTATCTCAATCCGACCGCCGGTGCAATGCGAAGCGAACTTGCCTCGATCCTCACTCGCTTCTTTGCCTGAAAAGAAGCGGCAAGAATTCATAAACGTTAGTTTTCGTAAAAACAATAAAACTCGCCGTTCCGGTCACTCGGGACGGGGGGGTTTATC
>JAZUDF010000119.1:0-2725 GCA_045639485.1 Faecousia sp. | reverse complement strand
CTGCATCTGCTTCACATTTGCCTGCACCTGCTCTAAATACGCCGGGTATTCGACGATATGCGTGAACTGTGACTGCAGCTCAGTCAAAGCCTCCCGCCGTAGCCAGGCGTCCATGTTGTTTTCGTCAAAGGAATACGGCTCACCCAACTCTGCTTCGATCGCCGCAAGCCCTTCCTCCGGACGGACAGGGGAGAACTCCGAAAGGACAGAGCGGTATTCGGCATAAAAACCGTCGGAATGGTGATCCTGCGCCACCGTCAGCATCAGACTGATCGCCAAAAGAAGTAGCAGCAACCCCCATAACTTCGGGGCAAGAAGAACTCGTTTTGTTTCTTTCATAAGCTGTGCAGCCTTTTTAAGTAAGCGGCTTCGAGGTCGGCTGCCCCACAGCCGTGGATGAAATCAAAGCAGGACGCGGCAAAGAGCAGCCTGCCGTGGTTCATCAGAAGGATCTTGTCCGCGATCGTCTCCACATCACTTGTGATGTGCGTCGTGATCAGCACGATCTTGTCGGACGCAAGTTTTTCGATATAGCCGCGCAGTCTGACACGTTCCTCAGGGTCAAGTCCCGCTGTCGGCTCGTCAAGCAGCAGCACCTCCGGCGTGCCGAGCATCGCCTGTGCCAGCATCACCCGCTGACGCATACCGCCGGAGAAGCCTCCGACCTTTCGGTGTGCAGCGTCCTCCAGATTCACAACGGAAAGAAGCTCTTTGATCTGCGGCAGCGCAATCTTCTTTTTGAGTCCTTTGAGCTCTGCCATATAGCAGAGGAAGTCGTAGGCGGTCATCTGCTCATACATTCCCTGACTTTGCGGCATGAAGCCGAGCTTTTGCCGAAACGCCTTACCGCGCTTCAGAATATCCGTGCCGTCATAGAGAATGTCGCCGCTCTGCCGCTTCACGCAGTCTGTGATCAGATTCATCAGCGTTGTTTTTCCTGCACCGTTCGGGCCCAGAATTGCCGTCACGCCGGGGCGGAAAGAATATGTAAAATCGTTCAGCGCCTGCTTCTCACCGTAGGACTTCGACAGATGGTTGATATCCAGTTGCATTGCGTTCCCACCTCCGGTCATCGCATGCTTAATTTGAATTCAAAATTTTTAGTGATAGTGCGTGTGTGCCAATCTCTGATTTGTCGAGATAATAGGTCAGCGCGCCGAAATTCTCGGAAAAATAAAGACGGTCACTTGCGGCAAAATTGTAATATAGGTCATTTGTCAGCTCGATTTGATCGAGCAGTTCATAATCGCGGGACAGGAAATACAGCGTATGGTCTTTGTCATCGTTGCGCCCGTAACCCATCAGGTAAATGTATTCTTCATCGTATGCCGCCCACCATGCGTCATTGACCGGCAGGCCGCAGTCCTTGATTTCGCCGCTCATGAGATCATATTCCCGGAAACCGACACCGGGCTCCAAATAGTAGAGCGTCGTATCCGTGGCATAGACGATGCCAAGCTGCAGGGGAAGTAATTCCTTTGCCGCGCCGGTGACACAGTCAAGCTCCATCACGCAGAAATCCTCTTGCGCGGGATCTTCTTGTGCAAGCACATAGAGCTTGTCCCCGTAAAGGCTGAGGATCGAGAAGCGGTTTCCTTCACGGAAGAAGTCCGAAAACGGCTCGGTCTGAGAATTATCCGACAAATCAAGCAAAATCAAACGGTCAGTCTGTTCCTCCAACGGCAGACTCAGATCTGCGGAAGCATAGATGTAAAGCTTTCCTTGATGGAAACAGAACTGATAACCGCCGCCCTGCTTAGGAGCAAAGTGCGTCACCACCGTGTGGTCAGTCCCATCCAGATTCATCCTGACAAGATCGTATTGCCCGAGCGTCGCATCCGACAACACCGCGTAAAGCGCATCATTGTAATACCCGAACGCGACACCGCACCACGCATTACAGTTTTCATCGTTATGGGCACAGTTCGGTTTGCTGCACAGCGGATAGAACGCATCACCGCCCCGCTGACAGAAGTAAATCAGATTGTCGTTTTGATAGTAGTACCCCTCCGGTGTTTCCACAAAACCGTTCCGGAGATTGGCCTGCGAGTAATCTGCGGAGGCAGTGATCTCCTGCAGCTTATCTTGCGGCGTATTCGTGCATCCTGCAAGCAAGAGTAAGATTGTTGCGCAATAAATTACGACCTTTTTCATTGCAATTCTCCCATTCGTCCAAAAATTTCTATTTCCAAACTACCACGCATTGTCTGCGATGTCAACAATATTTTGCATTGTATAGTATTTACAATTCAAAGTATTTGCATTATAGTGGGATTATCCTAAGGAAGCTCTGATGAAATCGACAAGAGTTGACAGCGAGAGATTTTGTCACAGGCGAAAGTTCGGAAAACACGGGAATACTTGATGTATTTCCTGTTTTTCGAACTGCGCGGATGGGGCAAAAGATCCGCTGTTCAGCCGAAGACGATTTCATCAGAGATTCCCTAACAAACAAAGGCGGTGCAAGAATGAAGGCAGAAGGCTTACAGTCGCATTTCAAAAAGGGGATCACGACCTTGTGTATTCTCTCTTTGCTCCAAGGCAAAAAAATGTACGGGTACGAGTTGGTGCAGGAGACGGAGCGGATCAGCAAGGGCAATCTTGTTCTGCAGGAAGGGACGCTCTATCCTGTCCTTTACCGTCTGCAGGAGCAGGGCTACATCTCCGATGAAAAGGTGCTGGTCGGCAAGCGGATGACCCGCGTTTATTACAGTCTGACCCCTGC
>JAZUDF010000118.1:0-15422 GCA_045639485.1 Faecousia sp. | reverse complement strand
AGCACCGACGAATTGTCGGTGCGTCTTTTCTGTATGTTTGATGTCTTTTATGACAAATTGTGTCGGAAAGGGGCGAATTTTGCTTGCGATTTGCGGAAAAAAGTGGTAAAATAAAACGAAATTTTCAGAAGGGATACTGTTCGGCACGAAAAACCACGCAAGGTGCCGAAAAGGGAAAACCATGAGACGATGGATCGCATTGCTGCTGTGTGCGGCAATGATGTGTTCCGTGATCGCGATCTCGGCACTGGCTGCATCGGAGCAGCAGGAAACGCAGACGCAGGTAACGGCAACTGAACAGGAGCTTCCCGATACACAAAGTGCGTGGTACTACTGCACGTCTGTCGAGGCGGAGCTCAGTCACAGCAATATGCGTGACAGTGACCTGTGGCGAGACACGGTCGCACAGCAGCCGGACGGCTTTTCGCTGTCTGACGGCAAGCTGCATCTGCTGCTGGACGGAAGAACGGTCGTTGACTGCCGCGGACAGTTCGGCGGCGTGAACTACCGCTGCGATGCCGGGGGCACGTGCGTGATCGAAGAAGATCAAACGCTTCTGCCGCTGCTGGACGGCACGATCTGCGTTCTGAAAAACGGCACGCCCTGCTTCGGCTGCGGATTTTTCGAGCTGCAGGGCAACTGCTACTACGGTCTGGACAGCGGTCTGCTCTTTACGGACGGTGTCATTGACGGCCTGCAGTTTGACAGTGTCGGCAGATACACCAGCGGCAACGCACAGATCGACGCCGCTGTCCGTCAGCTGATCTTTGACGTGACGGACGACACGATGACGCAGGAAGAAAAACTGCGTGCCTGCTACGATGCCGTGTATTCCAATGTGTACTATCAGCCCAACAACACCCACATTCCGCACGGTGCACCCGCGGAGGACTGGGCGGAAGACGCGATGCTGCGTCTTTTGGATCGCGGTCGCGGCAACTGCTACTGCTATGCCGCCCAGATGTACTATATCGCAAGACAGCTCGGCTATAAAGACGTGCGGGCGGTGTCCGGTATGGACGCACCTGACTGGTACTACATCGACCACGGCTGGGCGGAGATCACGATCGACGGCGTGCCGTACATCCTCGATCCCGAAATGGAACGGATGCGGAACTGCCGCCGCGGCAGACTGTTCCTGGTCACCTATGACGACACACCCTGGCGATATGATCCCTGCAACGAGAACAACGGCTGACGAAGGATTTTCGTATAGCCGTTTTTCTTTCATCTTCGTATAATGATGTGAAATCGATCTTACAAAGGAGAATCCCCATGAAAAAACTGACCTCGATCCTGCTTGTGATCGCAATGCTGTTCACCGCGTTCTGCCTGACCGGTTGCAACGGCGAACAGACCGCCGAAACGGAAGCCACCGAAGAAAGTAAGACTTCCGGCGATTTTGAATATATCGAACTTGACGATGGCACGCTTGAACTGACAGCGTACCTCGGAGACGAAGAAGCACCGGAAATTCCCGTGCAGCTTGACGGCAAAAACGTCACCGCCATCGGGGCAGACTGCTTCCGCGGCTGCCTTGCGATCAAGTCCCTCACCGTGCCCGAAGGTATCACCGCGATCGGCGACTACGCCTTTGAGTGCTGCGAATATCTGACGCAGGCAACGCTTCCCGCATCGCTGCGGACGCTGGGCACGGGCGTGTTCTCCGGCGACGTTATGCTTGAGACCGTCACCATCCCCGAAGGCGTTTCCTCCATCGGCGACGGTGCGTTCTTCTACTGCAAACGCCTCGGCGGCATCGAGTTGCCCGACTCTCTGGAAACTGTCGGCGAATTTGTCTTTGCCGAGTGTACGTCCTTGCAGACCGCAAGCATCGGCAGCGGCCTGAAAAAGATCGGCACCAGAATGTTCTGGGGATGCATGTCATTGCAGAGCATCGAGCTGTCCGAAGGTCTGGAAGCCATCGGCGACCTTGCTTTTTCCGGCTGTGAAATGCTCTCTGCCGTCACCTTCCCCGAAAGCCTGCAGGAGATCGGCAGAAACGCGTTCCGCTCCTGCGGCAGCCTGACCGAGATCACGGTATCCGTGCCGACGGTCAGTGCCTACGCCTTCTACGGCTGCTACAGCCTGCAGAAGGTCACGCTGACGGACAGCGTGCAGACGATCGAGCCCTTCGCCTTTACAAACACTGCCTGTGAAGAAAGTTTCCACATCCCCGCATCCGTCACGGACATTCAGGACTGTGCTCTCATCAGCATCCGCACGCCTGCCTTTACCGTCGCGGAGGACAATCCGAACTATCAGACGATCGACGGCGTTCTGGCCAGCAAGGACGGCACCCGCCTGATCGCTTACCCCACGGACCGCACGGACGAGACCTACGCCATTCCCGATGGTGTGACCACCATTGCACCCTACGCCTTCTCCGGCGTTTATATGATGACCGAGCTCACCATTCCCGCATCCGTCACGACACTCGAAGACGGTGCGTTCAAAGAACTTTCCAACCTGCCTTCGATCACAGTCCCCGCAACGGTGACGGAAATGGGCACCTGCGTGTTTGAGGGCATGAATGCCGAAACGATCCGCCTGGAAGCATCGATCACCGACCTGCCCGAAGGCACCTTCAAAAACTGCGGTGCCATGACGATCGTTCTGCCGGAAACCCTGCAGACCATCGGCAAGGACGCCTTTATGAACGCCGGCAACGTGGAGAAGCTGACGCTCCCGCAGAGCCTGACCGCGATCGAAAGCGGTGCTCTGGCCGGTACCACCTGCGAGTTTATCTCCGCATCTGAAAACTTCAAGACGGAAAACGGCAGCCTTTACAGTGCCGACGGCAAGACGCTCTACCACCTGCATCGCAGCATGGAAGAAACCGCCGTCACGATCCCCGACGGCGTGGAGACCGTTGAGCCTTATGCCATCGACTGCCGTGAGCTGCAGTCCGTCACCGTGCCCGCGAGCCTGCATACCGTCGGCGAATACGGCATCGGCTACCGCTTCTCCTCTTTTGATCAGATCAATGCCGATCCCGTGATCGGCCTGCGGATCTACGGCGAGGACAATGAAGCCGTGCGTGCCTACGCCGCAGAAAACAACCTCGGCTTCTTTACCGCCGAGCCTGCACAGAACATCACCGAGGCAACCCTTGCCGGCAACGAGACCGCACAGTTCCTGATCGAAAATGCAAATCCCGACGACGTGTGGTATTCCAGCTTTGACAGTGATATCGTCTCCGTCAAAAAAGACGGCACCATTACCGCCCACAAGCAGGGCGAAGCAGTTGTCTACGCCAATGTCGGTACGACCTATTTCAAGTGCAGCGTCACCGTCACCTCTGACGGCGATGCCAACCCTGATGCGTTTGACGCCTCCAAGTACCGCGATCTTTCCAAGGATGAGGTTCCCGCATGGATGGAAGAGTACTTCAAGCTCAACGAAGGCAATGTCTCCATGGAGCACGACAACAACGCCTTCTCCTCCGCTTACAAGGGTGAAAACTACTACGAAGGCATCTGGGCTGCCCAGCTGGATGAAAGCGAATACGATGCCGGTGCGACGAGCATGTTCGGCGAAAACTTCCGCCCGCAGATGCGGATGATGGGCCACGGCCTTGAAACCGAGCTTTCCGCCTATGAGACCGGCGACGATCTGGTGCTCTACAGCGGCACGGTCGACTTCGGCAGATTTATCGGCGGCAGCTTTACCATGGAAAACCTGAAGGCAAGCATCGGCACCATCATCACCGAGCCGTACTTCCTCAGCACCGCATTACTCGAGTCCGTAACGCCCACCTTCGCAGGTCCTTACTGCTGCGTGTTCATCATCTACGCCGATAAGGAACTCGTCGAAGGCGGCTACATCGAAGGTACCGTCGGTCAGGGTGCCGGCGGCGAGTATGAAATTCTGATGCTCGGCGGCGTGAAGATGGAAGTCATCGACGCCGGCGTGCGTGAGATCACGGTCGAAGACCAGTGGACGGGCGAGGTGAGTACCCGGTACGAAACCTACATGAAGGTCCGCCTTGTTCCGAAGGACTAAAGCAAAATTGAAATGAAAAAGAGGCGATCTGTTCGGATCGCCTCTTTTTCATGTTTACAGTTCCTTGAACACGTCGCCGAGGGAGTCGTGCAGAACAAGATCTGCCTCGTCGTCGTAGGGGGTTTCATCGCGGTTGATGAGCACTAAATGCTTGCCCCGGAAGTACCGCAGAAGGCCTGCGGCAGGGTAGACCGTGAGAGACGTGCCTGCCACAATGAGCAGATCCGCCCTTGCGATCGCGTTTACCGCTCCCGTCATGCAATCTTCGTCAAGTGCTTCTTCGTACAGCACCACGTCGGGCTTGACGATTGCACCGCAATCGCACAGCGGGACGCCCTTGCTGTGTTTAATGAATTCTGCAGAATATGATTTACCACATCTGGTGCAGTAATTCCGCAGCACGCTGCCGTGCAGCTCAAACACCTTTTTGCTGCCCGCCTTCTGGTGCAGGCCGTCGATGTTCTGTGTCACAACGGCATCGAGGCTGCCCTCCTGCTCCCACCGTGCCAGCACCTTGTGCGTCACGTTCGGCTCAAAGCCGAGGGGCAGCATCTTCTCACGGTAGAAGTTGTAGAAGTATTCGGGCTTGCGTACGAAAAAGCTGTGGCTGATGATCGTCTCGGGGGGATAGTCGAATTTCTGGTGATACAGACCGTCCACGCTGCGGAAATCGGGGATGCCGCTCTCTGTGGAAACGCCCGCACCGCCGAAAAAGACGATATGCTTTGCCTCACTTACCCAGGTTTTCAGCGTATCGAGCTTTGAACTCATCGTCCTCATCCTCCAGTTCCTTGATGAACTTCTTTTCTGCTTTTGTCTTACCCGGCAGACGCAGCTTTGCAAATAAGTCCGGTCTGCGACGCATCGTCCGCAGGATCGACTGCTTCCGACGCCAGCGTGCCACGTTCTCGTGGTTGCCGGAAAGCAGCACCTCCGGCACCGTACGTCCGTGCCATTCGGCAGGACGGCTGTACTGGGGATATTCAAGTAAACCGTTCCAGTGACTTTCGTCCTCAAAGCACTCGGCATCGGATAAAACGCCCGGCAGCAGCCTTGCCACGCTGTCCGCAATCGCCATCGCGGGAATCTCGCCTCCCGTGAGCACAAAGTCACCGATGGAGAGCTCTTCGTCTACGCACTCGTCGATGAACCGCTGGTCGATGCCCTCATAGTGCCCGCAGACTAAAATGAGGTTTTCCACGTCCCGGGCAAGTCGCTTGGCATCCTCCTGACAGAAGACGTGACCTGCGGGGGAGAGGTAGACCGTGTGTACCGGGCCGCCGATCTCGTCACAGACGGCACACCAGCAGTTGTACAGGGGATCTGCCTGCATGATCGCACCGTGACCGCCGCCGTAGGGATAGTCGTCCACCTGGTTTTGTTTGTTGGTCGTGTAGTCCCGGATCTGATGGGTGCGGATGGTGATGCGTCCGCGTTCCTGTGCTCTGCCGATGATGCTCTCGGACAGCACGTCGCCCACGGTGTCGGGGAATAAGGTCAGAATATCAATCCGCATCGCTCTGCATCCCTTCAATGAGATTGACGTCGATCCTGCCCTTGGACGGATCGACCTCCGGTACGAACGCCGGCACGGCGGGGATCATGTATTCGTGTTCGCCCTTGACAACGTAAACGTCGGAGGACGGCATCGTGAGCACTTCCTTCAGAACGCCGATCTGTTCGCCGTTCGAGAACACGGGCAGACCGATCAGGTCTGCGATGAACACCACGTCCTGCGGCAGATGCT
The DNA here is from genome assembly GCA_045639485.1 of Faecousia sp. GTDB lineage: Bacteria > Bacillota > Clostridia > Oscillospirales > Oscillospiraceae > JAFRPC01. The sequence goes on along the minus strand of JAZUDF010000118.1, from coordinate 9,670 downwards.
CGTCATCTCTGCGGATGGAAAGGATCCTGCCGCGAAGAGCGGAAGCCTCCTCCACAGTGTCGATGCCCTTGAATTTGAAGAGCACGCACGTGCCGTGCACGCGGCTTTCCTCCACCTCGAGTGCCCGGTTGCCCTCGCCCCAGAGTGTGGTAAAGGGAAGCAGAAATTCAGGGCTGTCCGCCCACGGCAGCAGCTTCACCTCGCCGCGTACGCCGTGCGTGGAGACGACCTTGCCTGCCTCTAAATAAGTTTTGTTCATAGCCAAGCCTCCTTTTGAGGAAAAACGCCATATTTCTATTTCTATCATATCACGAAACCGAAACCGACGCAAGAGTGCTTCAAATCGGAATTTAGCAAGGGGGACAAACAAGATTTCGGCAGATTTATCATCTCGTTAAATTCCGAATCACCGGAATAGAAAAGCCGGAAGCCCCAAAATTGCGGCAGCCGGCTTTTTGGCCTCGTCTGTTAATCAACGATCTCCACGGATACACGCTGTCCGGTACGCTGTGCAACGGACTTGATGATCGCACGGATCTCTTTCGCGATACGGCCCTGACGGCCAATGACCTTACCCATATCTTCGGGTGCGACACGCAGTTCCAGGACGGTGGGGTCACCTTCCAGTTCGGTCACGGTCACCTGATCGGGATTGTCGACGAGGTTCTTTGCCATATAGAGCAAAAGTTCCTTCATCGTGCTTCTCCTTCGGGAAATTACAGGACGTTTGCCTTCTTCAGAAGACCTCTGACGGTATCGGTGGGCTGAGCACCGTTCTTGATCCACTGCTTTGCCTTTTCGGCGTCGACAGTGATGGTAGCGGGGTCGGTCAGGGGGTTGTAGGTGCCGATTTCTTCAACACAGCGGCCGTCGCGGGGGCTGCGGGAATCTGCAACAACGATACGGTAATAAGCGTTCTTCTTAGCGCCCATTCTTCTGAGTCTGATCTTAACCATGGGAATACCTCCAAAAATAATATCTTTTCTTTTCTTTTTTTATTTAATCTCGCATCTCTGCGTTGATTCAGAAACCGGGGAAGCCGCCGAAGCCGCCCATGCCGCCGGGCATGCCGCCCATCTTCTGCAGCTTTTTCATCTTCTTGTTGCCGCCGGGGCCGTTGAACTGCTTCATCATCTTCTGCATGGAGTCAAACTGCCGCAGCAGCTTGTTGACGTCCTCGACTCGCTGTCCGCAGCCGGCCGCGATACGCTTTTTGCGGCTCGAACCGATGCAGTTCGGGTTTTCGCGTTCATAGGGCGTCATGGACTGGATGATGGCCTTGATGTGCCCGAGGGCTTTTTCGTCGACCTGCACGTCCTTGAGTGCACCCGCACCGGGCAGCATGCCGAGAATGTCCTGCATCGAGCCCATGCTCTGGATCTGTACGAGCTGATCGTAGAAATCTGCAAGCGTGAACTTGTTCTGGCGGAGTCTTGCTTCGAGCTCTGCGGCCTTTTTCTGGTCGATCGCCTGCTCGGCTTTTTCAATGAGAGACAGCACGTCGCCCATGCCGAGGATACGGCTTGCCATACGTCCGGGGTGGAAGGGCTCGATCTGGTCGAGCTTTTCGCCCACGCCGATGAATTTGATCGGCTTGCCGGTGACGGCCTTGACGGACAGGGCCGCACCGCCTCTCGCGTCGCCGTCGAGCTTGGAGAGCATCACGCCGTCAATATCGAGCCATTCGTTGAAGGTCTGTGCGGCATTCACCGCGTCCTGACCGGTCATCGCATCGACGACCAGCATGATCTCCGACGGCCTGACCTCGGCCTTGATGGCCTTGAGCTCGTTCATCAGCTCTTCGTCCACGTGCAGTCTGCCTGCCGTGTCGAGGAACACCATGTCGTTGCCGTGCTGGATCGCATGGCGGATGGCGGCCTTGGCAATGTTGACGGGGTTCGTCTGTCCCATCTGGAAGACGGGGATCTCGAGCTGACCGCCGACGACCTCCAACTGCTTGATGGCAGCGGGACGGTAAACGTCGCAGGCAACAAGCAGCGGGCGTCTGCCCTGCTTTTTGAAGAGGCCTGCCAGCTTTGCACCGTTGGTGGTCTTGCCTGCACCCTGCAGACCGACCAGCATCACGACGGTGGGGCCGTTGGAGGCGTTGTTGATCTTCTGGTTTTCACTGCCCATCAGAGCGGTGAGCTCCTCGTTGACGATCTTGACGACCATCTGTGCAGGAGTCAGGCTTTCCAGCACGTCGCTGCCGACACAACGCTCGGTGACGTTTTTGACAAAGTCCTTGACGACCTTGTAGCTGACGTCTGCCTCAAGCAGTGCCAGACGGATCTCACGCATGGCTTCCTTGACGTCGCTTTCAGTCAGACGGCCCTTGCCGCGAAGTTTTTTGAAAACTGCGGAAAGTTTTTCGGTCAGGCCTTCAAATGCCATTGGTTACTCCTTTATCTTCTGTGCGGTCTCGCAGATCTTCCTTGCGATCCCGCGTACGTTGTCATCCTCACTGTCAAGCAGCTCCGAAGCGGCAAGGCTGATCTCGGAGAGAAGCTCCTGCAGCCGCTGCTCACGGGCGATAAAGCCGGCCTTTTCCTCCATCTCACGCAGAGCACTCTCCGCACGGGTGATGGAGTCGTGAACGCCCTGACGGCTGATGCCGATCTCCTCCGCGATCTCCGCGAGGGAGTAGTCCTGATTGTAATACAGGTCAAAGCAGGTTTTCTGCTTGTCGGAAAGCAGCTCGCCGTAGTAGTCAAACAGAAGTGTCATGGCGGTGGGATCCTGTTTCATGGCGACCTCCTGTAAAGCTTTTTTCTTGACAGCTCTGCAAGTGTACCATATCGCTCCCGGAATGTCAAGCATTTTTCTTTACATTAGAATAAAAGAATGATAGAATACAGTCAGAAAAACAGTGATCAGTGGTCAGTGATCATTGATAAGCAGAGGCACACTGAGTGTGCCCGAAAGGATGCGTTTCTATGAAAAAATTTACAGCTGTTTTATTGACTGTGCTGTTACTGCTCACGCTTGTGCCGATGCCGGTCGCTTCTGCTGCGGGAGCGACCTATACGCTGCCGGTTTTTGAGACCTCCGATATCCACGGCTATCTCGTGGACACGGCGTACGAGGATCCGGCCGACTACCAGTACCGTCTTGCCTATATCGCCGGCACGGTGGAAAAAGCCAGAAATGGCGACACCTCCCGCACGCTGCTGCTCGACGGCGGCGACATCTATCAGGGCAACGTGGTGTCCAATCTGCAGCATGGCTGGCCCTTAAGTGCGGCCTTTGCCGCGATGCGGTATGACGCCGTCGGACTCGGAAACCACGAGTTTGACTGGGGCATCGAGCTGACCACGGACGACGACGGTACGATGCCGGACTACACGATCGACGATGAGACCTTTGAAAACAATATTCCGATCGTCTGTTCCAACCTCTACTACGCGGGCACGTCGAAACGCGTCAATTTCACGAAGGACTACGTGATCCTGCACAAGACCGCGACTGCCACGGACGGCTCGACGATCTCGGTCAACGTTGCCGTCATCGGCTATGCTCCCGACTATTCTTCCTCGATCATGGCAACACGCATCAACCCCTACACGATCAGAACGGGACTTTCCACCGTGGAAAACACCGCAAGAAACCTCAAATCGAGCGGGCAGGCGGACGCGGTGGTGCTTTTAGTGCACGAAGACGGTGAGGAGATCGCCTCCAAGCTGTCTTCCTCCACGCCCATCGACCTTGTCTGCGGCGGCCATTCGCACTACGGTCAGACGGGCACCTCCCGTGCACCGTACATCCAGTCGTCCGCCAAGGCACAGGGCTACGCTTCGGCGAGCCTGCAGTTCACCGCAGATAAAAAGGTCTCGGTCACGAACCTGAAGCACACCTATATCACAGACAGCAGCTATGCCCTGCACGACACGCCCGCCAACGCAGCCGGCTTCTCGCGGGAGGTGCTTTCGATCTCCCATGACGCAGTCGAAGGCGTGCAGGATGCACTGACACACGAGCTCGGCTACATCACCACCGCCGTCACGGGCGACCAGATCGGTGCCAACCCGATGTCCTCGACGGGCGGCAACTGGATGACAGACCTTGCCAACCGTGCCACCGGCTCCAAGGTGTCCTTTACCAACTCCGGCGGCATCCGCACAAGTCTTTACCTGTCGGGCGGCAGACATACCGTTACCGTGGGCGATATCTATACCATCGCACCCTTCGGCAATCTGCTTTATGTCTATGAGGTCTATTACAGCGACCTGCTCGATATCCTCAACTGGGCGATCGGACGCGGCAAGGGCCTCGGCCTGCGGATGTCCGGCATCGACTGCTATTACACCGGCAGCACCGTCACCGCACTCGTCGAGGACGGCGTTTGCATCTACAAGGACGGCAAGTGGGCAGACGGCATGCCAAGCCGCCGCATCCGCATTTCCGCCAACGAATTCATCGCCACCTCCGACGGCACACCGTTCTACGATATGGCGGAAATCGACAAGAGCATGGTCGACAACGAAGCCTTCGTCGAGGTGCTGGAGATCGAAAAGCAGCAAAACGGCGGACTGCTGTTCGTCGACAAGAACGCCCATCTCATCAAGGGTACCTACAAGGGCGACGTTCCCGAAAACGTCTACACCATCACGACCTCCTGCTCGGAGGGCGGCACCATCACCCCGACCACGCAGGTGACCGAGGGAGCCAACTTCACCGTCACCGTCACGCCAAATGCGGGCTGGCACGTCAGCGAGTTCAAGGTCGACGGCATTAACCGTGCCCTGCCCGCGAGCCTGACCTATACCTTCACGAGCGTCGGCAACAACCACACGGTCTGGGCCGGCTTTGAGCCGGATGCCGAGCCCTGCGAAGGCTACACCGATATCGACAGAAACAGCTGGTACCATGAGGCGGCGGATTTCGTCATCCGTGCCGGCATCATGGGCAGCACGAAGACGGAAGAGCTCACCTTTGAACCGAATACCGCCTGCACAAGATCGATGATCGTTTCCATCCTCTACCGTCTGCAGGGAAGTCCCGCCGTTTCCTATACGGCAAAGTTCCCTGACGTGAAGGACGGCCAGTGGTACACGGATGCCGTCATGTGGGCATATGAGAACGGCATCGTATCCGGCTATGACAACGGCAAATTCGGTCCCAACGACAAGATCACCCGCGAACAGATGGCGGTGATTTTAATGGCTTACACCAAGCAGATCCTGCACAGAAGCACCGACGAGCGGGCAAACCTTGCAGACTTCCCCGACGAGGGAAAGGTCACCTGGTCGCGTGATGCGGTCCGTTGGGCAGTGGCTCTCGGCATCCTCTCCGGCAAACAGACGCAGGGGATCGCGTACCTTGCTCCGCAGGACACCGCCACCCGTGCCGAAGTCGCCAGCATCTTTATGCGGTTTTTGTTGATGAAGTAATGACGCCCCTGTGGGAACCTTATACAAGGAACGCCCGTAGGGGAGGGGCTTGCTCCTCCCGCCAAAGCAGGCGGAGCACAAAAAATCACTTGTTCGGCAATGTGCTGAAAAAGTGTTATGTTAACAAAATAAGAGAATGTACCAAAGTCGGTACCTTCATTTGCGGCACCTGACAGAAATTGGAAAAAATGGGAAAAGGGCTGTGGAAAACTGCGTTTTTCCCTTGTGCAAAAGTCTGTGGAAAATGTTTATAACTCTTTTTCACGGGAAATATTCACGGTTTTTCTGTCAACCGGCGAAAGACGGAAAACCGGGATAATTTGTACCGAAAACCGCGATCCGGTGAAAAAATACCGAAAATAGCCGTTAAAAGTGCACAAGAGGAAAATGCCGTGTTTGTGCAATACTGACGAGCGTAAAAAACATCACAGGAGGATGAATTTATGAACAGAGAATGGGACCTTTCCCCGCTTTACAAGGGCTTTGACGATCCGCAGTTTGCCGCAGATATGGCGGCACTTACGCAGGAGGTCACGACACTCGGCGGTCTTGCGTCCACGCTGAAAAAAGACGGAGCGACCGAAGCTGCACAGCTTGCAGCAGTCCTGCGTTCTCAGGAGAAGATCGAAGCACTCGGCTTCCGCATCTTCGCTTATGCCGAGCTTCGCAGTGCGACCAACACCTCCGACAACGAAGCGATCGATGCCATGGGCAGCGTGCAGAAGATTTTCAGCGACTGCAGCGGTGCCGAGGCGGTTGTCAAGACCTTTGTCGGCAGCCTGGATGATCTCGATACCGTCATCGCATCCGATCCGTTCCTGCTTGAATACCGCTTCATTCTGAACGAAATGAAAGAGCAGGCAAAGTACGCCCTCGATGAAAAGGTCGAGGAGGCACTTGCCAAGATGAACCTCTCCGGCGGTGCGGCGTGGGAAAATCTGCAGTCCTATCTGACCTCCACGGTCGAGGCGGACTACCGCGGCGAAAAACTCAACCTCAGTGCGGTACGCAACCTTGCCTACGATCCCGATCCCGCTGTCCGCAAGGACGCCTATGATGCAGAGCTTGCCTGCTACGACAAGGTCAAGGACGGCGTTTGCTTCGCTCTCAACAATCTGAAGCTTCAGGTCAACACGGAGTGTGAACTTCGCAAGGCGGACAGCCCGCTGGACATGACACTGCGGCAGAGCCGCATGAAACGCTCCACGCTCGACGCGATGATCACCGCGATCGAGGAAAAGCTCCCGATGTTCTGGAAGTATCTGAAAGCGAAAGCAAAGGCACTCGGCTACGAGGGCGGCTTAAAATGGTGGGATCTGTTTGCACCCATGGGCGAAAACACCGCCACCTACACGGTCGAGGATGCGAAGAAGTACCTCATCGACCACTTCAAGCCCTTTGCACCCGACATCGCAGCACTCATGGAGCGTGCCTTTGACGAGGCGTGGATCGACTTTTATCCCCACAGCGGCAAGGTCGGCGGAGCCTTCTGCGAAAACCTGCCGATGATCAGGCAGAGCCGCGTGCTGACAAACTTTGACGGTGCCTTCGGCGACATCGTGACGCTCGCACACGAGCTCGGCCATGCCTATCACGGCTCGCAGATCGAAAGCCACCGTCCTTTGAACCTCAACTACTCCATGCCCGTTGCAGAGACGGCATCGACCTTCAATGAGACCGTCATCATGGCGGCGGCACTGGATGAAGCGACCGATCCGAAGGTCGAGCTGGGACTTTTAGAGAGCCAGCTGCAGGACACCACGCAGATCATGTGCGACATCATGTCCCGTTACTGGTTTGAAACGGCAGCCTTCAAAAAGACCGAAGACGGCTTTGCCTTCCCGGACGAGCTGTGCCGGATGATGCACGAAGCACAGCTGCGTGCCTACGGCGACGGCATCGATCCTGACACTCTGCATCCCTATATGTGGCTGTGCAAGAGCCACTACTATTCAAGTTCCCTGAGCTTCTATAACTTCCCGTATGCCCTCGGCGGACTGTTCGCAGCCGGTCTGTACGCAAAATACCTCGAAGAAGGCGAAGCCTTCCTGCCGAAGTACCGTGCTCTGCTTCATGCCACCACGGTCAGCACTGTGGAGGACGTGGCGAAGATGGCGGACATCGACCTTTCTGACGTCAGCTTCTGGAGAAGCAGCCTCGGCATCTTCGAGCAGCGGATCAACCGCTTCCTCGAACTCGTCGAAAATTAACTATTAACGATTGACGATTCATAATTAACAAGGTAGAAAGTATGAAATCAGAAAGATTATACCCAAAAGTGACCGTCACGGATAAGGGTGCACGGTGGGTTGCAGGCGGTCATCCGTGGATCTATGAAGCGGAGGTCATCGACTGCCCTGAAACGGAAAACGGCAGTCTGGTAGATGCCGTGACCAAAGGCGGCAAATACCTCGGTACGGGCTTTTTGAGCCTGCAGAGCAAGATCCGCGTGCGGCTTGTGTCCCGCAACGCCAACGACACCTTCGACGCCGCCTTCTGGGAACGCCGCATCCGCTATGCGTGGGAGTACCGCAAGACCGTGATGGGCGACGACGTCTCCTGCTGCCGCGTCATCTTCGGCGAAGCGGACGGTTTCCCGGGACTCACCGTCGACCGCTTTTCGCAGTATCTTGTCACGCAGACCTTATCCGTCGGCATCGAACGCATCAAGGATGTGCTTTTTCCGCTCCTCGTCAAGGTGTTACGGGATGACGGGCAGGACATCCGCGGTCTGTATGAGCGAAACGACGTTGCGATCCGTTCTTTGGAGGGACTTCCGCAGAACAAGGGATGGTTCCGTCTTGCAGACGAGCCGATCCCCGAAAGTCCCGTGACCGAGATCTGCGAAAACGGCGTGTACTACTCTGTCGACGTGGAAAACGGACAGAAGACCGGCTTCTTCCTCGACCAGAAATATAACCGCCTTGCCGTGATGAAGCTGGCAAAGGACAAGACCGTGCTTGACTGCTTCACGCACACGGGCTCGTTTGCCCTCAATGCGGCAAAGGGCGGGGCAAAACGCGTGACTGCCGTGGACGTATCGCAAAGTGCGATCGACATGGCAAAGGCGAACGCAGAGCGAAACAGGCTTTCCGATCGCATGGACTTTCTGACGTCAGACGTGTTCGACCTTTTGCCGGAGCTCGAAAAAGGGAAGAGCCCTTACGACTTTATCATTCTTGATCCGCCCGCGTTTACCAAATCCCGCAAGACGGCGAAGAACGCCGAACGCGGCTACAAGGAGATCAATCTGCGTGCGATCCGCCTTCTGCCCCGCGGCGGCTACTTTGCCACGGCCTCGTGCAGTCATTTCATGCCGTCGGAGCAATTCGTAAAGATGCTCAAAGCGGCAGCCCTCGATGCAGGCCGTGAGCTGCGGCAGATCGCCGCCTATCAGCAGGCACCTGACCACCCGATCTTATGGAACGTCCCCGAAACCGATTATCTGAAATTCTATTTATTCCAGGTCGTTTAGGAGGAAAAGACGATGAAAAAACTGTTTGCCATCCTTTTGACTGCTGTGTTGCTTCTTTGCGGGTTTGCAGGCTGCGAATTCAAGCCCGGCTATGTTGAAAAGCCGGAGCCGACTGATGAAACAGCGACGGAAACAACGGCGGCACCCGATACCGAGCCTGCACCTGAAACGACTGCCGTGCCCGAACTGAAGGTCGATCACCTTGAAACCGAGGTGCTGATGAACGATGACGAATTTTGCAGTGCCTACCTCAATGTCATGGCGTGTGCCGCAGACGGCACGGTTCTGTGGGGCTACACCTCGCCGGACTGTGCACAGACAGAGCTGCTAAGTCCCTGTGTGGTCACGGAGACAGAGGAGCTTGTCATCATCAACGAGCAGGGCGTCATCGTTGACGGTGTGCCCTCGGGACATTATCTCAGGGCGTTCGACCGTCAGACAGGCGAAGAGCTGTGGTGCAACGAAGATTTCGTCGGCGGCAGTGCCCGTGCCTGCTTTGACGAAAACGGCACACTCTATATCTGCGGCTATTACGGCCCCGACTGCTGTGCGATTGACAAAGACGGCAACACGCTCTGGATCGTCGACCGGGTCGATCCTTCTGTCTGGTGGCCGAATATCATCAGCTATGAAAACGGTCTGATCTATATTTACTATGACGGCTCGGACAGCGGCTCGGAAGAGTACCGCACCGTTGATCAAAACGGACAGCAGTTTATAGGTGGCTTCTGAAAACCGCATAGCAAAGCCGCCTCTGCAAGATCTTGCAGGGGCGGGGTTCTTTTTTTTTTTTTTTTTTCCTTTT
>JAZUDF010000117.1:0-9191 GCA_045639485.1 Faecousia sp. | reverse complement strand
AGATTGCCACGGGCGCAAGTGCCCTCGCAATGACACCTCATCCGCCCCTTCGGGGCACCTTCTCCTCAAGGAGAAGGCTTTTTGGCGCGAGAGATAGGGGGAACGGAAAAGCAGCACCGGAATTTCCGGTGCTGCTTTTATTTTCGCTCGGTCAAAGATTACTCGATGATATTCTGAATGAAACGCATCAGGATGGAGGCGACTTCGGCACGGGTGGCGTTGCCCTGCGGATCGAGGAGCGTCTTGCCGTTGTTGGTCTTGCCGGAGATCATGCCGGCACCGACTGCCCACTCGACGTAGGCTTTCGACCACGTTGCCTTGCTGCCGTCCGGGAAGACGGAGAGGTCTGCGGTCTGTGTCGTTTCCTTGCCGCAGTACTGTGCGTAGGTCATCAGAATGACTGCCATCTGCTCTCTTGTGATCTTGTCGTTGGGGCCGAAAAGCCCGGTGTCATAGCCCTTGACGATGCCGTTCTGTGCCGCCCAGATGACAGCGTCGGTGTACCACCGGTTTGCAGGCACGTCGGGGAATTTTGCCTCATATTCCACTTCCGGACTGCCGGACAGACGGTACAGGATCGACACGATCATGCTTCTCGTGCAGGCGGTGGACGGCTCGAAGGTCAGAGCGTCCGTCTTGGTAGAGCCCATGATGCCGCGTTCGATCACAAAATCTGCCGCGGAATGATACCAGCTGCCCCGATCAACGTCCGTGTAGTCCCAGCAGGGGCAATGCGTTTCTTCTGCACCGCAGTTTGTGCAGGTGCCGTTTTCAAAATTGTGGCCGGTGGCGGGAATTTCCGTCTGTGCCACGCCGTAGTCACAGCGGGTGCAGTGGAAGCCTTCAGTGAAGCCCGGTTCCTCGCAGGTCGGCTCGACTGCTTCGTCGATCACGAGGTCGTGACCGAGAGCGGGGATCTCCTTCTGTGCGACCTTGTAATCGCAGCGGGTGCAGTACTCGCCGGCAGTCAGACCGGGCTCCGTGCAGGTCGCGGGAACGGCTTCGAGCTTGACGGTATCGTGGCCGAGGGCGGGAATCTCAACGGTCTTGGTCTCGCCGCATTCCGTGCAGGTATACAGGATGCTGCCCTTTTCCGTGCAGGTCGCGTCTTTTAACGTCTTTCCTTCATCCCAGACGTGCGGATCGGACTCGCCGCCGAGGATGTAGAACACGAAGCCGAAATCATTGGGCTTATTAGACGGATTGGCACTGGTGTAGCCGGAGATGTTGGTTCTGTCCTTGTTCGCGTTATAGTAGCATTCGATATACGCAGGGCCGTAGGAATTGGAAAGGCTTGCACTCTGGATGTAGTAATAGCCGTCCTTATAGGTGACGATCCACTCGTCGTCGCCGCCCGGATAGTCCGCGTTGTTGGTCAGCTCGATATAGGTGCCGTTCTGCCATGCAACGATGGCGTTGTCACCGCATACGAAGGAGTAGGTACCGTCTTCGTTCTCCACGACCGTCCAGATCATATAGTCTTCGGGACTGTCGATGATGTTGTCCTGCGGTGTAACCTCTTCGGGAACGAGATACCAGTTATTGTCGGTTTCGTTGGTGACGGCCATGCCGTGACCGGGGTTGTAGATGACGACAAGATCGCCGTCGTGCAGTTCGCCGCCCGTTGCGGCAATGAAGGCACTGTCTGCCAGATAGGCACCGCATACGTCGCAGTAGCCGTCTTTGTCCTCATCGGCATGGCCGCCGGGGACGATGTCCCTCTGCTCGCTCATGCCGCACTTGGTGCAGGTATAGAGCGTGTAGCCGTCGTCTAAGCAGGCAGGTGCAACGGTCTCTTCTTCCACCCAGTTGTGCTCGCTGCCGCCCAGTGCGTAGACCTCGAAGCCGAAGTCCGTGGGCTTGTTCAGGGGGTTGGAGCTTGCATAGCCGGAGATGTAGGTCTTGTCGCGGGAGGAATTGTAGTAGCATTCGATGTAGGCAACGCCGTAGTCGTAGACGATGGATGCACTCTGGAAATAGAACAGTCCGTCGTGGAGCGTCAAAATCCACTCATTGTCCGCACCCGCGTGGTTCGGATCGTTCGTCATGTCGGCAAAGGTGGCATTCGCATAGGCCGCGACGGTATCCTCACCCTGCCAGAACGACCAGGTGCCGTTTGCGTTCTTTTTCACCGTGTAGACGATCGCATCGTCCGGATTATGGATGATGTTACCTTCCGGCGTGACCGGCTGCGGGATGAGATACCAGTCGTTATCGTTTTCATTGGCGATCGCCATGCCGTGACCGGGGTTGTAGAGCACGACCTGCAGGCCGTCGCAGACACATTCCGTGCGGACATAGCCCGGAGTTTCCGCACCGCAGAGGGTGCAGACACCGTTTACATAGTTGTGTCCGGTCGCAGGAACGGCTTCGGTCTTGGTTTTGCCGCAATTTTCGCAGGTGTAGGTGATGCTGCCTTCCTCGGTGCAGGTCGCCTTCACCTCCGAAGTCGGCGTCCACTCGTGGCTGCACGCACCCAGAATGTAAAGTTCAAAGCCGAAGTCATCCGGCTTGTTCATGGGGTTGCTGCTCGTGTAGCCGGTGACCGTGGTCTGATCCTTATTGGCGTTATAGTAGCATTCGATATAGGCAGGGCCGTAGGAGTTTTCGACCGTGGCACTCTTGATATAGCAAAGGCCGCTCTCGTCAAAGCTGACCGTCCACTTGCTGTCTGCGTTTGCAACGGTCGGATCGCTCGTCAGCTCGACGTAGGTGCCGGAAGGATAGGCCGCCATCGCCTTGCTGCCGCCGTCGGTGAACGACCACGTGCCGTCGCCGTTGTCGACTGCCGTCCACAGCACGGAGTCGGGATACTCCGTGATCACGCCATCTGCGGGCGTGAGTGCCTGCGGCTGCAGATACCAGTCGTTGACATTGACGTTGGAGATCGCCATGCCGTGACCGGGGTTGTAGAAAATGACCTGGTCACCGTCGATCAGTTCGTTGGAGCGGATACAGTCGGTGCTTTCGTCTGCAATCGCCGTCAGCGGCAGCAGACTGCAGAGCATCAGCATTGCCAGGATCATGGAAAAAACGCGTTTTTTCATCACTTTCATCTCCTGCTTTGTTTCGGGTTATTTTTCACGCACGTCGGTGCGTTTTTCTTTTTGGTTTGCAAAGATCGCCGCCGCAACGAGTGCGACCAGCGGCACCGTCAGGATCATGCCGAGGCTGCCGGCCAGGGCACGGATCAGCTCTGCCGCGATGAAGTCTTCGTTCATCAGACGGTTGTAGGTGACGTTGTAGGCATAGGTGAAGATCATCGTGGTGAGGCCCGTGCCTGCAAACGCCAGAATGAGGGTGTTTGCCATCGTGCCCATGGCATCGCGTCCGATGTGCATGCCGCTGCGGAACAACGGCCACGTTTTGCGGGACGGATCGACGCGGTGGACTTCCTCGACGGCAGACGCAACGCTCATGGAGATGTCCATGATCGCACCCTCGGCAGAGACGAGGATGCCGCACAAAAACAGGTCGTGCAGCTTGATGCCGTAGTCACCCGCTACGCGGTAGAGGTCGGTCACGCGGTCGTCATTGAGGCCGGAAATATGCAGTGCATTGCCCGCAAGATACGCAAACAGTCCTGCAAGCAGCACGCCGCCGAAGGCACCGAGTGCCGCGGTCATCGCCTTGGTGTGGATGCCGCCGATGAAGACGTAGCTGACAAACATCGTGAAGCTCACAAGCAGAAGCGTGGTCGGGATGGGCGGCCAGCCACGCTGCACGATGAGCGGCAGCAGGACGAAGAGGATGCCGAAGACCGTGAGTGCGAGGCCGAAGATCGCAGCGATGCCCTGCTTGCCGCCGATAAACAGCAGCAGCACGGCAAAGAGTGCGACAAACAGCCAGATCGTTTTGCTGCGGCTGTAATTGTAGATCGCGACCTGATATTCGTTGTCACCGACCGTCTTGACGGCGACGGTGATCTCCATGCCGGGCGTCACGTAGATGGAATACTTGGCAAGCACGCTGAAGACGTTTTTCACCGTCACCTGATCGCCCGTATAGCGTCCGGTGAGCAGTTCCAGCTCTAAAATCTGATAGCCGGAGGCGTGTTCGTTTTCGTATTCCTCGCTGCCCTCAAACTGCTCCTCTGTCACCTCGAGCACGCGGGCAGTTTCAAACTCGTAGCCGCTGTTGATGGTGATCTCGTTGCCGCGTCTGCCGTCGGTAGCATAAAAATACGCACCGACAAGAATGCCGATGGCGAGGATGCCCACAACGATGCGGGTGAGCAGTTCTTTTTTATCGAGTGATTTCAGAAGTTTCATGGTGTTTATCCTTCTAAATATGCTAAAAGTTCTTCGGGTGCGGTGACAAACTCCGTTGCACCGACGGTGCGGAGGTCTTTCTCGCTGCGGAAGCCCCACAGCACGGATACGGATCGCACGCCCGCGTTTGCGGCCGTTTTATGGTCTACCTCGGAGTCGCCGACGTAGAGCGTTTCTTCTTTGGTAACTTTGATGGCTTCGAGTGCAGCACAGACCATCTGCGGATCGGGTTTTTTCGGCATCGTTTCGCTCTCACCGAACACGGCATCAAGCAAATCACCGAAGCGGTCTTCGCAAAGTCCCTTTGCCATGGGGTGTGCCTTGTTGGAAACGACCGCCGTTTTGATGCCGCGGTTTTTCAGTTCCCGCAGCAGCTCCGAAATGCCGCTGTACGGTGCGGATTTGTCTTTATATCGGACGGCGTAGTCTGCACGGAAGGCAGTAAATACCGCCTGCACCGTTTCTTCATCCGTGCCGTCCGGAACGGCACGTTCGATGAGCTTGAAAATGCCGTTGCCCACACGGGTACGCACCTCGTCGAGCGTACGCGGCGGCATGGAAAACGTTTCAAGTGCCGCATTGACGCTGCCTTGCAGATCTTCGAGCGTATTGATGAGTGTGCCGTCTAAATCAAAAACGATCGCTTTAAGTTTCAAACAGATAGTCCTCCAGCTGCTCCGGGGTTTCAAAGAGCAGATCGCAGTTTTCACGCATGAATGCCTTGATCTCCGGCACGTCGTACGCCCAGCAGGCGGCAGCAAAATCCACGCCGCAGGCCTTTGCCATGTCGTAGCCGGGTTTCAGATCGTCGACCATGAGCAGATCCTTCGGGGAAAGCGACAGCTTTTCCATGATCTGCTCTAAACTGTAGGGTGCCGGCTTGCGGAGCTCCAACGGCAGCTCCCAGCCGTAAATGAGCGTGGGCTCCGGAAGATCGTTCGCACGGTAGTCACGCAGGATGTTTTTATTGATGGAGTGCGATGCCACGCAGACAAAGCCGCCCTCTTCGATCTGCCGGCGGATGATCTTCGCCATGCCGGGATAGACCTGCGGGATATGCGTGTCGACGTAGGACTGCCACATTTTGAGTTCCGTGTCGAAGTCCTCCTGCGTAAAGCGGAGCGTGTCAACGCAGTAATCGTGAAAACCGGGTGCAAAATTCATGCGGAAATAGTCGTCAAGCGTCATCCATACGCCGGGACGCATGACCTTCATCGCCTCCAAAAAGGCGGGATAGTGTACGTGGGCGGTGCTGTCCATGGTGGTATCATCATGGTCGAGTACCAGGCATTTATATTTGAGCATCGTATTCCTCTTTCAAAAAAGGACTGTTGCGGGGCAACAGTCCTTTTGGTGTTAGTCTTCTACGTCCACGTCGATGCCGAGTTCTCTGGGAAGGAAACGCGGGCAGACGTTTTCGGTGGTCATGATGACGGAGGCTGCCAGGAAGGAGCCGATCTCGCAGGCTTCCTTCAAGGATTTGCCGAAGGTCAGTGCCACGGCAGCACCGGCAAAGAACGCATCGCCTGCACCCGTGGTGTCACGCACCTCGACGTTTCTCGCAGGACAGTGGCCCTTGTCGCCGTTCATATTGGCATAGACCGCACCGCGATCGCCCATCGTGATGATCATGTTGGGGATCTGTGCACGGGTGACCTTTTCGGAGAGGATGTCGACCATCTCATCCGTGGCCTTTTCGGTGTAGTCATCCGAGAACAGCAGACCTGCCTCCTGCAGATTGCAGATGAAGCAGTCGGTCTCCTGCAGGAAGTCACGACGCTGCACCGCGATGGACATATTGGCGACCACGGTGTAGATCGGCTTGTTGTACTTCTGTGCAAGCCGGAACGCCCGCTTGACGATGTCCTTGTCCATGTCGATCTCGATGATGATCGAGTCCGCCTGAGAGAAGATCTCGTCGCCCTTTTCATCCAAAAGATCGAGCAGGCGGCTCATGTCCGGACGCTGTGAGATCGCTGCGACCACGTCGTTGTTATTGTCGAATACGGCAAGCCAGGTGCCCATGCCGCGGTCTGCACGAATGATGTAGTCCGTGTTGACCTTGTGGCTTTTGAGCTTTTTGAGGACATCGTCGCCGATGCCGGTATTGTCCACCATGCTGATAAAGGTGGGGCGAAGCTCTACGTTGGCGATATCCTCCGCAACGTTTCTGCCGACACCGCCCTGGAATTGTTCGATTCTGCCGACGTTTCTGCCCTTCGGGACATACTTGTCTTCCGGAAAGCCCTTGATATCCACGAAAACCGCACCGATCACTACAATACCCATACCGTACCCCCTATAAAATTTTATTCGATAATATTATATCTTTTTCTTTCCGTGATGTCAATCGCAGAACAGATGCCGAAGCGTCAAAATTTCCGTCTTCCTTTTTTTCGTTTTTCGGATATAATAATGGAAGAAAAACAAATCGGGATTTGAAGATACAACAATTTATCATTTTGCATTTATCATTTGTCATTACTTCAAATTCTGATTTACCGATAACTTACAGGAAGGGACTGTACTATGGATTTTAAGGTGCTTGCCGTCGGTGACGTGTGCGGCGAGAGCGGACTAGCCTATCTCTGCCGCAGCCTGCGGGAACTCAAAAAGAAACACGGCATTGATTTTTGCGTGGTCAACGGCGAAAATGCCGCCGTGGTCGGTGTGACGAAAAAGCAGGCGGAGGCGATGTTTGACGCGGGTGCGGACGTGATCACACTCGGCAACCACAGCTTCAACCGCAAAGAAATCGCACCTTATCTGGACGACTGCCCCTACATCCTGCGTCCTGCGAACTACTCCCCGCTCTACCCCGGACGCGGGCTCGGGATCTACGACAGCAAGGCGGGCGATATTGCGGTACTCAACCTGATCGGCCGCTGCGGGATGGACTTCGGCCCCGACAACCCGTTTCTGATGACGGAAAAATTATTAAAAGAAATTGACACCAAGCTCATTCTCGTGGACTTCCATGCGGAAGCGACCTCGGAAAAGCTCGCCTTCGGCTACGCCTTCGACGGCAGGGTGTCGGCGATCTGGGGCACGCACACCCACGTACCGACGGCGGACAACATGGTTTTGCCGAACGGCACCGGCTTTGTGACCGATCTCGGCATGACAGGCCCTCGCTTTTCCGTGCTCGGCGTGAAACCCGAGCAGTCCGTCTCCACCTTCCGCGGCGGGCTCACCTCCCGCTTTGAGACCGCACCCGGCCCGTGCAAGCTGGAGGCAGTTTCCTTTACGCTTGACACCGCCACCGGCCGCTGCGTGGCGACCGAGCGTATTATGATCCATGAATAATCAGAAAAGCACCCTGCCGCAGGGTGCTTTTGTTACACGATCCGATACCGGAACACGCACGGCTCGCGGCCTTCGGTGTCATGCGGGGAGGATACGATCTCTAAGAGTTCTAATTTTACGCCGAGCATGATCTCATAGTGGAATTTGAAATGTCCGCCGCAGCAATAGCAGTATTCGCGCGGAATCTCGTAGTCGCGCCTGACATGGCTGACCGTCGGGCAGACACATTCATAACGGTCATTCTCATAGGCGGAAACAGCGTGCACGATGAGATCGCCGTCAGCGTTCAGCTCGGCACGTCCCATGTTCAGATACGGTCTTTGGCTGATGAGTGCAAGGCACTGTTCCATACTATCATCCTTATGTGCCTCGGCAAACTGCCTGGACGCTTTCAGCCGTGCACCGCTCTTGCAGCAAGCGTTGGCTTCGACGATTTCCTGCACCTTTTCCTTCGGCAGCTTTGCGTTCATCACGTCAAGGGCCTGCTTCATATAGGCGGATTTGATCTTCTTGTTCGTTTTGGATACGACATCCTCGTAGCCTGCGTTGATCTCGCGGACGATCACCTCATCGACTGAAAAATCCGCAAGGGTTTCTCTGAATTTTTCCGGTGACGGCATAAGAATTCCCTCTCTTTCCTCAATACATCAAATCCCTCTGCGGGGCAGACCTGCAGAGGGATCATTTTCAGTTTTTTGCTTTGACGCGTTTTTTGATCGCACGCAGTTCCTTCAGCATGCGGAAGGTGTCACGCACGACATTGATCTTGGAGTCGCGGTGGTTGATGATCTTCACCGGCATCTCCGTGATAGAAAAGCCTAACTTCTGTGCCCAGAGGATGGTTTCAAAATCGAAGGCAAAGCCGTCGGTCTCGCAGCGGGAGAAAATTTCCCTGATCGCCTCGCCGCGGTACGCCTTGCAGCCGCACTGGGAGTCCGAGAGCTTCAGGCCGCCGTAGAGGTTGAGGACTTTGATGTACGCCTTCGACGCAAGCTTGCGGACAAAGGTGTAGCCTTCGTACCCTTCCGGGTGCAGCACACGCGAGCCGATGAGCATCTGCTTATCCGGCTCGGCAGACAGTTTTTTGACTGCCTGCTCGATGACGTCCGTGCCGTAGGCAAGGTCGGCATCGATGAACATGGCGATGTCACCCTTTGAAGCTAACATGCCCGTGCGGACGGCACAGCCCTTTCCGCGGTTTTTTTCATACCCGAGCACATAGACATTGGGCAGTTTCAGCTCCTGCACGAGTTTTACCGTGTCATCCTTGCTGCCGTCATCGACAAAGAGCAGCTCATATTCAGAAAAATGATCCTGCAGATAGCTGCTCAGCGTCTTTGCCGTATCACAGATGATCGACACTTCATTGTACATCGGGACAACAAGGGAAAGCTTCAAAGTAACACCTCATTTGCGGGACGTCGGGGACGCCGTCCCCTACGGCAGCGGGAGGAGCAAGCCCCTCCCCTACGCCGCTGATTATAAATCTTCCTTTACGATCGCGATATGCACGTCGTCGAGCTGTTTCTGTTCGACCGGCGTGGGTGCACCCATCATGACGTCCTGTGCGTTCTTGTTCATCGGGAACGGGATGATCTCACGGATGGAGTCTTC
>JAZUDF010000116.1:0-4941 GCA_045639485.1 Faecousia sp. | reverse complement strand
CATTGAACTGCGGTGCTTTTTTGTTACCTTAAATGCAAGTCAATTACTTGCCCATGTTCATCTGGGCAGCGACTTCTGCTGCGAAGTCTTCTACCTTCTTCTCGATGCCTTCGCCTCTCTCGAAACGAACTGCGTCAACGAACTTGACGGAGCCGCCGAGGGCCTTGGCTGCGGAAGCGATGTACTGGGAAACGGTCATGCTGCCGTCCTTGACGAACTCCTGCTGGAGCAGGCAGTTTTCCTTGTAGAACTTGCCGATCTTGCCCATGACGATCTTTTCCTTGACCTGGTCAGGCTTGCCTGCCATCTTGGGATCGTTTGCCATCTGAGCGAGCTCGATCTTCTTTTCTTCTTCAATGACGTCTGCGGAGACCTGGCTCTCGTCCCAGAAACGGGGGTTCAGAGCAGCGATCTGCATGGCGACGTCCTTGCCGATCTGCGTTGCGTCGATGCCGCCTTCAACAGCGAGGTTGACCAGAACGCCGATCTTGCCGCCTGCGTGGACGTAAGCGACGTTGGTGCCTTCTGCATAGCGGACAAAGCGGCGGAGCTGCAGGTTTTCGCCGATGGACATGGTCTTCTCGGGCATGATCTCGGCGACGGTCAGGTCGGAGCCGTGATACTTGCAGTTCTTCAGAGCTTCGACGTCAGCGGGGTTGCACTCGATGACGGTGGAAGCGATATCCTTGACAAAGTCGACAAAAGCGGGAGCCTTTGCACAGAAGTCGGTTTCGCAGTTGACTTCGACAACAGCACCGATGCCGTTTTCGACGGTAGCGAATGCCATACCTTCGGCAGCGATTCTGCCGGCCTTCTTTGCAGCCTTGGCCAGGCCCTTTTCACGGAGCCATTCGACTGCCTTTTCCATATCGCCGTCGCATTCCTGGAGTGCCTTCTTGCAGTCCATCATGCCGACATTGGTTCTTTCACGCAGAGTCTTAACATCAGCAGCAGTAAATGCCATTTTAATTTCCTCCTGTAGTATCTTTTGAAAAGTGCCCGCGATGCGGGCACTTGGTATTGTGAATTATTCTTCGACGGGAGCTTCTGCGGGAGCGGCTTCGTTTTCGCTGCTCATTTCGATCTGCTCGCCCTGACGGCCTTCAACAACAGCTGCTGCCATTGCAGAAGCGATCAGACGGATCGCACGGATCGCGTCGTCGTTGCCGGGGATGACGTAGTCGACTTCGTCGGGATCACAGTTGGTGTCAACGATAGCGACAACGGGGATGTGAAGCTTGCGGGCTTCTGCGATTGCGTTTCTTTCCTTGCGGGGGTCAACGATGAACAGAGCACCGGGGAGCTTCTTCATTTCCTTGACGCCGCCGAGGTACTTTTCGAGCTTTTCGATCTCGCCCTGATGCTTGATGACTTCCTTCTTGGGAAGCATAGCGAAGGTGCCGTCAGCTTCCATCTTGCGGAGCTGTGCCAGACGGTCGATACGGGTACGCATGGTCTTGAAGTTGGTGAGCATGCCGCCGAGCCAACGTGCGTTGACGTAGTACTGGCCGACCTTTTCAGCTTCTTCCTTGATGGCGTCCTGTGCCTGCTTCTTGGTGCCGACGAACAGGATGTTTTCGCCGTTCTCCGCGAGTTCACGGACGAAGGAATAAGCCTCTTCGAGCTTCTTCACGGTCTTTGCGAGGTCAATGATGTAGATGCCGTTACGCTCAGTGTAGATGTACTGAGCCATCTTGGGGTTCCAGCGGCGGGTCTGGTGACCGAAGTGGACACCGGCTTCCAGCAGCTGCTTCATGGATACGACTGCCATTTTTGTTTCTCCTTTTTTGTTTTGTCCTCCACCCCAATCATCTTTTCCGCTCATTCCGAAACGCCGGAACACAAACGGAAAATCCTCGGGTGTGTGGGATTGAAATGTCACGGGCCTTTCTGCCCATACCGAAGTATTATACAAGATGTGTTTTCAATTATCAAGTGCTTTTTTGGTTTTTTGCTGATTTTTTTCATGAAAGCAACGCATTTCCACCCAAGAAACATAGGGAAAGGATGAGGAAAGCGGCAAAAGCTGACAGCGAGAGTTTTTGTTCCAGGCGAAAGTTTGGAAAGCACGGGAATACTTTGTGTATTTCCTGCTTTTCAAACTGCACGGATGGGGCAAAAGATCCGCTGTTCAGCCGCAGACGATTTTCTCAGCATTTCCCAAAACTAAAATACAGGCTTTTTCGGTTTTGGTAACCGCACTTTGTCGCAGCAGACATCCACGAGGATCGTATCGCTGCCGACACGCTTGATGCAGTGCCACGGGATGACGTATTCCCCGTCGCGGCCGAACAGCCCGAACCACTTGCACGGCCCCGGCACGATGATCGCACAGACACTGCCCTCCGGCAGCTCCAGTTCGAGGTCGCTGACATAGCCGAGACGGCAGCCGTCCGTGATATTGATGACCTCTTTCATGCGGAAATCGGATAACCTTGTGAGCATTGCATAGTCCCCCTTTGGGCGAGACTATGCAGGCAAATTCGGAATTATGAATTCGGAATGCGGAATTCACCCCGTCAAATCGGAATTCCGCATTCAGAAAATGATCGCTTTGCGGATGGAGTTCAGGGCGTTTTTTTCGAGCCTGCTGACCTGTGCCTGCGAGATGCCGAGGTCGCCTGCGACCTCCATCTGCGTCTTTCCGTCCGAAAATCGCAGCTGCAGGATCCGCTGTTCGCGGTCGTTCAGCCCCTTTACCGCATCCCGAAGTGCGATCCTGTCGAGCCACTGCTCGTCCGTGTTTTTCATGTCCCGCACCTGATCCATCACGGTCAGAGGATCGCCGCCGTCGGAGTACACCGGATCGTACAAGGACACCGGTGCGGACACCGCGTCCATCGCCTCGGTCACGCTCTCTAAAGGAATCCGCAGCCTTGCTGCTAATTCCTGCTCCGTCGGCTCTCTGCCCTGCTCGGCGATCATGGCCTCCTTGCACTGCAGCACCTTATACGCCGTGTCGCGGATGGAACGGCTGACGCGGATGGCGGAATTGTCACGAAGATAACGCCTGATCTCGCCGCAGATCATCGGCACGCCGTAGGTGGAAAAACGCACCTGCTTGGAAGGATCGAAATTGGCGATGGCTTTCAAAAGCCCCACACAGCCGACCTGAAACAGATCATCGGGGTTTTCGCCCCGGCTGACAAATTTCTGAATGACCGACAAAACAAGCCGCAGATTGCCTTCAATGAGTTTCTGACGGGCGGTTTCATCGCCTGCCGCGGACTGTTTGAGCAGCTGCTCCATTTCCTCGTTTTTCAATGTTTTCAGCTTTGCGGTGTTGACGCCGCAGATCTCGACCTTGCCCTGCATGGATACCTCCGGGTTGTGACAGATTTTTGCGATACTGTCAGTATTTCCCGAAGAAGAAGATTTATGCAGGGATTGAGTGGTCAGTGGTCAGAAGGCGGAACGGGGGGGCGTCCCGCCCTACGGTGTTAGGCGGGGGTGCGTTATTGCGGAACGGTCAAGACCGTTCCCTACGGTGTTCGGCAAAGTGCGGTGCAAGATTGCCACGGGTGCAAGCACCCTCGCAATGACACCTCATCCGTCACGGCTTCGCCGTGCCACCTTCTCCTCAAGGAGAAGGCTTTGGTAGGTACAAAAATCAAAAAAAGCAACCGGACGCATTTGCGTTCCCGTGTTTTGGAATCCGGGATTATTCTTCGTCTTCCTTGGCGTCGTCGATGATCTTCTGCTGGTTGATCTGCGGGACTTCCTCGTAGCGGACGAACTTCATGCCGTAGGAGCCTCTGCCCTGCGTCATTGCACGCAGAACGATGGCGTAGTCGCTCATTTCACCCATGGGAACTTCTGCTTCAACGATCTGTTCGCCGTTGCCGCAGGGGTTCATGCCCATGACTCTGCCGCGACGCTTGTTGAGGTCGCCGATCACGTCGCCCATGTTGTCATCGGGAACGGTGACTTTCAACTCGCCGATGGGCTCGAGGATGGTGGGAGCTGCAGTGGGCAGACCTTCCTTGTAAGCGATGCCTGCTGCGGTCTGGAATGCCATATCGGAGGAGTCGACGGGGTGGTAGGAGCCGAAGTACAGGGTGGACTTCAGGAACACCACGGGGTAACCTGCCAGAACGCCCTTGCCGATGCAGTTACGCAGGCCCTTTTCAACGGAGGGGATGAAGTTCTTGGGCACGCAGCCGCCGACGGTTTCGTCAGCGAAGATCATGTCTTCCTGTTCCTGCTGGGGCTCGAAGCGGATGTAAACGTCGCCGAACTGGCCGTGGCCGCCGGACTGCTTCTTGTGACGGCCGTGGATCTCGACCTTCTTCTTGATGGTCTCGCGGTATGCGATCTTTGCGGGACGGAGCTCTGCTTCGACCTTATACTTGGAAGCCAGCTTTGCGATGATGACGCTCAGATGGATATCGCAGGTGCCTGCGATGATCATTTCCTTGGTCTCGGGATCGTTGCCGTAGGTGAAGGAAGCGTATTCTTCGTTGAGCTTGACGAGGCCGCCTGCGACCTTATCTTCCTGGCCCTTGGTCTTTGCGTAGATCGCCATGCGGTAGCAGGGCTCTGCGTAAACGATGGGAGCAAGAGCAGTGACCTTGCCGGCAAGGCCGATGGTGTCGCCGGTGCGGACGGATGCGAGCTTGGTGAAAACGCCGATATCGCCGCAGCAGACCTTGGAGGTCTTGTTGTTGTCCTTGCCGCGGGGGAAGAAGGTGTTGCCGAGCTTTTCGTTGTCGCCGGTGCGGGCATTGATCACGGTAAGGGTGTCTTCAATGTCACCGGAAATGACTTTGAAATAAGAGTTTTTGCCATACTGGTCAGCCATGGTGTTGAAGATGAATGCCAACGGGGAGCCGGCGGGATCGAGCTTCAGTTCGCCTTCGTTGCCGTCTTCGTCAACGGTCTTCATAGCCTTGCCTTCCAAAGGAGACGGAGCGTACTTGACGAGGTTTGCCATGAGGTTGT
>JAZUDF010000115.1:0-11374 GCA_045639485.1 Faecousia sp. | reverse complement strand
AGTCGCCGAAGTAGACATTGTCTGCAACGACCTCTGCGGTGCGGCGCTTGTTGCCGTCTTTGTCGGTCCAGCTTCTGATCTGGAGACGACCGGAAACCACCGCCATACGACCCTTGGTGAAATATCTGCTGACGAAATCAGCGGTATTTCTCCAAGCGACGATGTCGATGAAATCCGTTTCCTTCTCGCCGGATTCAGTCTTGCCGAAATCACGGTCGACTGCCAGAGAGAACGATGCCACGGAAACACCGCTGCCGGTGCGGCGGAGTTCCGGGTCACGGGTAAGGCGACCCATGAGAACGATATGGTTCAGCATGAACGTGCCTCCTTACTCTTCCACTGCGGTGATCAGGGAACGCATAACGCCTTCAGTGATCTTGAACACACGGTCGAGTTCTGCGGGCAGGTCGGGCTTGCACTCGCAGTTCATCAGAACGTAGTAGCCTTCGGGGATATCGTTGATGGGATATGCCAGACGGCGTTTGCCCCACTCCTCGATACCGGTAAGAGTACCTTCTGCCTCAACCATAGCCTTGAATTTTTCCACGATAGCTGCGGTACCTTCTTCGTCCAGATTCGGATCGATGATGTAGAGAACCTCGTACTTTGCGGAAATCTTTGCCATTAGTCTTTGCACCTCCTTTTGGTCTATTGGCCGCCAATCTCGTTGGCGGCAAGGATTTTGCTTGCTCACGCAAGCCAAAATATATTACACAAAAACCCCGGATTTGTCAACTGCAAATCCGGGGTTTTATGGAATTTTCTTTCGTTTTAGTCGAGTTTCTGCGACTTGGCAAGCTGCTTGTTCTTATATTCGGCTTCGTCGGTCACTTCACGCAGGACTTTGATCTCCGGCGGAATGACCTGATCGTCGTTTTCCGCATAGCGGAACATGATGGCTTTGTCATCCGAGAAGGGATAGACATCGATTTCAAAACGCTGGTCGCCGTAAGTGAAGCGATACTTTGTCTTGTGGACTGCGTGCAGTCCGATGTCGCCTTCCATCAGGTACTGGATGTATTCCTTCTGGGAGATCGGCTTTTCGGTATCCCACTTGGTGTTGTCGGGCATGATGTGCTTTTCCGTGTAGAAATAGAGGTACTCGGAGCCATTCTTCTGCTGGCGGATGCGGCGTTCGATCTGCGGGTTGGTTTCCGTCAGATAGGTTTGCATCATATCGAGCGTCGCGGCATTGTATTTCTTTGCGACCAGTTCCATGTCCGGCATGGCAATCAGGTACTTGTGCTTTGCTGCCATGGGTTCCGGCTCGCCGACGATACGGTAGATCTCACGCATGGCACGGTTGATCTTGTCTTCAAAATTGACGGAGTTGTCAATGATACGCAGATTGGGATGCTTGCTCCACGCAAGGAGCGTACGGTCGTCCATCGCACGGGCACTTTCCAACGACTCGGTGCGTGCGGCGTTGCCGAGGTTATAGGCAAATTCCGCACCCTTGGCACAGGTGACCAGGTGGATGACTGCATCGTAGTTTGCAAGGACGCTCTCTTCGGTGCGACCGTCAAACTTTGCGATGACCTGAGCAAATTCTTCGTCCGTGATATAGGCTTTGTCATCCATCAGAGCACGGTCATAGATGATGAGGACGTTGCTTTCCGGCACCATCCGGGCTGCTTTGATCGCAAGCTGTTCTTTATGAAGCTGGTCTGCAATGACGAAATCCTGGAACTCCAGCATGGAAACGCAGTTGCCGAACGGACGGATGCCGAAACCGGAGATGAGGTCTGTTGCCGTTTCGGGAATGGTGATGACCTTCCATCCGTCATCCTGCTTGAATTCTTTTAAAATACGGCTGATCAGCGTTGTCTTGCCTGCTGCGGGACCACCCGTCAGAACGATTTTGATAATTCTCTTTTCCATTGTCAAACCGCCTTTCCTGCCCCATTCGGAACCGCTTATATTTTACCATAGATGCGGTCTGTTTGCAACTCCAAACATTTTTCATTTCCTGCTGCAAAAACCGTCATATTGACGAAGATTTCACCGTTCCGTGCTTGTGTTTTGATGCACCATTGTGTATAATATAACGAAGAAGGCTCTTTATTATATTACATGCTGATTTTTGAGAGGAGAATTTTTCAATGCAGATTCTTGTGACCGGCGGTGCCGGCTATATCGGCAGCCATACCTGTGTGGAGCTGCTGCAGAGCGGATGGGACGTCATCATTGCCGATAACTTTTCAAACTCCGACCGTGACGTTCCCCGCAGGATCGAAAAAATCGCGGGAAAAGCAGTGAAGGTTTATGACCTTGATGTGCAAAACAGAGCAGCACTCGAAACGGTCTTTTGCGAAAACCACATTGATGCGGTGATCCATTTTGCGGGTTTCAAGGCCGTCGGCGAAAGTTGTGAAAAGCCGCTGATGTACTACCGAAACAATCTTGATTCAACACTGTCTTTGCTCGAAACGATGGATGCACACGGGTGCAACAAGATCGTCTTTTCCTCCTCTGCGACTGTTTACGGTCCCGACAACGAGCCGCCTTATACCGAGGACTTGAAGACCTCTGCAACCAATCCGTACGGTTGGACGAAGGTGATGATCGAGCAGATCCTGCGTGACTATGCCGCTGCGAAGCCCGATTTCAGTGCGGTGCTTCTGCGTTACTTCAATCCGATCGGTGCACATCCTTCCGGACTGCTCGGCGACGATCCGAACGGCATTCCCAACAACCTGATGCCGTACGTTGCACGCGTGGCTGCAAAGCAGCTGCCGAAGCTGACCGTGTTCGGTGACGATTACCCCACCCGCGACGGCACCTGCCTGCGTGACTATCTGCACGTTGTCGATCTTGCAAAAGGTCACCTCTGTGCACTGGACTATACGGTTGCTCATACCGGTGCGATCGCGGTTAATCTCGGCACCGGTGACGGTGTGAGCGTTCTGGAGCTTGTCCACGCCTTTGAACGTGCTGCCGGCGTCCCCGTCCCCTATTCCATCGGCCCACGTCGTGACGGCGATCTGCCCGGTGTCTGGGCGGATCCCCGCAAGGCAAAAGAACTGCTCGGCTGGGAAGCCGGTCTGACCGTGGATGACATGTGCCGCGATTCATGGAATTTTATCAAAACAAAGGAAGCCGAAAAATAAACAATGGCCGTTTGGAAATTCGTCAAGCACAACACCGTATTATGCGTTGCTGTGCTTGCCGCTGTGATCACCTGCTTTTTGGTTCCGCCTTCGAAAGAATATCTTGATTACTTCGACCTGAAAACGCTTGCGTGTCTGTTCCTGACGCTGGCGGTGATCTGTGCACTGAAGAACATCAAATTCTTTACGATCCTGGCACGGAAGATCGTGCGGCTGACCGGAAATCTCCGGGTTCTCGCTCTCGCACTCATCTATATCACCTTTATCGGCTCGATGCTGATTGCCAACGACATGGCACTCATCACCTTCCTGCCGCTCGGGTTCTTTGCACTGCAGGTCACGCACAACGAAAAGCACATGGCGTATGTTTTCATTCTGCAGAACATCGCCGCAAATTTGGGCGGTATGCTGACGCCGTTCGGCAACCCGCAAAACCTGTACTTATATTCTTACTTTAACATTCCGACCGGAGAGTTTACAGCGATCATGCTGCCGCCGTTTCTTCTGGCGGTCGCCATGCTCACCGTTGCCTGTCTGTTCCTCAAGCCGGCAAAGCTGACGATCGAAAAGGAATTCCCGGAACCGCTGAACCGGAAAAAGGCGATTTTGTACCTCGCACTGTTCGCGTTTTCCATTCTGATCGTGTTCCGCATCATTCCCTATTGGATCGGTCTGATCGTCATCCCCATCGTCCTGCTTTTTGTTGACCGGAAAGCACTCAAATCCGTTGACTATCCCCTTTTGCTTACCTTCGTGATGTTCTTTATTTTTGCAGGCAATATGTCAAGGATCGATGCCGTACAGAAGTTTGTTTCCGGTTTGCTTGACAAGAGTACGCTGTTGGTGTCAGCGGCTTCATGCCAGTGCATCAGCAACGTTCCGTCCGCGATTCTGCTGTCGCGGTTCACGGGCAACTATAAAGAACTGCTGCTTGGCGTCAATATCGGCGGCACCGGCACGCTCATTTCTTCTCTGGCAAGCCTCATCACCTTCAGCGAATTCCGCAAACTTTATCCCGGTCACGGGAAACGGTATTTTCTGCTGTTCACGCTGCTCAACACCGTTTTCCTCGGTGTGATGCTATTAGCGGCTTATTTCTTCTTTATATAAGGGAGGCTCATTATGCAGCATATCATTGCCTATGACTTCGGTACAACCGGAGTGAAGACCTGTCTGTTTGAGATCGACAAGGAAATCAAAATGCTTGCAAGTGCCTACAAGGGATACGGTCTGTATGTCCTTCCCGACGGCGGTGCAGAACAGGATGCCGAGGAATGGTGGGATGCCATGTGCACCACCACAAAGGAGCTGTTCACGAAAACGGAGATCAAGCCCGATCAAATCGCAGGTATTTCGTTCTGCTCGCAGATGCAGGGACTTGTTCTGGTCGACAAAGACGGCAACGCTGTGCGTCGGCCGATGAGTTATATGGATCAGCGTGCCGGCAAGGAAATGGCTGCCACGGAGCAGAAAGGCATTCAGATCTCCGGCGTCAACGTGTTCATGCTGATCAAAAGTCTGAAAGCCACAGGTGCCGCTTCTACAAGTGTAAAGGATCCTTTGTGGAAATACAAATGGGTAGAAGCAAACGAGCCCGAAAGCTTCAAAAAGGCTTACAAGTGGCTCGACGTCAAGGAATATCTTATCTGCCGATGCACGGGCGAATTTGTGATGACGCAGGACTCCGCCTATTCCACCTTCCTCTACGATGCCCGTCCGGGCAAGGAGGGCTGGAACGCAGGTCTCTGCAAAATGTACGGCGTAGATATGGAAAAACTGCCGCGGATCGTCGCCTGCACAGACGTTGTCGGCGGTATCACGGAAAAAGCAGCCGCTGAATTGGGACTGGCTGTCGGAATACCGGTCTACGGCGGCGGCGGTGACGCAACGCTCATCGGCGTCGGTGCAGGCTGCACCGAGCCGGGTGACACACACGTTTACTCCGGCACCTCCGGATGGGTCGAAACTGTGACTGACAAGCAGGTCGTGGATATCAACTGCATGATCGGTGCGATCGTCGGTGCGGAAAAAGGCAAATACAACTACTTTGCAGAGATGGAGACCGCCGGCAAGTGCTTTGAGTGGGTGAAGGATCACCTTGTGCTTGATGAGGTCAACGTCTATCTGCAAAAGCAGGACGTTGCTGAGTCAAAAGAGACTGTCTACGAGAGTCTTTACGACTATATGTCCGAAGTAGTGGATAAGGTTCCTGCCGGTGCGAACGGCGTGCTCTTCACTCCCTGGCTGCACGGCAACCGCTGTCCCTTTGAGGATCCGAATGCGGCAGGCATG
The DNA here is from genome assembly GCA_045639485.1 of Faecousia sp. Taxonomy (GTDB): domain Bacteria; phylum Bacillota; class Clostridia; order Oscillospirales; family Oscillospiraceae; genus JAFRPC01. The sequence goes on along the minus strand of JAZUDF010000115.1, from coordinate 5,972 downwards.
TTCTTCAACTTGAAAGTTGAAACCGGAAAGTCCGAGATGATCCGTGCGGTGCTGGAGGGCATTTGCTACCACCTGCGTTGGATGCTCGAATGTGAAGAAAAGAAGGTCAAGGTCGGAAAAGTTCTCCGCTTTGTCGGCGGCGGTGCACTGTCGAGCGTCACCTGCCAGATGCTTGCGGATATCACCGGACGCAGCGTGGAGACCGTGGAAAACACAAAAGACGTCGGTGCCATCGGTGCAGCCTTGCTTGCCGCTGTCGGCAGCGGTGCGGTGAAATCGCTTGACGTGGCGAAATATCTTGTCAAAGTCGACTTCCACTACTTCCCCGATCCGAAAAACCGGGCGGTATATAACAGAAACTACGAGGTATTCAAGAAACTTTATAAAGCAAATAAAGATAACTTTGCATTGATCAACAAACTGAACGGAGGCTGATCATGGACGAAGGAAAAGGCAGAATTCAGTTAGTCGAAACCGGAAAAGTGCTGCTTGCAAGCAAACTCGTTGCCCGCACCTGGGGCAACATCAGCTGCAGGCTGGACGAAAACCGTTTTCTGATCACGCCGAGCGGCTTGGATTATCTGCAGACGACGACAAATGATATCGTCTGCTACGACAGCATGTCGGGCACCTGGGAAGGCGTTCGCAAGCCGTCCAGTGAAAAAGGCATCCACGCGGCTGCATACGAAATATTCCCCGAGGTCGGTTTTGTGATCCACACGCACCAGACTTATGCAACAGCACTCGGTCTGTACGGCTGGGGCAAGCTGGATCTGACCGCAGAAGAACGTGACCGGCTCGGCGGCATTGCCCGTGCAGAGTACGGTCTGCCGGGACAGAAAAAACTGTGGGATAACGTACGTGCCGCTTTAAAATCGGGTGCAAAGGTCATTCTGATGGCACATCACGGAGCGATGATCTGCGGTAGCGACATGGATGACGCATTAGAAAAAGCCGCACTGTTAGAAGAAATCTGCAAGCGGAACTGCAAAGGACTTGCTCCGCAGAGTCCAGACGCCAATGCAGATGTTGTGGCTACTGCCGTGAAAAAGGAGCATCCGCTTTCAATGCTCACCTCCACCGATGCACTGCTCGCTGTTGCGGCAAAAGGCAAGGCACTTCCTGCACAGCTCGACGATATGGCACAGATGATCGGCAGAAAGATCCCGGTTGTGAAGAAAGATGCGGCTCGCATTATCGCCGCTCTGAAGCATCACAATGCCGTCCTTGTGCCCGAACTGGGTGCGTTCGTTTGCGGCTGTGACAAGGATGACAGTGAAGCACTCTGCGTCCTTGCAGATAAGGCTGCTGTCAGTGCATTGCACACCGCAGCGTCCAAAACCAACGCAAGGCTATCGTTTTGGGACACCGCATTGATGCACGCAATTTACAAATTCAAATATTCCAAGCAGAAGAAAGGAGATTCCAAATGAGTGAAAAGAAAAAAGAGGCATTGCGGGGAGTGAAATTTGCACTGTTCTCCGTTTCTGCCGGCATCATTCAGATCGGTGCCTTTACCCTGCTCAACGAACTGCTGCACTGGCCGTATTGGGTTTCTTACCTGATCGCACTGGTGCTGTCTGTTATCTGGAACTTCACGCTCAACCGGAAGTTCACCTTCAAAAGTGCCAGCAACGTGCCCAAGGCGATGCTGCTCGTTGCAGCTTACTACTGCGTGTTCACGCCGCTGTCTGTCCTTTTGGAGAAATATCTCACCGAGACCTGCGGTTGGAATGAGTATCTTGTGACTGCGATCAATATGGTACTCAACTTTGTGACGGAATTCCTTTACGACCGTTTCGTGGTCTTCCGCGACTCGATCGACACCAACGACATTGCAATGAAAGAAAAAGAGAAAGAATTGGAGGACGCCCAGAATGGTTAATTGCGGCATCAGCAGATGGGACAACCCCGATGAGATCAACGCCCGACTGAAAGAACTGACAAGTCAGCCGATCTGGGAAGTCGACGACGACTACTACAACAACGTCGTACTTCCCTACTACGATGAAAAATGCAAGTCCTCCAAGGCTGTCTTTGAGGAGTCGCAGAAATACATCCCCGGCGGCGTACAGCACAATCTGGCTTTCAACAAGCCTTTCCCGATGTGCATGGAGAAGGCAAACGGTGCGTATCTTTACGACAAGGACGGAAACCGCTACATTGACTTCCTGCAGGCAGGCGGCCCGACCATCCTCGGCAGCAACTATCCCGGTGTCCGCGAAGAAGTCATCAAGCTGCTCAACGAGTGCGGACCGGTCACCGGTCTTCTGCACGAGTCCGAGATGATGATCGCCCGCGAGATCAACAAGCACATGCCGAATGTGGAAATGTTCCGTATGCTCGGCTCCGGTACGGAGTCCGTGATGGCATCCCTGCGTATCGCACGTATCGCCACCGGTAAAAAGCGTATCATCAAGATCGGCGGTGCCTATCACGGTTGGTCCGATCAGATGGTCTACGGTCTGAAGATACCCGGCAGCCGCGGTCTTCTGGAATCCCACGGTATCCCCGGCAGCGACTATAAGATGACGGACGAAGTTCGCCCGAACGATCTGAACATGCTCGAAAAGGTTCTCAAGGCCAACCGTATCAAGGGCGGTACGGCAGCAGTCATCGTTGAGCCCGTGGGCCCCGAAAGCGGTACCCGTCCGGTTGCAAGAGATTACAACAAGAACGTGCGTGCACTTTGTGACAAGTACGGTGCTTTACTGATCTTTGATGAGGTCGTGACAGGCTTCCGTGTTGCACTTGGCGGTGCACAGAGTTTCTTCGATGTAGTTCCCGATCTGACCATCTTCGGCAAGATCGTTGCAGGCGGCTATCCTGCAGCAGGCGGCGTTGGCGGCAAGAAAGAATATGCACAGCTCATGGCGGCAGGTTTAGCAACAGGCAAACACCGTGCTTACGTTGGCGGCACGTTGGCAGCCAATCCTCTTTCCTGTCTTGCAGGCTATACGGCGATCCGTGAAATTGAACGCACCAACGCGTGCGAGGTTGCAGGCCGTATGGGCGACCGTCTATGCGACGGTTTAAAGGCGTTGATCAAGCAGTACGGTCTTCCCTTTGTGGCATACAATCAGGGTTCGATCGTGCACTTAGAGTGCACCGGTGCAATGAGCTTCGACTTCTCTTCGATGTCCTTTATCAAGTCCGCAATGGGACTGCTCAAGAACAAAGAGATGATGTACGTCCGCAAGGACTCCATGGAACGCATGGGTGCGGCTTACATGGCAAACGGCATCGTGACGCTTGCCGGCAGCCGTCTTTACACCTCGCTTGCCGACACACCGGAAATCATCGACGATGCTCTCAACCGTTTTGAAGAAGTATTCCGTCACGTCAAGAAGACGGACAAGGGAATGCTGAAATAAGCATGAAAAATCCCGCTGTCCAAAGACAGCGGGGTTTTTCATTTCAGCGTAGACCGTGAGAGAAGGTTTTCTGCTTCCTCTTGTGAAAGATCGTAATTCCAGAACAGTTTGTAGAACTCCTGCGTTTTTTCGACCATGTCATAATCGAAAATATCCGGATACAGAAGATTACCGAGCCACCAAATACCGATCACACGGTTGACCGACGGCGGCATGGACATCCAACTGTACGGCAGTGCGGGAACTTCATAGTAAGTGCCGTATCTGACGGCAAAAAGTTCAGACCAAGCACTGTTTTGAAGTTCATCATAAGGGCCGTCTGTGCTGAACAGAATCACTTCGGGATCAAGGGCATACACCTGCTCTAAATCAAGTTCCGTTCCGCCGTAATGATGACTGTTGCTTTCCGGTTCAACAACATTCACTGCACCGACGATCTCAATGACATCCGCCTGTGAGGAGCCCCGTGCATTGCAGGACAGTCCGTCAGCACCCGTGCCGTAAAGGACTGTCTTTCTGTCCTCCGGGAGGATCTGTGAGGCTTTCTGTTTCGCGTAGGCAAGTGTTTCTTCAATATAGGATGCAAGTTTCTCCGCCTTGTCTTCAACGCCCAGAAGCTTACCAAGCAAGCGATACGCAGTCGGGAGGTTTTCAAGGCTTGCATCGATAAAGACGGTCGGAATACCGGTCTGCTCCTGCACCATATCCATATCGTCTGCAATGCCGTCTTTATAGTCGCCAAGGTCAATGATGATTTGCGGCTCGGCAGCGATCAGAGCTTCCATATTGATATTCGCTTTGCTGCCGTAAAACTGTCCGAATGCGGGAAGCTCTGCGATACCGTCCGGAAAATACAGCAGTTGTGCAGCATCCGGCATGCTTGAAAGTCCGACAAGTCGCTCCGGTGCAAGCGTCATGAGGATCATCTGTGCCACACTGCCGCTCGGGGCAATTTTTGTGATGTTTGAAGGAACAGCAACATTTCTGCCAGCACTGTCGGTAAAGGAAACTGTATTATTCTGCTCGGTTGGCGTTTTTCCGCAGGCGGATAAGGCACAAAGAAGCAGACATAAAGATAAAAAGACACAAATCTGCCGTTTCATAAAAGAACCTCTCTTTTGGACTGATCACCAGAAAACAAAGCTGCTCGTTTTTCGTTATTTTAAGTCAAGGATAGCGGCATTCGGGCTGTCTGTCAAGTGTTTTCCGGCAGAATGTCAATGATAACAAGCTCCGGCGGGTTAAAAATACGCGGGACGATCGTGCTTTCCCTTGCAAGTCCGCGGCTGACGATCATGGTAGCATTTTCAAAATCATATTGGCCGCCTGCATACTTTGGGAACAAGCCTTCCTCCGGTGCGAGGAGGCCATTCAAAAGGCCGGGAATACACCACTGACCGCCGTGTGCGTGCCCGGCAACGATCAGGTCAAAATTCCCCGTCAGATAAGTGTCGATCCTGCTCGGTCGGTGTGCCATGAGGATAGCGTAGCTTTCAGTATCTGAAGCTTTACAGAGTTCGGAAAAAGACTGTGCAGAAAAATCGTTTACTTCCTTTTCCTCCATAAGTCCATAGATCGTAACCGTGTTACCATTGACCGTGATTTCTTCATATTCACCATATAATACCGCGATGCCATAGGAAGAAACTTTCAAAAGGAGCTCGTCGACGTTGCCGTCCTTAAACTTCCGCAGTTCGTGGTTCCCGGGAATATAAAAGCAGCGGAAACGTGCACCCAAGGCTTTCAGAAAAGTGTCGGTCAGTGCATCGGGTAGTTTATCGTCATAAATATCGCCTGCAAGGAGAACAATATCAGGGGACTGTGCTGCGATCGCATCGATCAATTCTTGCTGATCCTCACCGTATTTGCAGGAATGGAGATCGGACACAAGGGCAACACGAATCGGGGATGTAATCTTGTCGCTTGAAACCGTATAGTTCACCGTTTGCAGATCCGTGTTTGCACCCAAAAGCCAGTATATCAAAAACAGAAGAAGGAAAATCGCGAAGATCGATAGAATAATTACCATATTTTTCATTCTCTTTTTCATTTTGAATCTCTCATCCAATATTGCAGGAGTATTACGATGTCATTATAACACGAGAAGGAAGCAAAATGTCAAGATATTCATGAAGTTTACACTGGGAACAAAAAAAACTCATTCTTTCGAATGAGTCTTTTTTGTGTTGGCATTACCTATTTTCACGGGTAGACCAACTATCCTTTTGCGTTAAAAAAACGCACAGCAAGGGGCGTTTTTAGCAAAAGAAAAGAGCCCATTCTTTCGAATAGACTCTTTAGAGTGTTGGCATTACCTATTTTCACAGGCAGTCACCCACCAACTATCGTCGGCGAACCTGAGCTTAACTTCTGTGTTCGGGATGGGAACAGGTGGACCCTCAGGCCAATCAATACCAACTATATTGTTCACGGAATGAACCGTAAAACACTTTTTCATGTCACACTTCAAAAGAAGTGGTGACCCGTACCGGATTCGAACCGATGTTAAAGGCGTGAGAGGCCTCTGTCTTAACCACTTGACCAACGGGCCACATTTGACGCTTTTATCTATTGAATAACGACCGAAGTCGGAATTCT
>JAZUDF010000114.1:0-4502 GCA_045639485.1 Faecousia sp. | reverse complement strand
GTTCACGCAGAACAGTCAGCTCGGACAGCGCTTCTCTGGAGAACACGGCGTTTCTGTCGTGCAGCGCCATACCGACCTCGCAGATGTTCAGCGCGTGATCGCCCAGACGCTCAAACTCCGTGACGACAGAGCAGTAGTGGTTCATGATCTCCACGTGGGCGGGATCGGAGATCGTCGCGGACAGCTGCACCATGTAGTTGCTCACGCGATCTTCCATGATGTCGATGTCGTCCTCGGTCTGTTCGATCAGCTTGACGGTTTCTTCATCATATTTCGTGATGATGTCAAAAGCTCGGTTGATGTTCTCTCTTGCCAGACGGAACATCTCCAGCAGCACCTCGTAGCAGCGGCCGAAGGCGAGTGCAGGTGTCTTGAAGAACACGGGGTTGAGGGACGAGAGCAGCTCGTCACGCTTCTGTACGTTGCCCTGCACGGGCTCGTCCTTGACGAGCTTGCGGCTGAGCTTCTCATAGACGGGCAGCAGCGGGAACAGCACGATCGCACAGGAAAGGTTGAAGACCGTGTTGGTGTTTGCGATGCCGCCTGCGGTGATGGGCTTGTTCCAGATGCCGTCGAGCCAGCCGAGCTTGTGGATGAGCGTCACGGCAAGCAGGATGACGACTGTCTCACTCAGGTTAAACAGAATATTCACAACGCCTACACGCTTTGCCTCGGGCTTTGCACCGATGTTGCAGACAATGGCGGTCGTTATGCAGTCACCGAGATAGATACCGACGAGTACGGCGTAGATCTCGTTAAAGTGCAGCAGACCTGCATTTGTCGCAATGGCTGCCGAAGCAAAGGTCTGTAAAATACCGATGGTCGCGGAGGAGCTTTGCAGCATAAAGGAAACGCCGACGCCGATCAGATAACCGAGGATGGGCGTCTTGCCGAGCTGCGAAAACAGCGTGTCGATCAGACCGGTCTCCGTCAGGAAGGAAACGCCGTCCGTCATGGTGAGAAGTCCCATGAACAGAATGCCGAAGCCCATTGCGATCCTGCCGATCTTGTCCGCACTCTTGGACTTGATGAACATGATGAGGATGATGCCCAGAATGAGTGCGATCGGAGCCAAAGAGGAGGGCTTGAAAAGGTTGAGCAGGGAAGCCTCACCTGCATTGACGTCGAGCAGTCTGATGATCTGACCGGTGACGGTCGTACCGACGTTTGCACCGATGATGATGCCGAGTGACTGCCGCAGGGAAATGATGCCCGCACCGACAAGGCCGGAGGTAATGACGATGGTCGCCGTCGAGGACTGGATGATCGCCGTGACCGCAACACCGAGCAAAAATGCCTTGATCGGATGGTTCGTCAGCTTTTCCATCGCTTTTTTCAGGGTGCCGGAGGAGCTTTCCTTCAGACCGTCGCCCATCGTCCGCATGCCGTAAAGGAACATGGCAAGACCGCCGAGCAGCGTCAGCATGTTAAAAAATATGTCCATATCTCTCTATCTGCCTTATTCTTGTGATAAATTTTTCACGCGAATTATATAGTAGCAGATATTTCCGAACAGTCAAATGTTTTCTGATGATTTCTGAAAAATCGACAAAAAGCCCGAGAATTACAAAAATTCCCGGGCTTTTTCGTGTAGGATTACCGATGATCCAACGGCACATAGGGGACAGCGTCTGCCACGGAGGTGTAGGCGGGACGAATGATGCGGTTGCCGTTGATGAGCTCCTCCAGACGGTGGGCACTCCATCCGGCGATCCTCGCCACGGCAAACAGCGGGGTAAAAAGTTCCTCGGGAATGCCGAGCATCGAGTAGGCAAAGCCGCTGTAAAAGTCCACGTTCGGGCTGACGCCCTTGTAAATTTTCCGCCGCTCGGCGATCAGTTTTGTGGAAAGATCGGCGACATTGCAATAAAGTGCAAATTCCTTCTGCCTGCCCTTTTCCTCGGACAGCCGCCGCACCGTGTCCTTGAAGATGGCGGCACGCGGATCGGACAGCGAATACACGGCATGCCCCATGCCGTAAATGAGACCGGTGCGGTCAAAGGCTTCCTTGTCGAGGATCTTGCCGAGATAGTGCCGCAGCTCGTCTTCATCGTCCCAGCACCGCACGTTGCGTTTGATATCGTCAAACATGTGCTTGACCTGAATGTTCGCACCGCCGTGCTTCGGCCCCTTGAGTGAGCACAGGGAGGCAGCCACCGAGGAGTAGGTGTCCGTGCCGGAGGAGGTGACTACATGGGTGGTAAAGGTGGAGTTGTTGCCGCCGCCGTGCTCTGCGTGGAGCACGAGTGCCAGATCGAGCAGCTTCGCTTCGAGCGGTGTGTAGGAGGTGTCGGGACGCATCATGCGTAAAAAGTTTTCGGCGGTGGAGAGCTTCGGATCGGGGCGGTGGATGAGAAGCCCTTTCCCACGCTCATAGTGGCGGTAGGCCTGATAGGCATAAACGCCCAGAGAGGAGAAATTCGCGATCAGCTGCAAACACTGCCGCATGACATTGGGCAAGGAGGTGTCCATCGCACGCTTGTCATAAGAAGCAAGCGTCAGCACACTGCGTGCCATCGAGTTCATGATATCCCTGCCGGGAGCCTTCATAATGACGTCGCGTGTGAAGTTCTTCGGCAACGTGCGGTAGCCTGCAAGCAGCCTGCAGAATTCGTCCAGTTCCGTACGGCTCGGGAGTTTTCCCATCAGCAGCAGATAGACGGTCTCTTCAAAGCCGAAATAGTTTCCCGTCAGAAACCCTGCGGTGAGGTCGCGGATATCGATGCCGCGGTAATACAGTTCACCGTCACAGGGCACACGCTCACCGTCAACAATTTTGAAGGAGTTTATGGTTGAAATGTCAGTCAGGCCCGTCACGATACCTTTGCCGTTGTTGTCACGCAGTCCGCGGTTGACGTTGTGCGTGGCATACAGTTCGGTGTCGATGGTACTGTTCTTCTCGCAAAGATCGGCATACTGCCCGATCTGCTCCGTGATTGCAAAATAGTTGTTCTGTTTCATCAAGGTGCCTCCTGTCTGGCTTTTTCGGTCAACGGCAGGGGGTAAAAACCGAAAGTCCGTTAGATTTATGTTAGTTTATCATACGGTTTCCCGTAAAATATCAAGAAACTGTAAACTTTTTTTGAAGAATTGCAGTTATACTTGAGATAGCGGGCAAAAAATGCTAAAATAAGACACAAGGAGATGATCGATTTGGATGTATTTGAACAGGCGATTTTGTTCGCAGTCGAACGCCACGGCGGCATGGTGCGAAAGGGCACTGAGACGCCCTACATCACCCACCCGATGGAGGCGGCAGCTATCGTGGCCACGATGACCAATGATAGGGAAGTGCTGGCAGCAGCGGTGCTGCACGACGTTGTGGAAGACACCGAAACGACAGTAGAAGAAGTGCGGCAGCGGTTCGGCGACCGTGTCGCGTCCCTGGTCGCGTACGAGAGTGAAAACAAGAGAGCCGACCTGCCTGCTTCGGAAACGTGGCTTGTCCGCAAGCAGGAAACGATAGACCTTCTCAAAAGAACGACGGACAGAGCGGAAAAGATGCTCGTCATCGGCGACAAGCTTTCCAATATCCGCGGCCTTTGCCGCGACTATGAGCGTCTGGGCGAAAAAGTCTGGGAACGCTTCAACGTCAAAGACAAGACCATGCACGCCTGGTACTACACCTCCATCGTGGAGGCAATCAGCGATATGTCCGACACCCCCGCCTGGCAGGAGCTGGACGCACTTGTCAAACGCACCTTCGGATGAAGCATAAACATACGGCAGCACTCACAAAGGAGTGCTGCCGTTTTTATGTAAACTACACATTTTCCGCCCGACTGCACCTTGCATCCATGCACCGTTTGTGGTAAAATATACAAACGAAATTGCGGCCGTACGCAGGAGGGAGGAAGACTATGGCATTCAGCAGTGCAGCCTTTGTGTTTGTCTTTCTTCCCATTGTCTTTCTGCTCCACACGGTGATCAGAAATCAGCGTGCCCGCAACGTGATCCTCATCGCCGCAAGCCTTGTGTTTTACAGTGCGGGTGCTCTCGTGCATCTGCCGCTGTTACTGGCCGTCGTGCTTGTCAACTACCTTGCAGGCCTGCTGTTTTTACGCGGCACAAAGCACAAACGTGCGGTACTTGCCGTCGCGGTCGTTCTGAATATCGGTGCACTGGCAGTTTTCAAGTACCTCGATTTTTTCACGGGCTCTCTCAACGCGGCATTCGGTCTGTCGATCCCGCTTGCCAAACTGGCACTTCCCATCGGCATTTCGTTTTTCGTTTTTCAGGGGCTTTCCTATACGATCGACGTCTACCGTGATCCTTCCGTGGGCTCCCGCAGCTTCCGGGAGCTTCTGCTTTATATCTCTTTCTTCCCACAACTCATAGCAGGCCCCATTGTCAAATACAGTGACGTTTGCACGCAGATTCGAAACCGTGAGACCGAGCCTGCGGATATGGCGGCAGGCTGCCGCAGGCTGATCGTCGGCCTTTCCAAAAAACTGCTGATCGCAGACGTGCTTGCAGGCACCGTCGACACCTTCTTCGCCTCC
>JAZUDF010000113.1:0-2991 GCA_045639485.1 Faecousia sp. | reverse complement strand
GGCAACTGTATACAGTATCGATACGGACAGATTGCCACGGGCACAAGTGCCCTCGCAATGACATCTTAAGAGACTCTGCAAAAAGAGGGAACAGTGCAGTAGCCCGCAGCCAAAATGCGTTCGCCTGCGGCTCCGCATTTTTGGCGTGCCTTGCGTCGGCATTGTTACCCATGCTTCAATCCGCTCCGCGTCTTGCTTCGCGGACAATGCTCGAAATTCCGGTTTGCCGTTCGTGGACATCGTACGCAAAAAAGGAAGGCGATCAAAGATCGCCTTCCTTTTGATTATCTGTAATTACTTCTTGAAGATGTCGAGGATGGAGTCGATATCGTTGATGTCGCCCTGGGCACCTGCGGGTGCTGCAGGAGCTGCCGGACGGCCGGAGAAATCGCCGCTCAGGCCGGAGAACGGTCTGCGTTCGGGTTTCTTTTCTTCCTTCTTGGAGTCTTCAAAGCCGGTAGCGATGACAGTGACACGCATTTCGTCTTCAAATTCCTCGGAGAAGGTAGCACCGAAGATGATATTGGCTTCGGGATTTGCTGCTTCCATGACGATGTTGGCTGCGGTCTCGACATCGTCCAGGCCGAGTTCGGAGGAACCGGTGACGTTGATGAGCACGCCCGTTGCACCGTTGATGGAGGTTTCCAGCAGCGGAGAAGAAACTGCGGTCAGAGCTGCCTGCTCTGCCTTTTCACGGCCTGCTGCGATGCCGACACCCATGTGAGCACGGCCTGCGTTTCTCATGATGGAGGAAACGTCAGCAAAGTCGAGGTTGATGATGACGCGGTCAGAGTAGCCGACGAGCTCGGAGATGGAGGTGACGGCCTGCTTCAGAACGTCGTCTGCGATGCCGAATGCGTTGGCGAAGGTGATCTTCTGATCGGTGACGTACTTCAGACGGTCGTTGGGGATGACGATCAGGGAGTCGACCTTATCGGACAGTGCAGCGATGCCTTCGTCTGCCTGCTTGGAGCGGTTTGCACCCTCAAACCTGAACGGGCGAGTCACGACACCGACGGTCAGAATGCCTGCTTCGTGGGCAAGGTCTGCAATGATGGGTGCTGCACCGGTGCCGGTGCCGCCGCCCATACCGGCGGTGATGAAGACCATGTCGGTGCCCTCTAAGCACTTGGCGATGGCTGCACGGGACTCTTCTGCGGATTTTTTGCCGATTTCGGGCTTGGAGCCTGCACCCATGCCGCCGGTCAGTTTTTCACCGATCTGGAGTTTGTTGGGGCAGGAGGACTTGTTGAGGTCCTGACGGTCAGTGTTGATGACGAGGAATTCCACGCCTTCCACACCGGAAACAATCATGCGGTTGACGACGTTGTTGCCTGCACCGCCGACGCCGATGACCTTAATATTTACTACTTTTTCAGGATAATCTGCCATGAAACGTTCCTCCTATGTATATATCTTTTGGATAATTGTCTGTTGTCAGTTTTTGCACAGATTAGTGCATTTATACTCTTTTATTTTATCTTGAAATATCGGTCAGGTCAATAGAAATTTCCATAATTTTTCGTTTTTCGGAAAAAACTTTTCCGTTTTCCGCAAAAACGACGGAAACTGCTCACATTTTCAGGAAAACGGCTGGAACCGTGCCGCCTGCTCTTCGGCAAAGGTCAGGTCGATCACGCCCGTCTGATAGGACTGCAGTTTGCCCAGTACGCCGTCAAGGTACGCCAGTTTGTGCGACAGATCCTCGGTGTTACCGATCCGGATCTGATACTGGGTACCGTACCAGAGTTGGATGTCATACGAGGAGGTCAGGTCGATCGTGACGATCTGTTTGCAGTACTCATAGGTTTCAAGCAGCTGCAGGATGCTCACAAGCGAGGTCTTTTTGGCGTTTTGCTCCGCCATGTCCTCGGCTTCCTCCGGCTCGATGATCACGCCCGGTTTTTCCGGCGGAACGATGTTCAGTCCCTTGATGATGATATGGGACTTTGCTTCGCCTTCGTCGGTCTTTTCCAGCACCTTGCCGTCTCGGTTGATCAGCCACCACTGGCCGCCTGAGTCCGTGATGGCGTAGGCAACGTCAAATTCCGAGACCGTGATGTTGACCGTGTTCGGGATGACTCGCTGGATATAGACCTCGCTGACGTAAGGCAGTGCCGCCATGATTCTGGCTGCGACCACCTCTTTGGAAATGGTCAGCAGGTTGTCGCCTTCCTCAATGCCGGCAACGGCGATGATGTCCGCCGCCGTGTAATAGGCGTGATGCGTACCTTCCTCTTTCTCTTCCGTCTGCTGCGAGAGAATTTGCTCCTGCCCGAGATTGGTCACGTTGATGTGCTTGACACGGAAGAAAATGACCAGACACAGAACGATCGCCAGAACGACCGCGACAACGGTCAACAGCTGATATTTGAGGTTTTTGTTGTGGTAACGCACCTTCTGTTTTTTTCTGGAGGTCTGCTTGCGTGCGGGCTGCTGTGCGGAGTTTGCCGTTCGCGTTGCAGGCTTTGCCGTTCGCGTTGCAGGCTGTTTGCGTGACGTTGTGCGTCTTTCGTCCATGGTCTCACTTCTCTTTCGTAGTGCGGGATCATCCCGCTTCTTCGATCTGTGCACCGACGGCACACAGCTTTTGCGGCAGATTTTCGTAGCCGCGTTCGATATGGTAAAATTTGCTGACGGTGCTGGTCCCCTCCGCACCGAGTGCGGCGACCAGCATGGCGGCACCGCCGCGAAGGTCGGTCGCTTCCATCGCGGCTGCGTGCAGTTTTTTCACGCCGCGGACGGCGGCGACCGTGCCTGCAAGCTCGATGTCCGCACCGAGGCTACGCAGGGCGGGAATATGGCGGAAACGGTTTTCAAACACGGTTTCCGCGAACACCGACACACCGTCCGCCTTTAAGAGCGACGCCATCACGGTAGGCTGTGCGTCTGTGGGAAATGCAGGATAAGGGCCGGTCAGAACGGGAGGCACGGCGTGCAGGTGTTCACATCGCAGACGCACGTTGTTTTCTGTCGCAGTGACGTGGCAGC
>JAZUDF010000112.1:0-2201 GCA_045639485.1 Faecousia sp. | reverse complement strand
CTTTACCGTTGTCGCGGTCATTACGCTGGGTGTCCTGTACGACGTAGAAAACGGCACGACGTTCCGAAAGGTGGAAGACCTTGCGGGAAAAACCGTCTGCATGACGGGTAAGGGGACTACACCGGAATATGCGATGCACTTTCTTTTGAATGCCTACGGCATCGACGGTCAGGTGAAGCTTGAATTTAAATCCGAAGCGACCGAAGTTGTTTCTGCCATGACCGAAGATGCGGCTGTGATCGGGCTGCTGCCGCAGCCGTTTGTGACCACGGCACTGGCTCAGAACACGGATCTTCGCATCGCTCTCGACCTGACGCAGGAGTGGGCAGCTGTCACGCAGGACAGCAGTCTGATCACCGGTGTGACCGTGGTACGGAACGAAGTTCTGGAAGCCTATCCCGAACAGATCGAGGCCTTCCTCACGGAATATGCCGCTTCGATTGATTATGTAAACCAAAATCCTGCACAGGCAGCTATATGGATCGCAGATCTCGGCATCGTCGGCAGTGCTGCAGTTGCGGAAAAAGCACTGCCGATGTGCAACCTGGTCTGCCTGACCGGCACGGAAATGCAGCACGCACTGTCCGGCTATCTGCAGACCTTGTTTGACCAGAATCCTGCCGCGATCGGCGGTGCCATGCCGGATGATGCGTTTTATTATGTGAGATAAAAGGAAAAAACAAGATGAAAAATCAGCCTGCCATTTTCAAAAATACGATCGTGCGGAAAGTGCTTGTGATCCTGTTCTGGCTCCTTGTGTGGCAGGGCATCGCCATACTGGTGAACAAGCCCGTTCTGTTTGCATCGCCCGTGCAGACTGCACAGGCTCTTATCAAGCAGCTGCCGCACAGTACGTTCTGGCACTCTGCACTCAATTCGCTGCTGCGGATCGCGGCGGGCTTCGGTATCGCATTTGCTGCCGGCCTGCTGATCGGTACGGCAGCATGGCGGTTGCCGCCGCTTCGCAGTCTGCTTTCGCCGTTACTGACGTTTATGAAGAGCGTGCCGGTTGCCTCGTTTATTATCCTGACGCTCGTCTGGTTCGGCTCGGAGGATCTCGCGATCATCGTCTCTGCGATCATTGTGTTCCCGCTGATCTATTTTGCTGTGATCAACGGCCTTGACAGCACGGACAGCAAACTGCTTGAGATGGCACGGGTGTTTCGTGTCAGCCCGCTGCGAAAGCTCTGGGAGATCTACCGACCTGCAGTCATGCCGTATCTTCTGACTGCCTGCACCTCTGCACTCGGCATGTGCTGGAAAGCGGGCATCGCGGCGGAGGTCATCGGTACGCCGCAAAACTCTATCGGCGAACAGATGTACTATTCCAAACTCTACATGAACACTGCGGAACTTTTTGGCTGGACAGCGGTCGTTATTCTGCTGAGTCTGGCATTTGAAAAGCTGGTGCTGCACCTTTTGAGACTGGTAGGAGGAAACCATGGACATCATACTTGATAAGATCAATAAACGCTACGACGCCCAACAGATCTTCCACGATTTCTCTCTGACACTCACGCAGGGAAAGACCTATCTGCTGACCGGAGCGTCCGGCGTCGGCAAAACGACGCTTCTGCATATCCTTTTCGGCCTCGTAAAGCCCGACAGCGGAACGGTCACGGCAGATGTCAGATATACCGGCGTGTTTCAGGAAAACCGCCTGCTGCCAAACAGAACTGCTGTGGAGAATGTGCAGCTTGTCGCGGCAGCCGGCACAAAACAAGAAACGCTTTCCGATTTCCTTTCCCAGATCCTTCCTTCCGACTGCCTTGACAAACCGATCGAAGAACTGTCCGGCGGTATGCAGCGTCGCGTCGCGATCGCCCGAGCCATGCTCCCGGACTCGGACTGCGTGGTGATGGACGAGCCGTTTACGGGACTCGATGAGCAAACCGTGCAGACGGTCGTTACGTTTATCTTCCGGCATCTTCGCGGCAGAACGCTGATCCTGTCCACGCATCAGCCGGAGGCACTGGACGGCTATCCTGCCGAGCATATTCGACTGTAAAACAAAAAAGAAAAAGCTCTGCTTTCAAACGAAAGCAGAGCTTTTTATGTAATGGTGAATTATACTATCAAGTGCAACAGTTAAGAAAAAATAGAAGAAGTTCATACAGATCTCTGGTAGAATAAAGTTACCACACAATAAACCACACGGAGGAGACCTGTATGAACTACACACATCTTACCATAGAAGAACG
>JAZUDF010000111.1:0-8112 GCA_045639485.1 Faecousia sp. | reverse complement strand
ACGCTGGACGAAAGATCCTCTGGTACATCAGATCCTGTCCTTCCTTGCGGCAAGAGTGTTCACGCTGCTTCTTTCTTTGCTGATCACGTTCTTCGGTATGAAACTGCTGAAGTCGTGGAACTGGTACATGAGCATCCCGCTGCTTGCAGACCACGCAAGCGACGTCATCTGGCTTGTGCAGGCGGTTTTGACTGTCATTTTGAATTACGTTTTCAGCAAACTCTGGATCTTCAAAAAAGAAGACAAATCAGAATAAAAAATCGCGGCACGGAGTTTTCCGTGCCGCGTCTTTCTTATGCAATTACTTTGCAAACACTCTCTTGAGGTTGACAAAGTCGGGCAGGCCGTCGACCTTTGCCTGTGCCGTCTCGCCCTGAATGAGGGGCAGACAGTAGCGGATAAAGTCTTCCGTCACACCGTTGTGTTCGGGCGTGATCCAGGAGAGGGGAACCTTCTGCTCGGTGTTGGCAACGTCCTTGAGATCAAACAGAACGTAATCGCACTTGTAACCGTTGGTGCGGTCGCACTTAAAGCCGACCATCTTGCCGGTCACACCTTCCAGAGCAGCTTCCACGCAACGTTTGCCTGCGTTGAAGGACTCTTCAATGTCCGTGCCGGAAGCACAGTGAGAAGCACAACGCTGCAGCAGGCTCAGCTCGATACCGCGAACCTTTGCACCGGTCTCTGCCTTGACGATGGAAGCAAGTCTTGCTGCCAGACCGCCGAGCTGTGCATGACCGAAACCGTCCGTGCCGGAGGTCTTTGCTTCGGAAACGAAGCTGCCGTCTGCATAGTGGACGCCTTCGGAAACCGCAACGAGACAGTTGTTCTTTTCTGCGTATACACGCTTAACGTCAGCCAGAAACTGATCCATGTCGAAGTCGACTTCGGGCAGATAGATCAGGTCGGGGCCGTCGCCCTTGGTGCCGGCCAGAGCAGCCGCAGCGGTCAGCCAACCTGCATGACGGCCCATGCACTCGATGATCGTGATCATGCCGGTGTTGTAAACCTTGCTGTCGCGGGAAACTTCCATGAAGGAAGTCGCGATATACTTTGCCGCGGAAGCGAAGCCGGGGCAGTGGTCAGTGCCGTAAAGGTCGTTGTCGATGGTCTTGGGCACACCGAACACGCGGCATTCATAGCCGACCTTTGCACAGTAACGGCTGATCTTGTTGCAGGTATCCATGGAGTCGTTGCCGCCGTTGTAGAAGAAATAACGGACGTTGTATTTCTCGAAGATCTCAATGATCCGCTTGAAATCCGCGTCGTTCTCGTCGGGATCTGCGATCTTGTAACGGCAGGAGCCGAGAGCGGAAGACGGTGTATATTTCATTTTTGCGAGCTCTTTGGGATCCTCTTCATCCATGATCATGAGCTGATCGTTGAGGACACCCTGAATACCGTGGAATGCACCGTAGACCTTGGTGATGTTTTCGCTTTCCAGAGCAGTCTTAATGACACCGTAAGCGGAAGCGTTGATGACAGAAGAAGGGCCGCCGGACTGTCCGATGACAGCAGCACCAATCAGGGGCTTATTAGACATAAATAGTTCCTCCGAAATAAAATTTTATAGAATGACGAGAACCCGAAACTTCTCATCATACAGTTCGTCTATAATTTAACATTCTTCCACGCCAAAGTCAATTCCTTACAAACACAAAATGCTAAATTTGAACTTTCTGCAAACACTCTTTACAGAAAAGGCGATTTGCGATAAAATATAGCAAAAGGAGGGAACGGAATGAATTATGATAAGTGGAGCGACATAGAAAAACGCAGCCTGCACCGCATCTCAACAACTTGTTCCGATGTCCTGAACGAAGTAAAAAACGCGATGAACGATACGACGAAGACCTGGTATAACCCGGTTCAAAAAGTCAATATCCCGACCGTACGGGAAAAACCGGAGAAAAAAGAAGAAGCCAATAAAAACCTTCCCGCCGGAGGAGCTTTTCTGCAAGGCCTCGGATCCGTGCTTGCATGTCTGTTCGGTGCAGCGTTTCTGGCACAGCTTGTTCTGGCACTGTTGGCACCGAGCGGCCTGAAAATCGCCTTGGCTGTCTTTCTCGGACTTCTGGGTATCGGCGGCCTCGGCCTTGCGATTTTCGGAAAACGCCGTAAGGAAATGCGTAAACGTTACGAAGCCTACCTTAAACTCATCGGCGATCAGGAGGCAGTCTCCATCCATGCGATCTCCGACGTGCTCGGCATGAACTACCGCGATGTCATCAAGGATTTCAAGGAAATGATCCTGCGTGGAACCCTGTCTCCCGCATGGCTCGACCTGAAAACTTACCGTCTGATGCTGACAGAGTATACCGGTGAGGCTCCCGTGGAGAAAAAAGAAGAATGCGTATCGCGTTCCGAACGCATCCTGCAGCAGATCCGTGCGGACAACGACCTCATCGCGGATGAAGAAGTTTCCGCCAAGATCGACCGTATTGAAGACCTGACACGAAAGATTTTCGCGATTCTCGACAAGTATCCGGAAAAAGAAAAGCAGCTTTACGGTTTCCTGAATTATTATCTTCCCACCACACTCAAAGCCCTGGAAAGTTATGCAAGACTCGAAGCACAGGGCATTGAAACACAGACCATCCGTGACACGAAGCAGAAGATCAACTCCATGCTCGATGAACTGTGTGACGGCTATGAACGCCAGCTGGACAAACTGTTTGAAAATGACGCCGTCGATATCACGGCGGATATCGAAGTCATGCGTCAGATGATGCAGCGTGATGGCTTAAAGGCAAACGAATTCATGAAAGCAAAAGAAGTAACAAAATGAGAAACGGATTTTTGCCGAAAAGCTGGGATGAGCTTCTCTCCCACCCGTTTGAAAAACCGCCCCACGCCGAAACTATGGATAGGGCAGAGCGAGCCTATGAAAAACAGACGGTCTATCCTCCCCGGGAGAAACTGTTTGCCGCACTTGATGCCGTGCAGCCTTCGCAGGTGCGTGTGGTCATTTTAGGGCAGGATCCCTATCATGAGCCGGGACAGGCGAACGGACTTGCGTTTTCTGTTTGTGACGGTGTGAAGTTTCCACCGTCTTTGCGTAATATTTTTACGGAGCTGTGCGACGATCTGCAGCTTCCTTCGCCGACCTCCGGCGACCTGACACCGTGGGCAAAGCAGGGCGTGCTCCTGCTCAACACCGTTCTGACGGTGCAGCAGGGTGCGGCCAACAGCCATAAGGATTTTGGCTGGCAGGCGTTTACGGATGATGTCATCCGTGCCTTACGCAGCCTGCCGCAGCCGATGGCCTTCGTGCTGTGGGGGGCACAGGCACAGAGCAAAGCCGTCTTCGCCGCAGACAGTGAATTTCCGCGACTGATCCTGCAAGCACCGCACCCGAGTCCGCTGTCGTCTTACCGCGGCTTTTTCGGCAGCAAGCCGTTTTCCGGGATCAACGACTATTTTGAAAGGTTGGGGCAACCGCCGATCGACTGGCGATTGCCGTGAGTATCATGCCTAAAAAACTGATTTGTCTTTTCCTTGCCTTGCTGCTGCTTGCTGCCGGCTGTACTGCGGCCGATCCGCAGCAGACCGAGACTGAAACGCTCCCGGCACAGTCTGAAACACAGACACAGCAGTTTTCAGATGATCCTGCGATCGCTGCCGTCTGGGTAAACGGCGGCCAAACACCCGACGGCCAGGACTATGTGGAAACCATGTCGCTGCTTTCGGACGGTGCAGCCATGATCACGATCGAGTATCAGGGAAGTTTCCAGACGTTGACCGGCACTTATACTGCCCTGCAGGGTGTTCTGACTGTTACGATCGCTGACGATCCTCCTTATCAGAAAATATATCAGTATGAACTCGATGCCAATCTCCTGACGCTTTACGGCAACGACAAAACCGTGACTTACCGACGTTCTGATTAAAAATGAAATCCCGCTGCAAGTAAGCAGCGGGATTTTTGTTATGCATCTGTCAGGATGTTTTTGATCATCTGCGTGCAGGCTTCCATATCTTCCACGGGGATGTATTCATATCTGCCGTGGAAGTTCTCGCCGCCGGTGCAGAGGTTGGGGCAGGGCAGACCTTCATAGGAAAGTCTTGCACCGTCCGTGCCGCCGCGAATGGGAACGGCAGTGGGGGACATGCCTGCTTTCCGCATCGCGTCCATGGCACGTTCGACCACGTACATGCAGGGCAGGATCTTTTCCTTCATGTTGTAATAACTGTCACGGAGGGAAACCTCCACAGTGCCCTCACCGTACCGTTCGTTCAAATAAGCGGCGATCGCCGTGAAGCGTGCCTTTTTCTCTTCAAACTTCTTCATGTCGTGGTCACGGATGATATAGTGCAGCTCCGAGCGTTCCACCGTGCCCTCCATGCTGCTGAGCATCGAGAAGCCCTCATAGTTCTCCGTATATTCCGGACGCTCCTGCACGGGGAGCATGCCTTGGAACTCCATGGCGATCAGCTGCGAGTTGACCATCTTGTTTTTGGCACTGCCCGGATGGATGTTGATGCCGTTCACCGTGACCTTTGCTGCTGCCGCGTTGAAGTTCTCGTATTCGATCTCGCCTAGCGTGCCGCCGTCTGCGGTGTAGGCATAGTCCGCACCGAAATCTTTGAGATTAAAGAGATCTGCACCTCTGCCGATCTCTTCATCAGGGGTGATGCCGATGCGGATCGGTGCATGTTCCGCACCGGAAGCAATAAGCTGCTCCACAGCCGTCAGGATCTCCGCAACGCCTGCTTTGTCATCTGCACCGAGCAGGGTGGTGCCGTCAGTGACGATCAGGTGCTTGCCGCGGCTTTTGGGCAGTTTTTCAAATTCTGCCTCCCGCATCACGATGTTCTTTTCTGCATTGAGGACAATGTCGCCGCCCTCGTACAGCACTGTGCGGTATTTGATATCTGCACCGGAGCAGTCGGGACTGGTGTCCATGTGTGCGATCAGACCGATCACAGGCTTGCCGGCAGTGCCGGGCACGGAGCCGTAAACGTAGCCGTGCTCGTCCATATGAGCATCTTTGATGCCGATGGCTTTCATGTCATCTGCAATAAACTGTCCGAGCACCTTCTGCTTTGCGGTGGAGGGGCAGGTTTCACTGTCTTCGTCTGACATGGTGTCAAACGCAACGTAGTTCAAAAACCGTTCTTCAACTTTCATTGTAATTCTCCTTACGATACTGTAGGGGACAGCATCCTCGGCGTCCCATCAAATAGAGTTCGTATTCAATATACCCCAAGAAAACAAAAAAGACAAGCATTTCTGCTTGCCTTTATGTTTGTATCGTCATTAGATGGCGCGTTCAACCTTGTTGGAACGGAGACATCTTGTACAGACGTATACATGGCGCGGAGTACCGTCGAC
Source organism: Faecousia sp. (assembly GCA_045639485.1). Taxonomy (GTDB): domain Bacteria; phylum Bacillota; class Clostridia; order Oscillospirales; family Oscillospiraceae; genus JAFRPC01. Next base: position 2,777 of record JAZUDF010000111.1, on the reverse strand, counting down.
AATTGCCTTAACGCGTTTTACGTTGGGCTTCCACATTCTGTTTGCACGTCTGTGGGAATGAGAGACCTTGATGCCGAACGTAACACCCTTGCCGCAGATATCGCACTTTGCCATTTAGCTGCACCTCCAATCCAATGGTGAGATACCGAATTCATGAACGCCTTACGGCGTCGGACAATATAATAACAAATCAATTCCGGAAATGCAAGAGAAATTTACAAAAAACTTGAAATTTTTTCTAGATGTCAAAAAATGCATAATATATTCTTGCACAACCACATAAAAACGGCTATAATGTCGTTAAGATTTTGTAAAAGGAAGAGGACGCGTTATGAACAATTACAGCGTGCCGCTCAAGCAGCTTGTCGCGGAATTTAACCTTTCTGTCGCATTTCAGGCGTCTGATTACGACGAGATTCGCGTCATGGTCGACGAGGTTTCCCGTCCCGGTCTGCCGCTCGTCGGCTTCTTTGAACATTTTGAAGCCCTGCGAGTCGAAGTTCTTGGCCTGGTTGAAATGACCTATCTCGACGGTTTAAAGCCGGAAGAACGCGGTGAATTCTTTGATCGACTGTTTGCCTACAAAATTCCGGCACTGGTCATTTCCCGTGGCATGCAGCCGCATCCGGAGTGCATTGAGATGGCCCAAAAACATAATGTCACGGTTCTTCTCGGGCAGGAATCCACTTCTTACATCATCTCCGGTCTCATCGCATCTTTGAAAGGAGCCCTTGCACCGCGTGTGACACAGCACGGCGTCCTTGTCGAGGTCTACGGCGAAGGTATTATGATCACCGGCGAAAGTGGCATCGGCAAAAGCGAAACTGCAGTGGAACTTCTCAAACGAGGCCACCGCCTAATTGCGGACGATGCGGTTGAAATCAAAAAGCTGTCTTCCACACAGCTGATGGGCACCGCACCGGAACTGATCCGCAACTATATCGAACTACGCGGTATCGGTGTTATCAATGTCGCAAAGCTGTTCGGTATGGCAGCCATCAAAGACGAAAACGTCATCAATCTTGTCGTGAACATCGTTCCGTGGGACTCCACCACGCATTACGACAGAATGGGCCTGGAAGACGCCTATGTTGACATCCTCGGTGTTAAGGTTCCCTGCGTGACGATCCCCGTGACGCCGGGCAGAAACCTTGCCGTGATTCTCGAGGTCGCCGCCATGAACAGCCGCCAGAAGCGTATGGGCTACAATGCTGCCGTAGAGCTTAATGAACAGTTGAACCGCCATTTTGATGCGGTTTCCCCGAAAAATAATCAATAAGAACGGAAAAAGAGAGTATGAAAAGAAAAGCAAATTATTATGTCACTCGCAAAAACGTGCTGACCTGGCTGGCTAAAATTCTTGCGATCGCTGCCGCAGTCGGCATGATCCTGAACGTTGCCTGCGGAAGAGGGCAGGGCATGGGTGCCGGTTATGTCTGGCTTCGCTGCGTGCTGCCCGTCGCTGCAGCACTGTATTTTGCCCTGACGGTGCTTGTCAGCGGCAAAGACCGCCTGTACCGTATTGCCGTTGCGTACTGGATGCTGTCGATCAGCATCATCTACACCGTCTTCACCATGCACTTTGCCTGGTACTGGACGCTTGCGTTTGTTGTCGGCCAGATTGTCAGTGCAGTCGGCGTGACTTACGTCGTGTCCGGCAAAACAAAACTGGACTGGCTGCTCATCCTCTTTGTCGGCGTTCCGCTCATCGGGATCGTCTGGTTCCGCTGTGAAGAGATTTACCGCGGCTTCTCCATGACGGGCTGGCTCGGCTTTTTGCCGACGGCACTGTTTTTGGTCGCCTACATTGCCATCAACTTCGCCATGCACGCCTATCCGGACGACGGCACCTACCACATGACCTGGGGTGACAGACCGGACGGCCGCCGCGTGCGTTCGCTTGATCCGATTTCTGTCGTCGCATCCTACATCATGCCGAACAGAAACGGTGCATCCAACTTCTTCAAGGGTAAGCTTGAGATCACCGAAATTGAAAAGTATATCCGTGCAAAGAAAACTGCCGGCATGGAAGGCTTCGGCATGACCATTCCGCTGCTGGCTGCCTATGTTCGCACAGTTGCCAAGTACCCCGGCTTGAACAGATTCCTCTCCGGTCAGAAAACCTATTCCCGCGATGAAGATATCCAGTTCTGCATGGTCGTGAAGAAGGATATGTCGACCAGCGGCTCCGATACGATCATCAAGCTGCACCTCAATCCTGCAGACACCGCAATGGATGTCTACGAAAAATTCAATGCAGCCGTCAATAAAGTGCGTTCAACCAAAAAGCTTGACTCCAAGTTTGACGGCACGGCGGCAGCTGTCGGTGCAATTCCCGGCGTCCTGCTCAAATTTGCGATCTGGTTTCTGAAAACACTGGACTATTTCGGACTGCTCCCCAAGTTCCTGCTGGAAGTCAGCCCGTTCCACGGCTCCGTGTTCTTCACCTCCATGGGTTCTTTAGGCATTCCCGCGATCTACCATCACCTCTACGACTTCGGCAACCTTCCCGTCTTCTGTGCATTTGGCTGCAAGGAAAAGGTGAAGGAGCTTGACGGTGAAGGCAATCCTGTGGACGCAAAATACATCGACTTCTCGTTTGTTCTGGATGAACGTACGGTAGACGGTTTCTACTATGCGACCGCCCTGAAGTATTTCCAGAAAGTTCTGCGTCATCCCGAAGATCTGGACAAAAAACCGGAAGAAGTCATCCACGACATTCCCTGACAGAAAAACACAAACTGGCTGCTGCAGCTGCAGCAGGCAGTTTTTTTGAT
>JAZUDF010000110.1:0-10628 GCA_045639485.1 Faecousia sp. | reverse complement strand
CCCCAACCGCCCCGCTCTCGTTTGTGTTAAAATGAGAAATGCACGAATGACAAATGAAAAAGGCTCCACCGCTATGCGGGGGAGCTGTCAGCGAAGCTGACTGAGGGGGTAATTTATCATTTATCACCTATCATTTATCATCGACAAAGAAATGCAACGTGAAAGGCATAGCTTTCACGGTGCATTTCTTTGCCTGTTATGCGGGCTTGTAGCTGTCCTTCAAACTCACGCTGCGGTTGAACACGAGGTGACCGGGTGCGGAGTCCTTGGAGTCCAGGCAGAAGTAGCCCAGACGCATGAACTGGAATCTGCCGGGAGCCTCGGCGTCGGCGAGCGACTGCTCGACCTTGCAGCCGGTGAGCGTTTCCAGAGAATCGGGGTTGAGACACTGCAGGAAGTCCTTGTCGGCGGCATCGGGCTCCGGATCGGAGAACAGATTGCTGTACAGACGAACTTCCGCATCCTTGCAGGTAGCGGCGTCTACCCAGTGGATCGTCGCACCCTTGACCTTTCTGCCATCAGCGGGATCACCGCCGCGGGAGTTGGGATCATATTCTGCATAGATCTCCGCAATGGAGCCGTCGGGGTTCTTCTTGCAGCCGGTGCAGGTGGCAAGGTAGGCACCCTTCAGACGGATCTCGTTGCCGGGGTACATTCTCTTATACTTGGGGATGGGCTCCTCAAGGAAGTCTTCCTCTTCGATCCACAGCTCGCGGGAGAAGGGGACTTCTCTTGTGCCGTCTTCGGGATGGTTGGGGTTGTTCTCGACCTCGAAAATCTCGCTCTTGCCTTCGGGATAGTTGGTGATGATGAGCTTCACGGGATGCAGCACAGCCATCACACGCTGTGCGGTCTCATTGAGATCTTCCCGCAGGCAGTATTCCAAAAACGCATATTCCACGGTGGAGGCGTTCTTTGCAACGCCGACACGCTCGCAGAAATTGCGGATCGAGGCGGGGGTGTAGCCACGGCGACGCAGGCCGCAGAGCGTCGGCATTCTGGGATCGTCCCAGCCGGAGACCAGACCGCCTTCGACGAGGGCACGGAGCTTGCGTTTGGACATGACCGTGTGGTCAATGCCGAGGCGGGCAAACTCGATCTGACGGGGTTTGGACGGCAGATCGCAGTTGTCGACCACCCAGTTGTACAGCGGGCGGTGGTTTTCAAATTCCAGAGAGCAAAGACTGTGCGTGATATGCTCCATTGCATCCTCGATGGGATGTGCAAAGTCGTACATGGGGTAGATGCACCACTTGTCGCCGGTGGCATGGTGGGGCATATGGTTGATGCGGTAGATCGCGGGATCACGCATGTTGAAGTTGCCGGAGGCAAGGTCGATCTTTGCACGCAGTGTCATCGCACCGTTGGGGAACTCGCCCGCCTTCATGCGGCGGAACAGATCAAGGCTTTCCTCGATCGGGCGGTCACGGTAGGGAGAGCGGGCGGGCGTTGTCAGATCGCCGCGGTACTCCTTCATCTGCTCGGGCGTCAGCTCGCAGACGTAAGCCAGACCGCGTTTGATCAGGTCTTCCGCACACTCATACATCTTGTCAAAGTACTGTGAAGCGTAGTAGAAGCGGTCGTCCCAGTCAAAGCCGAGCCAGTGGATGTCTTCCTTGATGGCCTCGACGTATTCCACATCTTCCTTTGTGGGGTTGGTGTCGTCCATGCGGAGGTTGCACATGCCGCCGAATTTTTCTGCCGTGCCGAAGTCAATGCACAGTGCCTTGCAGTGGCCGATGTGCAGGTAGCCGTTGGGCTCGGGCGGGAAGCGGGTGTGCACGGTCATGCCTTCATACTGACCGCCTTCCGCGATGTCTTCTTCGATGAACGAATGGATAAAATTCTTATATTCTTCTGCCATAGTATTCAAACCCTTTCAGGTAAAAATTCTAAAATATTATAGTTGATATTTCACCGTTTTTCAATTCCCAATCACAACAAAATGAAAAAAATAAAAAATTTTTTCTTCGGGGAAATAATGGTTGTCAATTCGGGAGATTTATTATAGAATATAGGAGTAAAATTATGAGGTAAGGAGTGCTTGCACTTGAGTGAACCGAAGTACAAACGCGTGCTTTTAAAGATCAGCGGTGAAGCGTTGGCAGGCGAGGCACACAGAGGACTGGATTTTGACGTGATGGGCAGTGTCTGCGACGTGGTCAAACGCTGCGTGGACGACGGCGTGCAGGTCGGCATCGTGGTCGGCGGCGGCAACTTCTGGCGTGGCCTGAAGGACGGCGGCGACAAAATGCAGCGTGTCCGTGCAGACCACATGGGCATGCTTGCCACTGTCATCAACTGTCTGGCACTGGCTGACTCGTTAGAGCAGCGTGGCGTTGAGGTGCGTGTGCAGACGGCCATCGAGATGAGCCGCATCGCAGAGCCCTACATCCGCGGCAGAGCCATCCGCCATCTGGAAAAGGGCAGAGTGGTCATTTTCGGCTGCGGCACGGGCAACCCGTTCTTCTCCACCGACACCGGTGCGGTGCTGCGTGCAGTCGAGATCGACGCAGACGCCATTCTGCTTGCAAAAAATATCGACGGCGTTTACTCGGCGGACCCGGCCAAGGATCCCACCGCCGTGAAATACGACACCATCACCTTTGACGAGGTGCTGCAGCAGCATCTTGCCGTGATGGATTCCACCGCGACTTCTCTTTCGATGGACAACCACATGCCCATCATCGTCTTTGCCCTCAAGGATCCGGAAAACATTTACCGTGTCGTCATGGGCGAAAAAATCGGAACAATTGTAAAGGAGTAATAACGATGGTAGATTTCAAAGAATTCACAAGAAAAATGGATAAGACGCTCGAGGTTTTACAGGAAGACTTCGGTGCGATCCGTGCAGGCCGTGCCAATGCCCGCGTGCTTGACCGCATTTCCGTGGAGTATTACGGCCAGGAGACTCCGATCGGACAGGTTGGTACCATTTCCTCTCCCGATGCCCGCACGCTGATGATCGCTCCCTGGGACGGCAGCCTGCTCAAAGCCATCGAAAAGGCGATCCAGGTTTCCGACCTCGGCATCAACCCGCAGAACGACGGCAGAGTGATCCGCCTCGTGTTCCCGCAGCTCACCGAGGAACGCCGTAAAGAACTGACCAAGCAGGTCAAAAACCTCGGCGAAGGCTCCAAGGTGGCCGTCCGCAACATCCGCCGCGATGCCATGGACTACATCAAAAAGCTGAAGAAGGATTCCGAGATCACGGAAGACGACCAGAAGAAAGCAGAGAAAGACCTGCAGGAGCTGACCGACAAGTACATCAAGAAAGTTGATGACGCTTGTGCCGTCAAGGAAAAGGAACTGATGGAAATCTGATTTGTATTTCCAATACCGCAGGCAGCCCTTCGGCTGCCTGCACCACTTGCCAAAAAATTTTTGACAAGTGGCGCAGTAGTTTTTCGAACTTTAATCAGTTCGAAAAACTTTCCTTATTGAACGCGAAAGACAACCCTGACGGTTTTCTTTCACACTATCTTTCCCTCCGCGGTCTTTCCCCGGAGAATGATTGACAGCTTACGCAGGCAGCCGCGAGGCGGCTGCCTGCTATTCATACTGAACGGAGGCACTTTATGAGCCTTTTTCATAAAAAAGAAACCACGGAACGATCCGTTCCGACGCATATCGCCATTGTCATGGACGGCAACGGCAGATGGGCAAAAAAACGCGGTCTGCCGCGTACGGCGGGACACGCCGTCGGTGCGGAAACGTTCCGAAAAATCGCAAATTATTCCAAGTCCATCGGCCTGAAATATCTCACCGTCTATGCGTTTTCCACCGAAAACTGGAAACGCTCCGAAGAAGAGGTCGCGGCGATCATGGAACTTTTGGAGAAGTATCTTCGTGAAGCCATCCGCGACATGGACAAGAACCAAGTCAAGTTCTACTTCTTCGGCGACCTGACAAGGCTTTCGCCCGAACTTCAAAAGGAAGCACAGGAGGCGATGGAACGCTCGAAGAAATACGAGGGCGTGCAGGTCAACTTCTGCCTGAACTACGGTGCACGCGATGAGATCGTCCGTGCGGCAAGAGCCTTTGCACAGAAATGTGCGGCAGGCGAGGCCAAGCCGGAGGATCTGACGGAGGAAGGCTTCTCCGACCTTCTTTTCTCTGCAGGTGTGCCGGATCCCGATCTCATCATCCGCCCGAGCGGCGAGATCAGAACCTCCAATTTCCTGTTATGGCAGAGTGCCTACAGTGAATATTATTTCTGTGACACACTGTGGCCTGACTTTTCGGAGAAGGATCTTGAAAAGGCGATCGAATCCTACAATCACCGCAACCGGCGGTATGGAGGCGTGAAAAAGTGAAAACAAGAATTCTCGTTGCCGTGATCGGCCTGCCGATCCTGCTGCTCATCCTGCTTGTCCCGACACCGATCCCGACGGCAGCCGCAGTGACGCTGCTTTGCATCATCGGCGTCTATGAAATGCTATACAACACCAAACTGGTCAGACAGTTCCGGCTGCTTCTGTGGTCGTGCCTGATGGCGATCGGCGTCTGCGTCTGGAGTGCCGCAGGGATGCACCCTGCACTCGGCAGAGCTCTCGTTGTCCTGTTTGTGGGTGCACTGTTCGGCGAAATGCTCGCCGCCCATACCAAGCTGAAGCTTCGCAGCATCTGCATCTGCCTGCTGGCCGGTGCGGTCGTGCCGTATCTTCTGAGTGCCATCATTCGCCTGCGTTTCTTTGAAAATGGCGTGTTCTACGTCCTTGTGCCGTTCATCCTCTCCATGGTGCCGGACTCCGGTGCCTACTTTGTCGGCAGAGCAATGGGCAAACGCAAGCTTGCACCCGTCATCAGCCCCAAGAAGACGGTGGAAGGTGCCATCGGCGGTCTCATCACCGGTGCACTCGCGATGCTGCTCTACGGCCTGATTTTGCAGTTCTTCTTCGGCTTTGCCGTCAACTATCTCTTCGCCGTTATCTACGGCATTCTCGGCTCGGCGATGTCCATCTTCGGCGACCTCAGCTTCTCCGTCATCAAGCGTCAGGTCGACATCAAGGACTTCGGCAATCTGCTGCCCGGACACGGCGGCGTGCTCGACCGCTTCGACAGCACTGCCTTTGTCGCACCTTTGACGGAGCTGCTGCTCGTTCTGATCCCCTTTGCGGTGAAGTGATATGACAAACAATCTGGTTATTTTAGGCTCTACCGGCTCCATCGGCAGACAGACACTCGACGTCGTGCGTCATTTGCCCGTCCGCATCGCCGCACTCACGGCGGGCACGAACATCGATCTTATGGAGCAGCAGTGCCGTGAATTTACGCCGCACCTTGCCGTCATGGGCACGGAAGAAGCGGCAAACGAACTGAAAACCCGCCTTGCGGGGATGAAGATCGAGATCGCCTGGGGCGAAGAAGGTCTGCTCCGTGCGGCAGAGTATGAGCCCGCGGACACCGTCGTGACGGCGGTGGTCGGCATGGTAGGCCTCAAACCCACGCTTGCCGCCATCCGGAAGGGCAAGCGTATCGGTTTAGCCAACAAGGAAACGATGGTCTGTGCGGGCGAGCTTGTGATGGCGGAGGCAGAAAAGTACCACGCCGAGATCGTCCCCGTGGACTCCGAACACTCTGCGATTTTCCAGTGCCTCATGGGCTGCCGCGACCGCAGTCAGGTCAAAAACCTGATCCTGACCTGCTCCGGCGGGCCGTTCTTCGGCAAATCGAAGGAAGAACTGCAGACCGTCACCAAGGCAGACGCCCTCAAACACCCCAACTGGAAGATGGGAGCAAAGATCACCATCGACTGTGCTACCCTCATGAACAAGGGACTGGAAGTTATCGAGGCCATGCGGCTGTACCGCCTTCCGCCCGAACGCGTGCAGGTCGTCATCCACCGGCAGAGCATCGTTCATTCTCTGGTCGAGTTTGTCGACGGTGCCATGATGGCACAGCTCGGCGTGCCCGATATGCGGATCCCCATCCAGTTGGCACTGACCTATCCCGACCGCACGGAAAATCCCGCACCCGGTCTGGACCTTTGCAGCTGCGGTGTACTGTCGTTCACAAAGCCCGATCTGAATGCTTTCCCGTGCCTTGCCATCGCACTGGATGCGGCAAGACGGGGCGGCACGGCGTGTCCTGCCATGAACGGAGCCAATGAGGCAGCCGTTGCACTTTATTTAGATGACAAGATCGGCTTCTATGATATTCCGCGTCTGGTGCGTGCTGCCATGGATGCTGTTCCTTATGAAAAGAACCCCGACTTAGACACGATTCTCGCTGCGGACAAAGCCGCACGGGAGGCAGTCGCAAACCTGAGGTAAGTTCATTTTGACAACTGTTCTTTATATTCTGCTCGCCATTCTGATCTTCGGCTTTCTGATCTTCATCCACGAGTTCGGACATTTTCTTGCTGCGAAGCTCTTCAAGGTGCAGGTCAACGAGTTTTCCATCAACATGGGGCCGAAGCTGCTGCAAAAGCAGTGGGGCGAAACCAAATACTCTCTGCGTCTGATCCCCATCGGCGGCTACTGTGCGATGGAAGGGGAGGACGAAGACACCGGAAACCCGCATTCATTCACGGCGGCAAAGTGGTGGAAACGGATTATCATTCTCTGTGCAGGCTCTTTCATGAACCTTCTGACCGGCTTTGTCATCATGGCACTGGTCATCGGCCTCACCTACGGCGGCATCCGGACGCTCAAGCTCTCCGGCTTCATGGACGGCTGCACGCTCTGCGGCGAAGAAGGTCTGCAGGAAGGTGACGAGATCTATGCCATCGACGGCAGACGCACCTACCTTTACAGCGATTTTTCCATGCTGGTCGACCGCAGTGCGGATACGACCTATGACCTGACCGTGATCCGCAACGGCGAAAAGGTGACGCTGCACGACTTCAAAATGGAAAAGCAGGAGCTGACGGACGACGACGGAAACACCGGACTGTATTACGGCTTCTACTTCGGTGACGTGGAAAAGATCAGCTTCTTCAACACCTTCAAATACGCAGGCTACTACTGTATCGACTTCACACGTATGGTCTGGTACGGCCTTTCCGACCTGGTCACGGGACGTGCAAGCATCAATGATATGAGCGGTGTCGTCGGCATCGTGGACGTGATGGTACAGACGGGCGAAGAAGCCCCGACGGTCGGCGATGCCATCGGCGATATTTTCCTGTTTGCCGCACTCATTGCAGTCAATTTAGCAGTGATGAATATGCTGCCGATCCCGGCACTCGACGGCGGCAGAGTGTTCTTCCTGCTCATCTCCACGGCGTATACCGCCATCACAAAGAAAAAAATCAACCCGAAATATGAGGGCTATATCCATGCGGCGGGCATGATCCTGCTGTTAGGACTTATGGGATTTCTGATCGTCAAGGATATTGTGATGATCGCATCGAGGTAATGTTATGACAAGACAGATCACAGTCGGCAACGTCAAGGTGGGCGGCGGAGCACCCGTGTCCATCCAGTCCATGCTCAACACGAAAACCACAGACGTCGAGGGAAGCCTCAAACAGATCAAGGCTCTTTATACTGCCGGCTGCGAGATCGCACGGCTTGCCGTTCCCGACATGGACGCGGCAAAGGGCTTTGCGGAGATCGCGTCGGCATCCCCGCTGCCACTCGTTGCGGACATCCATTTTGACTACCGGCTTGCCATTGCCGCCGCAGAAGGCGGTGCGGCAAAGATCCGTATCAACCCCGGCAACATCGGCGGCGAAGAGCGGGTGAAGGCAGTCGTGGACTGCTGCAAGGAAAAGCACATTCCCATTCGCATCGGCGTCAACGGCGGCAGTCTGGAGAAAAAGCTTCTCGAAAAATACGGTCATCCCACGCCGGAAGCTCTGGTGGAAAGTGCTTTTTCCCATCTGGAGCTGCTTGAAAAATACGGCTTTTACGACACCTGTGTGTCGATGAAATCCTCCAACGTGCCGCTGATGATGGCGGCATACAGGCTCTTTGCATCCAAGTCCGATTATCCTTTGCACATCGGCGTGACCGAGACCGGCACCGAGTATATGGGCACGGTCAAATCCGCGATGGGCATCGGCGGCCTTCTTTGCATGGGCATCGGTGATACCATGCGTGTGTCGCTGACTGCCGATCCCGTCCGCGAGGTCGAGGTCGCAAAGACCATCTTAAAAGCAGCAGGCCTGCGTAAAAACGGCGTCAACATCGTCTCCTGCCCGACCTGCGGCAGAACGAGAATTGACCTCATCGGGCTTGCAAACAGGGTAGAAGATGCCCTGAAGGACTGCAATAAGAACATCACGGTTGCGGTCATGGGCTGCATTGTCAACGGCCCGGGCGAAGCACGCGAAGCCGACGTCGGCATTGCCGGCGGCGACGGCTGCGGCGTCATCTTCATGAAGGGCGAACTCAAAGAGAAGGTGCCTTACGACGACCTTCTCCCGACGCTTTTATCTTACGTCGAAAAACTTTAAACAACGGTAGGGGACGGCGTCCCCGACGTCCCGCCTAACAACGCATTTTACAGAAAGAGATTATTTATGGAGCAGAAAATTTCCTTGCTGGATATGTTCTCCGACTATGTGCCGGAAGACGAACTGCGGCCTGTGCTTGCACAGACCGTTGTTTGTCATGCCGATTTGGACACGGAGGGACGCAAAATCACGCTGCATCTGGCAAGTGAGGTTTACATAAATCTGAAAACAAGACAGCAGGTCGAGCGGGAACTCACGGAGCAGTACGGCCTGCATGCCATGCAGATCGAGATCGCCTATCCGGTGGAGCTTCTTCCGCAGATGGAGTTTGCCGACCTGACCGCGATTTTAGCGGAGTACTATCCGCCTGCGACCGCGATCCTTGCCGGCTGCACCTGGGAGGTGCAGGACGACAAGCTTGCGGTGCATCTGCTCGGAAACGGTGTTGCGGATCTGACGCCGTTTCTGCCGCATGCCGAACGGTTCCTGCATGACAGCTTTGGCGTGTCAAAAAAGATTGAACTGATCTCCGCCAAAGAGCTGAATGCGGCGGAACTGTTTGAACAGACGGAGCAGCTGCGTCGGGAGGCAATGAAAAACGCACCTAAAGTCCACGCGGCCGATCCTGCTGCAAAGAAAAAAGAGAATGACGGCAACGATATGATCTTCGGCAGACCGTTCCGTGATATGCCGATCCCCATGAAAAACGTCAATCTGGACATGAGCTGGGTGACGGTCGAGGGCGAAGTGTTTGCGATCCAGCACAAAGACCTGCCCAAACGCAATGCCGTCGTCACTTCCTTCTATATGACTGACCACACGAACTCCGTGTGCATCAAACAGTTCATGGAGAGCGGCGATGCCAAACCGATCGTGGACGGCGTGACGACCGACAAGGGTGCACCGGGCAGCTATCTGCGTGTCCGCGGCAGAGTGACCGTCGACAAGTATGACGGTGAAATGATCATCCAGCCGAATGCGATCATGTGTGTTCCGAGTCCGGTACGCAAGGACACTGCAGAACAGAAGCGTGTGGAGTTGCATCTGCATACCAATATGTCCTCCATGGACGCACTGACCGATACGAAAGCGGCAGTGAAGCAGGCACTCAAGTGGGGACACCGAGCCGTTGCCATCACAGACCACGGCGTTGCACATTCCTTCCCCGAAGCGATGAGCGTTGCCGAAAAATCCGGCGGCAAGATTAAGGTGCTGTACGGCTGCGAAGGCTATTTTGTCAATGACGTGGATGACCGCATCGTTGTCCACGGCGAAGAGGATACGCCGTTTGACGGTGAATTTGTCGCCTTTGATCTGGAAACGACCGGTTTGTCTGCACAGAATGACACGATCATCGAAATCGGTGCCGTCATTATGAAAAACGGCGAGGTGCTCGACCGTTTTGAAAGCTTTGTTGATCCGAAATGCCGTCTGCATCCGCGTGTCGTTGACCTGACGGGCATCACGGACGAAATGCTGCACGGTGCTCCGGAACTGGCGGACGTGCTGCCGAAATTCCTTGCCTTCTGCGGCAACAGACCGCTCATCGCACACAATGCCGACTTTGACATCGGCTTTGTCACCGCAGCCTGCGAGCGGCTGCAGATCCCGTTCAAACCGACCTATATCGACACGCTCGTTCTTTCGCAGAATCTGCTGCCGAAACTGACCAAACATAAACTGAACGTTGTCGCGGACTTCCTCGGTCTGCCCGAATTCAATCACCACCGTGCTTCCGACGATGCGATCACCTGCGGACTGCTCTTCGTGCGGTTTGCAAAGATGCTGCAGGAGAAGGGCATTGACCGCGTGCAGCAAATCAATCCCGCGATGACGGAACTGCGTGCAGGCGGCCACGTGACGGATCGCCGTGCACGGCATATTCTGGTGTTTGCCAAAAATTCCACCGGCCTGCGGAACCTCTACCGCGTTATCTCCGACAGTAACCTCAAACACTATAAACGTGTGCCGCGTATGCCAAAGTCGGAGCTTATCAAATACCGTGAAGGCCTGATCATCGGCTCTGCCTGCGAAGCGGGCGAACTGTTCCAGGCGATCATCGCAAACAAGAGCCATGCGGAACTCAAACGCATTGCATCGTTCTACGATTTCCTCGAGATCCAGCCCATCAGCAACAATATGTTCATGGTCGCGGACGGTACGGCGGAAAGTGAAGAGACCTTGCGTGACTATAACCGCACCGTCGTGCAGCTGGGCGAAGAAC
>JAZUDF010000109.1:0-11881 GCA_045639485.1 Faecousia sp. | reverse complement strand
TGTTTGCAAAAGCTGTCAAATCGGTTTTTGCCGCAGAATTTTCTGTTCTAAACCTGCAACGGACAGATTGCCACGCCGATTGCATCGGCTCGCAATGACACAACAAGGAGTGCGTCGCGTTATCTCGACAAATCCCGATTTGTTGTTGTGCCTCCGATAAAATAATTCCGCATTCCGCATTCCGAATTCTTAATTTTCAGAAAGGAGCCGCCTATGCGTATCGATCACCCCATCCCGCCTGTGTGGGACGAAAACTGCACCGTCCTTATTTTAGGCTCCTTCCCGTCAGTAAAGTCCCGCGAGGGAATGTTCTTCTACCACCATCCGCAAAACCGTTTCTGGAAAACGCTGGCTGCCGTCTTTGAAACTGAAGTGCCGCAGAGCATCGAAGAAAAGAGAGATTTCCTTCTTTCGCACCATATTGCCCTCTGGGACAGCATCGGCAGCTGTGAGATCGAAGGCTCGAGCGACAGCACGATCAGAAATGTTGTGCCGAACGACATTCTGTCGCTTCTGCAAAAGACGAAGATCCAAACGGTCTTCTGCAACGGCAATGCCTCTTTTGAGTGCTACTGCCGCTATATCCTGCCGCAGACAAAGACGGAAGCTCAAAAACTTCCGTCCACCAGTCCTGCCAATGCGGCGTGGTCGCTCATGCGGCTGACAGATGCCTGGTCTGTCATAAAACAGTATACAAACAGGGAAAAATCTGTTATACTGTAAGAAAGAAAACCAAAGGGATGTGAAGCAATGTCCGGACGCTCTCTTATTTTATTTTTGCCGGATGATACGCAAAAAACCGGTGCCTCGAAACCGCTGTTTCTGCAGACGGTTTCCGGTCAGCCGTTACTGAAATGGCTTGCCTACGCACTGGGTGCAAAGGATGTCAGCCGCGTGTTCCTCGCCTGCAAGGCACCGCTGTGCGAGCAGGCAGTCGCCTGCTTCCCGAAGAGCATCGAAGTGATGACCGCACAGGATGAAAACCCTGCGGATCTTCTGCACGTCTTTCTTTCCACGGCGGACGAGGACGAGGACGAGGTACTCACGGTGCTCGGCCCCGTGGTCTACGCTCCGGCACTCGCATCGGATGATCCCGGCAAACGCCCGGTCGGTGCCAATGCCTGCACTGTTTCCCGTGAACTTCTGATGGATGCTCTTGATGCAGACCGCAGTCTCACGCAGTTTTTCCGCGACAGCGGCACGCTTTGCACAGACCGCAGCGGCTTTTTCTCCGTCCGCACGCTGCAGGATCTTGCCTACTGGCAGCCGCTTTTAATGCGGCAGCGTCTTCTTGATCTGGTGCAGTCGGGCGTCGAGGTGTGGGACTATGCGACCACCTTCGTTTCTCCCGAAGCAAAGATCGGCCTCGGCACGGTGCTGCTTCCCGGCACGGTCATTCAGGGTGCGACCACCATCGGCTACGGCAGCATGATCGGCCCGCAGACGCAGCTCTATAACTGCCGCGTCGGCAATCACACAAAGGTCAACGCCAGCAAGCTGGATAACGCCACCGTCGGCAACGAATGTGAGGTTGGGCCCTACGCCAACCTGCGTCCCGGCACGACGCTCGGCAACCACTGCAAGGCAGGTGCCTTCGTGGAACTCAAAAACACAACGGTGGGCGACACCGCACAGGTCCCGCATCTGAGCTATCTCGGCGATGCCACCGTCGGCAGCGGTGTCAACATCGGCTGCGGCACGGTCACGGCAAACTATGACCGCGTCGCCAAATATCCCACACAGATCGAAAAAGACGCCTTTATCGGCTGCAACACGAGTCTTGTTGCACCGGTCACCGTCGGAGAGGGTGCCTATGTGGCAGCCGGCTCCGTCATTACAGAGGACGTGCCCGCACAGGCACTCGGCATCGGCAGATCCCGCCAGTCGAACCGCCGCGAGTGGGCACTGAAAAACAAACAAACGGAGGGTATGGAATGATCGCACACGGAAAAGCAGTTCAGGTATTCTGTTGCTCTGCCAGCAGACCTTTAGCGGAAGGCATCTGCAAGGAGCTGAACATCACGCTCGGCAATAACAACGTCACGACCTTCGCCGACGGCGAGGTCTGCGTCTGGATGGACGAAACGGTTCGCGGACGCGACGTGTTTGTCGTGCAGTCTACCTGTAAGCCCGTCAACAACAACCTGATGGAGCTTCTTGTCACCATCGACGCTCTGCGTCGTGCTTCGGCAGGCCGCATCACGGCAGTCATTCCGTACTTCGGCTATGCCCGTCAGGATCGAAAGGCACGCGGCCGCGATCCCATCACGGCAAAGCTCGTTGCCAACATGATCACCGCAGCCGGTGCTGACCGCATCCTCACGATGGATCTTCACGCTCCGCAGATCCAGGGCTTCTTCGACATTCCGCTCGACCACCTGATCGGCAATCCGCTGTTCGTGGACTATTACGGCGAGAAGTTCGGTGAAAACGAGAGCGGCAAATTCGTCGTCGTCTCTCCGGACGTCGGCTCGGTCGCAAGAGCGAGAGCCTTTGCCCAGAAGATGCACATGGATCTTGCCATCGTGGACAAACGCCGTCAGAAGGCCAACCAGTGCGAGGTCATGAACGTCATCGGCGACGTCCGCGGCAAAACCTGCATTCTGTTCGACGACATCGTTGACACCGCAGGCTCTCTTTGCAACGCAGCCGCTGCACTCAAGGAGATCGGCGGAGCAACTGCCGTCTATGCCTGTGCCACCCACGGCGTACTGTCCCGCGATGCGTGGAAAAAGGTCGAAGACAGCGTCATTGAAGAGCTGATGCTGCTCAACACCATTCCGCTGCCGGAGGACTATGCCGGCACGAAGATCCGTCAGCTCGACGTGGCACCGATGTTCGCAAGAGCCATCCGCCACATCTACGAGGAAACCTCGATTTCCGACCTGTTCTGATATGCTGTTCAAAAAGCCAAACGTCTCATGGATGATCGTCGGTCTGGGCAATCCGGGCAGACAGTATGAAAAGACACGCCACAACGTCGGCTTCCGCACGGTCGATCTGCTTTCCTCGCAGCTCGGCGTGAAGATCGACAAGGCAAAATATAAAGCACTCATCGGCACTGCGGAGCTGGACGGCGAAAAGCTGCTGCTTTTAAAGCCGCAGACCTTCATGAATGCCTCCGGACAGGCGGTCTTGTGGGCATCGCAGTTCTATAAGATCGATCCGGAGCGTATCATTGTACTGTCCGATGATATTTCGCTTCCGGTCGGTAAGATCCGCGTGCGTGCGGAGGGCTCTGCGGGCGGTCACAACGGCCTGAAGAGCATCATTGCCGACCTCGGCTCGCAGTCGTTCCCGCGGGTACGCATCGGGGTGGGGGAGAAGCCGCATCCCGACTATGATTTAGCCGACTGGGTGCTGTCGAATTTCTCCGCACAGGAGGAAACGGCACTCAAACCCGCGATCGAAAACGCTGCCGGTGCCGTGAAGGAACTGATCCGGAATGGCGTGCAGAGTGCAGCGTCATGCTATAACGGCAAATAAAAATAAAAAGAGCGGCACGACGGAAAGGGGGGTGTTTTTCCCTCTTTCCGCATTGCCGCGTTCTTTCGAAAACTCTGAACAAACCGTCTGCGGCTGAGCAGCGGACCTTTTGCCCCATCCGTGCAGTTCGCAAAGTGGGAAATACACCAAGTATTCCCGCACTTTCCGAACTTTCGCCTGAGTCAAAATCTCTCGCTGTCAGTTCTTGCCGGTTTGTCCATCGTTTCCGTTGTGATTTCATAATTTTGAATTGAGAATTATAAATTCGGAATTGTAGGGGACGGGTTTCCCATTCCGAAAGAAAGGCAAACCTATGGAGCTTCTTTTGCAGGCCATCCGGCAGCTGCCGGAATACAATCAAATACTCGGCTGCCTGCAAAAGGGCAGCCACGCGGCACTGTCCGGTGCGGCACAGCTGGGACGCAGTCATCTCATCTCCGCTCTCTACCGCGACCTCAATAAGCCTGCTCTGATCGTCTGTCAGGACGACATGGCGGCGGAGCGGACGGCGGAGGAGCTTGCGGCATTTCTCGGCGTATCCGTTCCCGTGCTGCCGGGCAGAGACCTGACCTTCTACGACACCTCTGCCGCGTCCCGCGGCTGGGAGCATAAGCGTCTGCGGCTTCTGTACGACACGGCATCGGGCAATGTCCCGCTGCTTGTTGCAACGTGGGAGGCTCTGTCCCTGCGTACCATGCCGCGTCACGTGCTGACGGGTGCGGCGATCAACCTGCGTCAGGGCAACCTCTATACCCCGGAGGACCTCTGCGAACGCCTTGTTCAGGCGGGCTATTCCCGCTGCACCATGGTCGAAGGTGTCGGACAGTTTGCCCTTCGCGGCGATATTCTGGACGTCTTTTCTCCGGCGATGGATCAGCCGGTGCGACTGGAATTTTTCGGGGACGAGCTTGATGCCATGGGCAGCTTTGATCCGCTCACGCAACGCCGCACCGAAAATCTTTCTGATGCAGTGATCCTGCCTGTAGCGGAAACACAGGTACATCTGCATCCGGGCGGCATCGAAGGGCTGCTCGAAGACCTGCGGGCACTGCTTGCCCGCCAGATGCGTCGCAAGGTCAGAAACGACGCCCTCATCCGCACCCTGCAGGCGGATATTGAAAAGATAGAAAACGGCACGTCCTTCCAGGCAGCCGACCGTTATATGAGTCTGGTCTATCCCGAAAACGTCACCGCGGCGGACTATCTGCCGGACGATGCCGCTGTGATCTTCTGCGACCACGGCAATCTGCGACGCAGTGCGGCGGGACGGCAGGAGGATGTCGGACTGATGCTCGACAGCCTGCTCCAGAGCGGCATTTTAGCCGGCGAGCTTTGCGAGTTTTGCAAGGACTGGGAGGACGAATGCACGGAGCTTTCCGCCCATCCGACGCTGTTTCTGGACTCATTTTTGTCTGCTGCCTATCCTGCGGACGTCGCACCTTCTTTGATCTCCGGCATCACCGTCAAGCAACTGCCGTCCTACGGCGGCAATCTGGAGGTCGCGGCAAACGACCTTGCGACCTATCAGAAGCACGGCTTCGGCACGCTTGTTCTTTGCGGCAACCGCCGTCGCGGCGAAATTTTGCAGGAGTATTTAAGCGATCACGGCATCAAGGCCTTTCCGGCATTTCCGGCAGACCGTCTGCCGAAGGAAGGCGAAATCTTCCTCACGGACGGCAGTCTGCCCGGCGGTCTGGAATACCCGACCGTCAGACTGGCCATCCTATCAGAAGGACAGCTTCTGCACCGGGGCGGAAAAAAACGCCGTCCGGTGAAAAAAACGGCGACCAACCGTCAGAAACTCAACTCCTTCACCGACCTCACACCGGGCGACTACGTTGTGCACGAACTCTACGGCATCGGCCGCTACGTCTGCATGGAGCAGATCCGGCTCCATCAGGTCGTCCGTGATTACGTCAAGATCGCCTATCAGGGCACGGACGTGCTCTACGTTCCTGCCACGCAGTTAGACCTCATTTCCAAATACATCGGCGGCGGCGAAGACAGCCCGGTGCGGCTGAATAAGCTCTCGGGCGACAGCTGGCAGAAGACCAAATCCCGTGCAAAAGCGGCAGTCAGGGATCTTGCCGAAGGGCTCATCAAGCTCTACGCCGAACGCAAGCGACTGCCGGGCTATGCCTTCGCGGCGGACTCGCCGTGGCAGCGGGAATTTGAGGACAACTTCGAATACGCGGAGACGGACGACCAGATCCGCTGCATCGCGGAGATCAAGCACGACATGGAGCAGCCGTCTCCGATGGATCGCCTGCTTTGCGGCGACGTCGGCTTCGGCAAAACGGAGGTCGCCCTTCGCGGCGTGATGAAGGCCATTTTAGACGGCAAGCAGGCGGCAATTTTAGTGCCGACCACGGTGCTTGCACAGCAGCACTATCTGACTGCCGTCAAACGCTTTGCGGGCTTCCCGGTCAACATCGAAGTCCTTTCCCGCTTCCGCACGCCCGCACAGCAAAAGCAGACGCTTGAAAATCTGCAGACGGGCAAAACAGACCTCGTCATCGGCACGCACAAGCTGCTGCAAAAGGACGTCCGGTTCAAATCCCTCGGACTTCTCATCGTGGACGAAGAGCAGCGGTTCGGTGTGTCGCATAAGGAAAAATTAAAGGAACTTTCCCGCGGCATCGACGTCTTAACGCTGTCAGCGACACCGATCCCGCGGACGCTCAACATGGCACTGTCGGGACTTCGCGATATGTCCACCATCGAAGAGCCGCCGCAGGATCGCTATCCCGTGCAGACCTTCGTGCTGGAGTACAGTGAGCCCGTCATCGACGACGCGATGCGGCGGGAGCTTTCCCGCGGCGGGCAGATCTATTATCTGCACAACCGCGTGGATACCATCGAGGTGTGTGCGATGAATATGCGGCAGCGGTTCCCGGACGTGGAGATCGCAACGGCACACGGCAAGATGAACGAAGAGCAGCTCGGCGACGTCATGCAGCGTATGGTGGACGGCGAGATCGGCATCCTCATTTGCAGCACCATCATCGAAACGGGCATCGACATCCCGAACGTCAACACCCTCATCATCGAGGATGCGGATAAGTTAGGCCTTGCACAGCTCCACCAGATCCGAGGCCGTGTCGGACGCTCGGCAAGACACGCTTTTGCCTATCTGACCTTCCGCAAGGGCAAGGTACTCTCCGAGATCGCGGAAAAGAGGCTCACCGCCATCCGCGAGTATGCGGAGTTCGGCTCGGGCTTCAAGATCGCCATGCGTGACCTTGAAATTCGCGGTGCGGGCAACCTGCTCGGAGCGGAGCAGTCCGGTCACATGCTCTCCGTCGGCTACGATATGTACCTGAAGCTTCTCGAAGAAGCAGTGTTGGAGGAGCAGGGCGAAACAAAGCCCGCCGGGGTCGAGTGTACGGCGGACATCGTCGTCACGGCGAACATCGACAGACGGTACGTGGAAAGCGGCGAACAGCGAATGGATCTCTACCGTCGCATGGCGGCGATCCGCACGCAGGAAAACGCCGACGATTTACTCGACGAGATCGTTGACCGCTACGGCGATCCGCCGAAGGGCGTGATGAACCTCATCGCCATCGCCCTTTTGCGGGCCAAGGCGGCAGCGTGCGGCATCACGAAGATTGTGCAGAAGGAAGCGGATCTTCTCTTCACGATGCAGACGATCGACTTTGTCGCACTCAGCGAAGTGTTCTCGCAGCCGTTTTTGAAGGGCAGGGTGTTCCTGCAGGCAAACGGCGATCAGCCGACCGTCCGCATCCGTCTGCGACCGGATGAAAACAGCCTGAAGGTGTCCGAACAGTTCGTGGCAATGCTGCCGCGAAAAGAAGACGAAAAAAGCGAATGAAATAACATTTTGTCATTGCTATTTGAAAAGCGAAAAGATATAATAGCAACGGTAAAGAAAGCAATAAAGAAGGGAACCCGAATGAGTACAGGAAAATTCCAGGCCGGACGCAACGGCCGCCGCAAAGCAAAGAAAAAGAATAACGTCCTGCTTCCGATCGTGCTCGGCATGCTCGCACTGGCGATTTTAGTCGTCGGCATCGTTGTGCTGACCGGCAATAAGAACAACGGCACCGTGCCCGACAACGTCAAGATCTGCGGTGTCGATTTGAGCGGCATGACGCAGGGCGAAGCGGAAAAGGCGTTGGACGCCGCCGTCACGGACGACATGTTCGCCGAGGATATGGTCATCAACATGGGCGAGGATCAGGAGCCCGTGACCATCGCGGCAGACCGTGCCAACGTGCACATCGACACCAAGGCCGCCGCAAAAGCAGCCTGCAATGCTTCGTTTGATGCCGAAGGCAATCTCGTCATGGACACCTCCTTTGTTAAGGTCGATGAAGACTACCTCAAGCAGACGGCCGATCAGGCAGTAGCCACTTACAGTCGCGACCTGCAGCAGACCACCATCGAGGAAACGTCCGAGATGCGGGAGGTCGAGGTCGAGCTGGATGACGGCACCAAGGAAAAGCAGGAAGTCGAATTTAAAAACCTTGTGATCACGCCGGGCATCGACGAGCAGAAGTTCACTGCGGACGATTTTGCAAAATGCGTGCGTGATGCTTATGCCGCACTCAACTTTGCACCCGACATGAAATATCCCGGCAACGAAAAAGCGGAGCCGGTCGACGTTGACGCACTGGTCGAACAGTACTGCGTCGAGCCCATCAACGCGGAATTCGATCCCGAGACCTTCGAGATCAAGCCTGACGTTCCCGGCTTCGGCTTCGATCCGGAAGAACTCAGAAAGCAGCTCGAAGAAGCAAAGCCCGGTGAGTCCGTCACCGTTGTTTTGGACAAGATCGAAGCGGATACCACGGCAAAGGTACTGGAAGAATCCCTCTTTGCCGATGAACTCGGCGAGTGCGACACCGCACACACCAACAACAGCGACAGAACGACGAACCTGCGTCTTGCCTGCGAAGCGATCGACGGTACGATCCTCCTGCCCGGCGAAGTGTTCTCCTTCAACCAGGTCGTCGGCGAACGCACCAAGGCCAAGGGCTACCGCGAAGCCATCGCCTACGTCTCCGGCAAATCCGTCCCCGAGACCGGCGGCGGTGTCTGCCAGGTCGCATCCACGATCTACTCTGCGTGCCTGTATGCAGACCTTGAGATCGTGCAGGCGGTCGAACACCAGTTCTTCGTCACCTACGTCAACCCCGGCATGGATGCAACGATCTACTGGCCGAATCTGGACTTCAAGTTCCGCAACAACACCGACTATCCCATCCGTATCGACGCATCGTGCCATGACGGCCGCGTGTGGGTGAGCCTCAAGGGCACCAACACCAGAGACTACACCGTCAAGATCGTCTGGAAGCTTCTGTCCACCACGGCATGGGAGACGGTCGAACACGTCATCAAGCCCGGTGAAGACTACAAGCCCGGCGAAGTCATCAACACACCGTACACGGGTTACAAGTACGTGACCTATATGGAAAAATACGATCTCAACGGCAACCTCATCAGTACGGAGCAGATACGAGTGAGTAACTACTCCAAGCGTGACAAGGAGATCGCGGTCGCACCGGAGGAGGAGACCACGGAACCGACCGAGCCTTCCGCCGAGCCGACCGAAAAGCCGACCGAGAAACCGACGGAAGAGCCGACCGATCCGCCCGTGGAGCCGACCGATCCGCCCGTGGATCCCGGCAATGAAGGATAAAAAAAGAAACTGCAGCAATCTTCGATTGCTGCAGTTTTTGCTTTGCGGTTATGCGGTTGCGATGACGGAATAAACGATATAGGCAATGTAGATCGCCAGCATCACAATGCCCTGCCAGCGGCGGAACTTCCTGGAAATGAAGGTCGGGATCAAAGCGATGGCGGCCTCGAGGAAGCACACGGGCATGTCGATGTAGCAGGTCGTGCGTTCCACCGGCAGGCTGCCGCCGGAGATGAGAGCACACACGGGGAGGATGATCGTCATGTCGATGATGTTCGCACCGATGATATTGCCGACGGACATCGTGGACTGCTTCTTGACAAGCGAGGTCACGGCGGTCACAAGCTCGGGCAGGGAAGTGCCGATGGCGACGAGCGTGATGGCGACGATACGGACGTCCACGCCGAACACGTCGACGGCGAGGAACTCACCGTTGTCGACCAAAAGGTTCGAGCCGAGTGCCAGCATGCCGGCACCGAGCAGGAACAGCACGATGTTCTTGATAAGGATCTTTCCGGTCACTTCCGGACGGTCGGCCGTTTCCTTGTTGCGGGAAGCGGAAACGAGGTTTTCGATGATGAACAGCACGAACAGTGCCAGCACTGCAAACGAGCCGATGAGGGAAAGCTCACCGGGCAGGCAGAGCAGGAAGAGTGCTGCGATGGCGGCGAGCATCAAAGAGCCCTTTGCCGCGATCTGACTGCGTTTGATCGCGATCGGCATAAACACGAGCGAGATCGCCATGATGAGGCCGGTGTTCGCGGTCACGGAACCGATGGCATTGCCGATCGCCATGGACACGCCGTTGGCGGCTTCCGCGTTCGCGGCATTCTGTGCACCTGCGGCGGCAAGGAAGGAAACGATCATCTCCGGCAAGGTGGTCGCCACGGAAACGATGGTCGCACCGACGATGAATTTCGGGATACCGGAGGCCTCTGCCATCCAGGATGCGGCATCCACAAACAGGTCGCCGCCCTTGACGATCAGCACCAGGCCGATCAGAAACAGAACGCCTGCACAGATCGCCTGCGGGGTACCCGCGGCGAACAGGTCTATAATCTTTTGTGACATATGATACACTCCTTTAACTTTCAAGAGTATATCGGTTTTCACCGCGAAAGTCAACCGCTTTCGCTTGACTTTCCGTGAATGCCGCAGTAAAATACAACCACGCAGAACAAATCACTCTTCGGGGGGCCGGACCGTTCCGGCTGAGATTGAACGAACACAGGCGTTCTCACCCGCGAACCTGATACGGATCATGCCGTCGTAGGGAAAGATGCAAACAGACCTTTATCGCATTGCATCCTTACGGTTTGCAATGCGATTTTTTTCTTCGGAGGTTTTGTGTATGAAACACAGACAGGTGCAGGCACTGTGTGAAGGTGCCGTCATGGTCGCGGCCGCACAGGCACTCGGCTATCTGAAGCTTTACGAAATGCCGAACGGCGGCTCGGTCAGCTTCATCATGCTGCCCATCATTATTTATTGTATCCGCTGGGGCTTCGGCAGGGGACTGCTCGCGGCACTGGCACTCGGCACGCTGCAGTTCCTGCTTGACGGCGGCTTCGCTCTGTCGTGGGTGTCGATTTTGGGCGATTACGTGATCGCCTACGGAGCTCTCGGCGTTGCCGGCCTGTTTTTAAAAGCAAAGGGCGGCTTCTTCTGGGGCACGGCGGCAGGCACGCTTGCAAGGTTTCTCGTCATCTGGATCGTCGGTGCCACCGTTTGGGCGGAATATATGCCGGATGCCTTCCTGAATCTGACGATGACCTCCCCGTGGCTCTACTCCGCCATCTATAACGGCATCTACGTCGGCCTGAGCGGGCTTCTCTGCCTCACCGTCGGTGCCGCCGCGTGGAAGACGCCGCTCGGCAAATACCTCCGTGCCGAAGACCTCCGCTCGTAGGGGACGGGTTCCCCGTCCCGATGGAATTGTAGGGGACGGGTTCCCCGTCCCGATAATTCGAAATGAGGAATTGTAGGGGACGGCGTCCTCGACGTCCCGCAAACCGCACTCCCAACCACCGCCGTAGGGGAGGGGCTTGCTCCTCCCGCGTGTCATTGCGAGCCGATGAAATCGGCGTGGAGCAGTAGCCCGCAACCGATCAGCGTGCGCCCAAAGGCTTCGCTTCTCGGGCGGGCCTTGCATCGGCATTGTTCGCCGCATTTCAAGCCGCTATGCGTCTTGCTCTGCGGACAATGCTCGAAATCTGTCCCTATCGGTTTTGCACCGTATCTCCAACCAACGCCGTAGGGGCGACGCTTGCCGTCGCCCGCAAGCCTTCTCCTTGAGGTAGCGAAGCGGCCGTGCGGTAGTGAATGACAGTCCGGTGGACTGTCAGAGCCGCACGGTGACCGAGCCGCAGCGAGAAAGGTGTCGAGCGAAGCGAGACGGATGAGGTGTTATGCCTCCGGCGGGGGGCTTTTCTCTCTTGTCAGAGAAAAGACAGGAGCAGTAGCCCGCAGCCGATCAGCGTTCACCTTCGGCTCCGCTTCTCGGGCGTGCCTTGCATCGGCATTGTTACCCGCATTTCAAGCCGCTCCGCGTCTTGCCCTGCGGACAAAGCTCGAAAAGAGGGACAGCCAAGGGGGTCTTTCCACAAAGCCGACCCCCTTGACAATCCCCCCGATCCTTGTAACTCAAGCAATCAGTATTCCCTATGATACCTTAAAAAAGCGGGTAGGTACGGCATCCGGCGGTATCCCATTGATTGAAACCGCTTCAAT
>JAZUDF010000108.1:0-6897 GCA_045639485.1 Faecousia sp. | reverse complement strand
AGAGCAATTACAACCATTACAAAGTATTAAAAAATCGCTTTGAAGGCGAATAACAGGAGGAATATATTATGTCACTGTTCGGAAAGAAAAAAGAAGAAAAGAAAGAAGCCGGGTGCGGTTGCGGCTGTGATACTGCCGAAGTCAAAGAAACTGCTGCGTCGTCCACTTGCTGCGGCGAAAAGGTAGACGGTATTTGCTGTATCAAGGTTCTCGGCTCGGGCTGTAAAAACTGCCATACTCTTTATGAGAACACAAAGGAAGCAGTCGCAGCGGTCGGCCTTGATGTGGAGGTCGAATACGTTACCGATATGCAAAAAATAATGGAATATGGTGTAATGTCAATGCCCGCCCTTGTCATCAATGAGCAGGTCATTTCGATGGGTAAGGTATTGAAAACGGCGGATATTGAAAAACTACTTAAGACACAGTAAACCACTGACATCTTTGCAGCTATGCTGAAAGTGTCATAGTGGATTACACTCTTTGAAAAAGCGTGTAACATATGACATAAAAACACGGCAGGACAAACAAAAAACGGTATAACCGATAAGGTTGCACCGTTCCGCAAAACAATATTCAATTAGATACAAAAAATCGCTTGGGGCACCTTCTTTACCGAGGGTGCCCCAAAGGCGGTCGTTTTTATCAGTCACCCTCTACCATCCGGTAACCGACACCGGCTTCGGTGAAGATGTACTCGGGTTCAGCAGGATTTTTTTCAAGTTTCCGGCGGATATTTGCCATGTTCACACGCAAGATCTGGTTGGAGCTTTTTGCCTGCGGGCCCCAGAGCTCCTGAATGATGATATCGTAAGTCAGCACCTTACCTGCGTGCTTGCCGAGCAGGGCAACGATGCGAAATTCATTCTGTGTCAGATGTGCATCCTCTCCGCGGATGTAGACACGGTGCTTGCCGTAATCGATCGCGAGATCCTTTGCACGGAACACACCGGTCTGTGCAAGGCCGTCATTGTCGGAGACGGTGCGGGTGTGACGGATCGCAGTGCGGATCCGTGCGACCAGCTCTGCCGTACCGAAGGGCTTGGTGATATAGTCGTCTGCACCTGCTTCCAGTGCATCGACCTTGTCCTTTTCATGTGTTCTGGCGGAAACGACGATGACGGGCGTGCGGCTCCAGCTGCGGATATAACGCAGTACCTCCATGCCGTCACAGTCGGGCAGACCGAGATCAAGTAAAACGAGATCGGGGCAGTGTGAAGCGATCATCGTTTTTGCCTGCGAAGCATTGCTTGCAACAAGCGGCTCATAATCGTTGGCAGTCAGAATGGCGGTGACGAAATTACAGATACTCTGTTCGTCCTCAACGACCAGCACTTTCTCCCGGATTTTCATAAGTCTCTTCCTCCAACGGCAGCGTAAAGGTGAACTGTGCGCCGCCTTTTTTTAGATTTTTCGCAGTGATCTTGCCCTGATGTGCGAGCACAATGGCTTTGCAGACAGAAAGACCGATGCCCATGTTGCGGCTTGCAGAGTCAGACTCTTCCGAGTGGACCATGCCGTCAAACACGACCGGCAGCAATTCTTTCGGAATGCCTTCGCCGTCATCCGAAACGGAAAAACAGGCACTCTCTCCGTCCTGTGTGACCGTGACTTCGATCTGCGTCATATTGATTGCATGCTTTACGGCGTTTTCCATCAGGTTGATGAGCACCTGCTCGATGAGCACCGCGTCCATCGGCACAAACAGCAGGGCATTGGGTACGCGGACCTTGACGGCGGCATCCGGATAGCGTCTGCGGAACTTCTGCACCGCTTCGCTCACCACTTCCTCCGCCGCTTCCTCTTCCTTGCTGATTTGGGCGGCACCGCCCATGCGGGTGATGGACAGAATGTTTTCCACCACACGCAGCAGCCAGTTTGCTTCCTCACGGACGTCGCCGAGCAGCACCATGCGGTCATCGTGTGACAGCTTTTCGTCATTATCCATCACGGCAGCGGTACTGCCGATGATGGAGGTCAGCGGCGTACGCAGATCGTGAGATACCGAACGCAGCAGATTGCCCCGCATTTTTTCTGTCTCCGTTTCCATGCGGATCTTCTCCTGCTGCTTGATCTGCGTGGTCATTGCACTGATGACAACGGCGATCAGAAGCATAACGAAGAAGGTCAGGGGATAACCGGAGATCGTAAAGTTAAATGCCATGTAGGGGTAGGTAAAGAAGTAGTTGACCTCCAGCATAAAGATAAACGCACTGATGATGCCGTAAAAATAGCCGTCGGTCAGGCGGGAGACCAGCACCACGCCGAGGAAGAAGATCATCACGGCGTAAACCTGATTGTCCAGGTGGAACAGCTGCAGCAGAAAGGTCAGTGCGGAGAAGGCACCGACGATGAGAATGCAGTAAACGGTATCCTGCAAAGAGAGCGGGAACAGACGCTTGAGCAGTTGTTTGATTTCTTCAGCCAGTCGCACTGTACCGCCTCCTTTCCCATTTATATTATCTTACCATGAATTGCAAAATTTCTCCACCATTTTTTTCGCTTCGTGTCATTTTACCGCAGGGTGGCACATAGGATGCCAGCGGGGTGAGCAGATGCAAAAGGAAAACGGACCGGTGATGTTGGATGACTATGTAAAAATCAGACGCAGACAAGGCAGAAAACGGCGGATCATCGGATCCTGCATACTGCTGCTTGCGGCTGTCTGCCTGCGGCTCCTGCTACCGGGCAGTGCCGAAACGGTGCGTGCCTGGGTGTTCGGGGACGGAGCGATCAATGATGCGGTCAGTGCGTTCTATGCCTGTGCAGAGGACGGTGCACCTGTTTTGGATGCTGTGGAGGCGTTCTGTATTGCACTGGAACAAAACTGAGCCGTTCCTTACGGTCTATCCGTCCTTCGTACTGCTTATCTGTGTCCTGATCTTTCTGGATATCGGCACGGCAGGCCTGTGCTTTCTGGTCAGTGTCGCACTGCATGAAGGCGGACACCTGACGGCGATGCGTGTTCTTCACGTGCCGTTTTACGGCATGGAACTTCACGGCACGGGAGCGGTCATCCGCATGGGCAGCACAAGCTCCGGCAAAGAAGCAGCCTGTGCGGCGGCAGGGCCTGCGGTCAATCTCCTGCTGTTGCTTCTGACCTTTCGGCACCTGCCCGGTATGGCACTTGCAAACGCCCTGCTCCTTTTATGGAATCTTTTGCCGCTTTACCCGCTTGACGGCGGCAGACTCATAAACCTTGCTGTTGCCGCAATGTTCGGCCTGACGGCGGCAGACCGCATTTCCAATGCCCTTAATGTTCTGCTTGCGATCACTGTCACGGCATACGGCGTGTGGCAGACCTGCGTGTGCCATGCAGGGCTCTATCCCTGTCTCTTTGCAGCCCTTTTTCTCTGCAAGGCGGCAAATACGCCTTGCAAAATCCGTCCCGTGCGGCTAAAATAAAAGAAAAAAACACGAGGGATACCATGACTGAACTTTTAGAGCGTATTTTGCCTACCGTACAAAAACCCGCCCGCTATGTCGGCGGCGAATACCGTCAGACCGTCAAAGAGAAAAACGAGGTCGACGTGCGTGTCGCCTTCTGTTTCCCCGACACCTATGAGATCGGCATGTCCAACGTCGGTATGCGGATCCTGTATGGCGTGATGAATGAGATGCCGGGCGTGTGGTGCGAGCGTGTCTTTGCACCCTGGGGCGACATGGAAGACGCCATGCGGAAAAACGGCTTACCCCTGTGGGCACTCGAAAGCCACGATCCCGTGAAAGAGTTTGATCTCCTTGCGTTCTCCGTCGGCTATGAAATGAGCTACACCAATATCCTCAATATGCTGGATCTTTCCGGCGTGCCGCTGCATGCAAAAGATCGCAAAAGTTTACATAACATTGTGTTTGCGGGTGGAGCCTGTGCGTATAACCCGGAGCCTTTAGCGGATTTCATCGACTTTTTCTCTCTGGGCGAAGGCGAGGAGATCACGGTCGAGATTCTGGAGCTTTACCGCAAGGCGAAAAAAGAGGCGTGGGAAAAGCAGGACTTCCTTCTGGCCGTTTCTCAGATCGAGGGTGTCTATGTTCCGTCTTTATACGAACACGTTTATAAGGAAGACGGCACACTGAAAGCGATCATTTCTGCTTCCGGTGCACCGAAAACTGTCAAAAAACGCATCGTACAGGATTTAGACAAAGCGTATTATCCCACAAAGATGATCGTCCCGACCACGGAGATCGTCCACGACCGTACGAACTTAGAGGTCATGCGTGGCTGCATCCGCGGCTGCCGGTTTTGTCAGGCAGGCTTTACCTACCGTCCCGTTCGCACCCGCAGTGCCGACACGCTCTACCGCCAGGCGGTCGAGTGTCTGGAGGACTCCGGCAATCACGAGATCACGCTCTCCAGTCTGTCTACCTCTGACTACCGCTATCTTCCAGAACTGACGGACAAACTGCTGCCGTACTGCGTCGAGCGGAAGATCAATATGTCGGTGCCTTCTTTGCGTGCGGACAACTTCTCGCGGGAACTGATGCTGAAGCTGCAGAAGGTTCGCAAGAGCGGCCTGACCTTTGCACCGGAAGCGGGCACCCAGCGTTTGCGTGATGCGATCAACAAAAACGTCACCGAAGAAGAAATTTTATCCACCTGTGCTACTGCATTTTCCGGCGGCTGGAACAGTGTGAAGCTCTACTTCATGCTCGGCCTTCCTACGGAGACCGACGAAGACGTCGCGGGCATTGCAGAGCTTGTCAAAAAGATCGAGCAGACCTGGTGGGAGAACTCTCCCAATCGCAAACACGGCCTGCGGATCCATGTTTCTACCGCGTTCTTTGTGCCGAAGCCGTTCACCCCGTTCCAGTGGGAACAGCAGGACACGCCGGAAAACTACACCCGCAAGCAGCGGGTGCTGAAAGAACTCCTCCGTTCCAAATATGTGGAGTACAACTGGCACGACGACGATCTGAGTGTCCTCGAAGCGGTGCTTGCACGCGGTGATCGCCGCCTCGGTGCCGTACTGGAGCAGGCGGTCAGAAACGGTGCAAGACTAGACGGCTGGGACGAATATTTCTCCATGGACAACTGGACGCGTGCGTTTGAAACGTGCGGGATCGATCCTGCGTTCTACACGACACGCGGCTATGCTACAGACGAAGTTTTGCCGTGGGGCACGATCGATGTCGGCGTGAGCAAGGCGTTCTTCCTGCGTGAGCGGGAAAAATCGAGACGCGGCGAAACGACACCTGATTGCCGCACGGCCTGTGCCGGCTGCGGTGCCGCGACTCTGCTGAAAGAAGGTGCGTGCGATGATTAGAGCAATGTTTTGCAAAACGGGCGACGCTGTCTGGATCTCGCACCTGGATCTGATGCGTGTGCTGCAAAGAGCATTCCGCCGCGGCGGCATGATGCTCAAGCACTCGCAGGGCTTCACGCCGCATCCGCACCTTTCCATCGCCATGCCGCTGTCTGTCGGTGTGGCAAGCGAGTATGAACTTATGGACTTCGATCTTGCGGAAGAAGACACCACGCCCATCGACGCGATCTGCGAGAAACTGAATGCATCCCTGCCCTCCGGCGTGCGTGTGCTGTCCTGCTATGAAAACGGACGCAAGCTCAAAGACCTGCAATACCTGAAAGCGGAACTGACGCTGGAGTATGATAACGGTGCACCGGAAGGCGTGACAGGACGCCTGCAGGAGCTTTATGAACGCTCCGAGCTGTCCGTGGAAAAGCACGGCAAAAACGGCCCGACCGAAACGGATATCGCACCGATGATCCGTGAGGTCATCGTGGCACAGAGCGATGCAAACACGGTGCTGCTCACGTGCACCGTTTCGGCACAGAACCCGACGCTCAACCCGCTGCTTCTCGTTGAGGCGATCCGACGGTATTCTCCGGAAGATATGCCTGACTTTTTCAAATGCCGCCGTCTGTGTCTGTATGATGCACAGATGGAGAGTTTCCACTGACGGAGGGATCTGCCATGAAAGAAAAAATCACCGTGTTCGGCAGCTTTAATGTCGACCTGATGGGACGTGCCCCGCATCTTCCGGTTCCGGGCGAAACAGTCAAGGGAGGCCTCTTCCGGCAGGGGCCCGGCGGCAAGGGCTTCAATCAGGCAGTCGCTGCCCATAAGGCGGGCGGCAATGTTGCCGTTGTTGCCAAGCTCGGACGCGATCCGCTCGCACAGATCGCCCTGCAGACCATGGACGAGTTGTCCATGTCGAAAGAGCATCTTTTGCTTGACGAAACGCAGCCGACCGGCACGGCACTCATCATGGTCGATGACCGCACGGCGGAAAACATGATCATGATCGAGCCGGGTGCCAACGATACCATCAGCGATGCCGATCTTGCGGGCGTTGCGGATACGCTCAAGTCTTCCGCCTATCTTCTCTTGCAGCTCGAGATCAATCAGGATGCCAACGAGAAGGCGGCGGCACTTTCCAAGCAAAACGGTGTCCGTGTCATCATCAACACCGCACCGTATCAGCCGGTTTCCGATGCCTTTTTAAACGGTGCCTACCTTGTCACCCCGAATGAGGTGGAGGCGGAAGAACTCACGGGCATTGCGATCAAAGATCTTGCGTCCGCAGACCGTGCCGCGGCCGTGTTCTTCAAAAAAGGCGTGCAGAACGTCATCATCACGCTCGGCAGCCGCGGCGTCTACCTCAACGACGGCAAATCCTCGCAGATCGTTCCTGCCTACCGTGTCGATGCCATCGATACTACAGGTGCGGGCGATGCCTTCAACGGCGGCCTGATCGCGGCTCTGGCGGAAGGGCAAAGCCTTCCGCAGGCAGTCGGCTTTGCCAATGCACTCGCCGCCCTTTCCGTCCAGCGCCCCGGCACCACAACGTCTATGCCGACAAGAGAAGAGATTGACGCCTTTCTCGCAGAACGGACATAAAAGAAAACGGAACGTCAGCTGACGTTCCGTTTTCTTT
>JAZUDF010000107.1:0-13140 GCA_045639485.1 Faecousia sp. | reverse complement strand
GGCAACCTGTGGCGTGAATGCGGCGTGACTGAGCGCCTTTCCGACACCGTACAGAATGCTTTGATGAACATCGTCACGATCTACCTCGGCATCTCGGACGGTGCATCGACCATCGGTTTCCGCTTCCTCGATCTGCAGACGCTGAAGATCGTTGCCCTCGGCCTGGTGGCCTTCGGTTTCTCCACCGTCGGCGGTCTGCTCGTCGGCAAGCTGATGTGCCTCATCACCAAGGGCAAGATCAACCCCCTGATCGGCTCTGCCGGTGTCTCCGCCGTCCCGATGGCTGCACGTGTGTCGCAGGACGTCGGACGCAAGTACAACAAGAACAATTATCTGCTGATGCACGCCATGGGCCCGAACGTGGCAGGCGTCATCGGCTCCGCGATCGCAGCCGGTTTCCTGCTGAAGGTCTTCGGCGGCTAAACAAAAAAGAACCTCTCCTTTACGGAGAGGTTCTTTTTTAATTCGGAATGCGGAATGATTTAATAGGGAACTGTGCGACAAATAGAATTCAGCGAGATGATAAATCTGCCGAAATCTTGTTTGTCCCCCTTGCTAAATCCCGATTTGGCGGGCGGCTGTCTGTTACAAAAAAAGATCCCCGAACAACCGTTCGGGGATCTTTTCTTTATGCTTCGGGTTCTTCTGCCGGTGCTTCGCCGGTAATGGTCTCTGCCTCGGCAAGTTCTTCTGCGGTAGGTTCTTCTTCCTCGCGGTCAACGCGTTCGATGGAAATGACCTTTGCATCATCTCCCAGACGCATCACGCGGACACCCTGCGTGACTCTGCCGTAGACGTTGATATCGCTTGCCTTCATGCGGATGACGACACCGCCGTTTTCGATGAGCATGATATCATCTTCATCGGTCACGGCACGGACGCCGACAACACGGCCTGTCTTGTCGGTGATGGAATAGCCCGTCATGCCCTTGCCGCCGCGTGCCTGTGTCTGCGTGCGGTTGCCGTCTTCGTCCAGACGCAGGAATGCAGACATTTCGGTACGCTTGCCGTAGCCGTTCTCGGTGACGGAGAGCAGCGTCTTTGTTTCGTCAAAGAGCTGTGCACCGACGACCTCGTCGCCTTCTTCCAGACGGATGCCGCGTACACCGCAGGCATCTCTGCCCATCGGACGCACGTCGTTTTCGTTGATGCAGATGACAAAGCCGTTTCTCGTGGCAATGAGCACGTTATCTTCGCCCGTGGTCTTCATGACGGAGATGAGCTCGTCGCCCTCATCGAGCGTGAGTGCACGGATGCCGGCCTTTCTTGCCGTATTCAGCACGTTCAGCGGCAGACGCTTGACCGTACCGTTTCGCGTGACAAACATCAGGTATTCGTCCGATTCCATGTCGCGGGTGGTGACAAAAGCGGTCACATATTCATCCTGCTCCAGCGGCAGCACGTTGATGATCGCGGTGCCGCGTGCCGTGCGGCTTGCCTCGGGGATCTGATAGCCCTTCTTGCGGTGCACCTTGCCGATGTTCGTGAAGAACAGGATAAAGTCGTGGGTAGAGCCCGCGAAGATATCCTTGACAAAGTCGGTCTCCTTGAGGTTGGCAGCATTGACACCGCGACCGCCTCGACGCTGTGCACGGTACTCGGAGACGGGCATACGCTTGACGTAACCCTGCTCGGAGATCGTGAAGCAGCAGTCCTCTTCCTCGATGAGGTCTTCGATGTCGAGCTCGTCCTCGACCTCCTGAATTTCGGTGCGGCGTTCGTCCGCGTACTTGTCACGGATGGCGGTCAGCTCTTCCTTCAGAATATCCTTGACGAGATTGATATCTTCAAGCACCCGCTTGAAGTAGGCGATCCGCTCCTGCAGCTCGTCATATTCTGCCTGCAGCTTCTCACGTTCGAGTCCCTGCAGTGCCTTCAGACGCATATCGAGAATGGTCTGTGCCTGAATTTCGGATAGGTCGAAACGCTCCATCAGCTTTTCCTTCGCGTCGTCGTAGGCACTGCGGATGATGCGGATGACCTCGTCGATGTTGTCCTGTGCGATGAGCAAACCTTGCACGATATGGGCACGCTCTTCTGCCTTCCGCAGGTCAAAGCGGGTGCGGCGGATGATGACCTCCTCCTGGAAGGTGAGGTATTCATCGAGCACGTGACGCAGGGACAAAATCTTCGGCTGCGACTGGTTGTCGACCAGTGCCAGCATATTGACGGAGAAGCTCGACTGCAGGGCGGTCTGTGCATACAGACGGTTGAGGACGACCTGCGGGTTGGCATCCTTTTTGAGCTCGATGACAATCCGCATACCGTTGCGGTCAGACTCATCACGAAGATCGGAGATGCCGTCCAGACGCTTTTCCTTGACCTGATCGGCAATATTTTCGACCAGGTTCTTCTTGTTGACCTGATAGGGCAGCTCGTTGACGATGATGCGGACGCGATCGTGGTTGAATTCTTCAAATTCGGCACGGCCTCGTACAACGATACGGCCACGGCCGGTGGCATAGGCCGCACGGATGCCGGATCTGCCCATGATGATGCCGCGAGTCGGGAAGTCGGGGCCCTTGATGTACTGCATCAGATCTGCCAGCTCCGCATCGGGGTTGTCGAGCACGCACAGGCAGGCATCGATGACCTCGCCGAGGTTGTGCGGCGGGATATTGGTCGCCATGCCGACGGCGATACCGCTCGAGCCGTTGACAAGCAGGTTCGGGAAACGGGACGGGAGAACGAGCGGCTCCTTGCGGGACTCGTCAAAGTTCGGCATCCAGTCGACCGTTTCTTTTTCGATGTCACGGAGCATCTCGTTCGAGAGCTTGGACATCCTTGCTTCGGTGTATCGGTAGGCAGCCGGGGGGTCGCCGTCGATGGAGCCGAAGTTGCCGTGACCGTCAACAAGCATGTAACGCATGGAGAAGTCCTGTGCCAGACGCACCATCGCGTCATAGACGGACGCATCACCGTGGGGGTGATAACGGCCGATGACGTCACCGACACAGGTCGCCGACTTCTTGAACGGCTTGTCCGAGGTCAGGTTGTCCTCGTACATTGCGTACAGAATGCGGCGATGGACGGGCTTTAAGCCGTCACGGACGTCGGGCAGGGCTCTTGCCACGATGACGGACATCGCGTATTCGATGAAGGAGGTCTCCATTTCCTTGACCAGATCGTTCGTCACGATCGTCTGATTGGGGAATAAGATGTCCTCCGGTTTGTAATCTCTGTTCTTTGCCATTGAATGTTCCTCCAGATTTGAGGTTGTTTTTGCTGAAATTGCGTATTCGCTGTTTTTTCTATATTTTAGATACCATTTTAGGTCTGAATATATGAAAATTTGGTGCTTCTTCGTAAGCTTTCCCTCAAGGGGAAACTTTTTTTGCTTCATTGGAAGCCTTTTTTTACGCTCTCCCGTAAGCCTTCTCCTTGAGGAGAAGGTGGCACGACGAAGTCGTGACGGATGAGGTGTTACACACTATTGTTTTTTTGATACTGCTCTATATTCGGGAGTTTTACACCTCATCTGTCAGCCTTCGGCTGACATCTTCCCCTCAAGGGGAAGACTTTTTTCGCTCTCCCGCAAGCCTTTTGCTTCATTGGTAGCCTTTTTTGCACTCCCCCGTAAGCCTTCCCCTTGAGGGGAAGATGGCACGGCATAGCCGTGACGGATGAGGTGTCAAACCTCTCTTCCTAAATGAAATAAAATATCCTCGCAGACACCTCTGAAATTTCGATCGACTTCTGCATTGCTGTACCGAAGGACGGTCAGTCCTTTTTCTTTGAAAAAAGAGTCTCTTTCATAGTCAGAAGCCAGTCCGTCTTCTTCATAATGCTGTGAGCCGTCGAGTTCGATCACAATGTTTGCAGAAGCAATATAAAAATCAACGATATACTTGCCGATGGTTTTCTGCCGGTGAACTGTCACATCCAAAGATTTTAGAAAGTCGTACCATAAATGCCGCTTTTCTTTGGTCATTTCCTTCCGAAGGCGTTTTGCATATCCGGTGAGATTTTCATTTCTGAAATGATTCATAGAACACCTCATCAGTCTCGCTTCGCTCGACAGCTTCTCCTCAAGGAGAAGCCTTACGTAGTGCAGTGCGAAATGAAACTCAGAAGTCCAGGTTGACGGCGTATTTCGCGTTGCGTTCGATGAACTCTTTTCTCGGTTCGACCTCGTCGCCCATGAGAATGGAGAAGGTGTTGTCCGCCGCGATCGCATCCGACAGCGTGATCCGACGCAGACTGCGTTTTTCCGGATCCATCGTGGTCTCCCACAGCTCGTGCGGGTCCATTTCGCCGAGGCCCTTGAAGCGGGAGATGTCGATCTTTACATTGGGGTTGTCGCCACGCATTTCAGATGACAGGGCGTCTCTTTCTTCGTCGGAATACGCGACTCTTTGCTGCTTGCCACGCTGAAGTTTGTAGAGCGGCGGAACAGCGGAATAAACGTAACCCTGCTCGATCAAAGGCCGCATATAGCGGAAGAAGAAGGTCAGCATCAGCGTTCTGATATGGGAGCCGTCAACGTCGGCATCCGCCATGATGATGATCTTGTGGTAGCGGAGCTTTTCAAGCGAGAATTCCTCGCCGATGCCGCAGCCGAGTGCCTGCACGATGGGAAGCAGCTTGTCGTTGCCGTAAACCCTGTCAACACGTGCTTTTTCGACATTGAGGCACTTGCCCCACATGGCCAGGATCGCCTGGAAACGGGAGTCTCTGCCGTTCTTTGCAGAGCCTGCAGCGGAGTCGCCCTCGACGATGTAAAGCTCGGTCAGGGCGGGATCTTTTTCGTTGCAGTCGGACAGCTTGCCGGGTAAGCGACCGCCTTCCATCGCGGACTTTCTCTGAATGCTCTCGCGTGCCTTCTTGGCAGCCTCTCTTGCACGGGATGCGGTCATGGCGTTATCTAAGATCGTGCGGGCGATGGCGGGATTTTCCTCAAAGAAGGTGCCGAGCTGATCGGAAACCAGACGGTCGACCAGAGTTCTGATGTAGGCGTTGCCGAGCTTCTGCTTGGTCTGACCTTCAAACTGTGCCTCGGGGAGCTTGACCGAGATGACCACGGTCAGGCCTTCCTGACAGTCCTCGGGCTTTAGCTTGTCGTCGCCCTTTAAGATGTTGTATTTTGTGCCGTAGGCGTTCATCGTGCGGGTAAGTGCCGTACGGAAACCCGTCTCGTGCATGCCGCCTTCGGGCGTATGGATGTCGTTTGCAAACGAGCACGTGATGTTGCTGTAAGAGTCGTTGTACTGCATGGCGACCTCTGCCATCGCGTCGTCCTTTTTGCCGGCGATGTAGATGGGGTCCGTGTGCAGCACGGTCTTGGAGCGGTTGAGCCACGTGACGAACTCGCGGATACCGCCTTCGTAGCACATGGTCTCGGACTTACCGTCGGGCGTTCTCGCATCGGTGATCGTGATGGACAGACCGGCATTCAGGAACGCCTGCTCCTGCAGACGCTTGTGCAGAATTTCATAATCGTACACCGTGGTGTCGAAGATCTCGCCGTCCGGCTTGAAGGTGACGGTGGTGCCGACCTTATCGGTGGTACCGACCACTTTCATTTCCTCGGAAATATTGCCGCGGGCAAACTTCATTTCGTAGATCTTGCCCTCTTTATGGACGTTGACCTGCAGCCACTCGGACAGGGCGTTGACGACAGACGCACCGACACCGTGCAGACCGCCGGAGACCTTGTAACCCCCGCCGCCGAACTTGCCGCCGGCGTGCAGAACGGTGTAGACGACCTCGAGTGCCGGTCTGCCGGTCTGCGGCTGTATGTCCACGGGGATACCGCGGCCGTTGTCCTCGACGGTGATGGTGTCGCCGGGATTGATCGTCACGCGGATGTGGGTGCAATAGCCTGCGAGTGCTTCGTCGATGGCGTTGTCCACGATCTCATAGACGAGGTGATGCAGACCGGACTCGGACGTTGAGCCGATGTACATGCCGGGACGCTTGCGGACAGCTTCCAGGCCTTCCAGAACCTGAATTTGTTCCGCACCGTATTCTTCATTCACGTTCGTATTCAAAATTTCTTCGCTCATATAGTAAAACCTTCCTTGGTTGTTGCTTCTCTTTTAATGATTACTTTTTCTTTTCCTCGCGTGCCATGCGTTCACGGACTGCCTGAAGAACATACTGTGAATAGTTTTGATTGCAGTTTTTCGCGGCGGTGCGGATCATCGCCGCGTCATCCGGCGACATGATTAACGCGAGTCGTGCGTAATGTTCGCTATTGTAGGAGTTCTTGTATTTGGATCTCTGCTCTTTGTTCGCGTATGGCATTGTGTTGCCTCCTTTTCGTTCCTGCGATGCAGTCGGAAGCCTTCCCCTTGAGGGGAAGGTGGCACGGCGTAAGCCGTGACGGATGAGGTGTTCTCCTATTCATTGAAACTCTCAAAAACGGTCTTTCCACCTCATCAGTCAGCCTTCGGCTGACAGCTTCTCCTCAAGGAGAAGCCTTTGGTCAGCCGCTTCGCTTTTCGATGGTGGCGGTGCTGAACTGCGTCAGATAGATCCGCGGGATGCCGTATTCCGCCGTCAGCACGAAGGCCTTCGGCAGATCGTCGGTGACTGCCGTCACTTCGCCGTTCTTCTCGGCCTTTTCCAGAAATTCGCGGGTGCGTTTCGACCACGAGCAGTTGTCGAGATCAAAAATACCGATGACGGACGATTCCCGTACCGCCATATCGCCGCCGATGGGTAGATACATAAAGATTTCCTTTCAAATTGGGATTTGAAAGAATGATAAATTATCAATTATAAATTATTATTGAAAAATACCTCAATTTATCATTTATCACTTATCATTCAAAATGAGTTTGCCGTTCTCAATTCTTATCACCTGGCCAATGTCGGTAAGCCTGTCTTTTTCACAGCAGGTGATGAAAACCTGACCGGATCTTATTTTGTTGAGCACGAAATCCTGCCGCACGGCATCGAGCTCCGACAGAACGTCATCCAATAGCAGCACCGGCTCTTCGCCCGTGTCGTTTTTGAAAATTTCCCGCTCTGCGAGCTTCAAAGAGATCGCCGCAGTTCTCGTCTGTCCCTGCGAGCCGTAAGCACGGATGCTCAGACCGTTGATGCAGGCGTCAAAATCGTCCTTATGAGGCCCGGACAGACACTGCTGACTGTCAAGCTCCGCATTTGCGTGGCTGTCCTGATGCTCCCGCAGACGGGCATAGATTTCCTTCATGGGTGCAAAGGGATCGTCCACCGTGGAGACCGTCTGATAGGTCAGCGTGAGCGTCTCCTTGCCGCCGGAAAATTCATAATGGAAGTCCTGTGCCTGCTTTTCCAGTTCCCGCAGGTATTTTGCCCGCGTGGAGATGAGAATGGCACCGACCTGTGCCATGCGTTCATTATACTCGGGCAACAGCTGCAAAAGAGCGGGGTTTTCGTAGCGGTCGCGTAAAATCGCACCCTTCTGCGTGAGCAGACGGTTGTACTCTTCCAGTGCCGTGTCGTATTTCGGGCGAAGCTGACAAAGTGCGTCATTCACGAGCTTTCGCCGCTCTGCCGCACCTTTTTTGAGTACGGTCAGATCATCCGGACAAAACAGCACGGTGGTGAGCACGCCCTGAAAGGGTGCAAAGCTTTTCTGCTTCACGCCGCCCATGGAAAGCTGACGCGGACGTCTGCCTGCAAAGAGTACAGCACGGAGCGTCTGCTCCCTTCCGTGCGAATAAACCTTCGCCGCGATGTCTGCAAAGTCCTCATGAAAGCGGATGAGCTCCGCTTCCTTGCGGGTGCGGAATGCCTTGCCCTGTGACAGATAGCAGATTGCTTCTAAAAGATTTGTTTTTCCCTGTGCGTTATCGCCCAAGATCAGGTTCACGCCGGGGACAAAGTCGCAGGAAAAGTCCGCATAGTTGCGGAAACCGGACAAGGAAAGGCTGTCAATTCTCATGGTCTGTGACCGTGAAGCCTTCGCCTGCAAAGAAAACGGTGTCACCCGGACGGAGCTTCTTGCCACGCATGGTGCACACTTCGCCGTTGACCTTGACCTCGCCATCCTGAATGACGGCTTTTGCCATGCCGCCGGATTCAATGACGTTGGCGAGCTTCAGAAAGCTTTCCAGCTTGATATATTCGGTTGTGATCGCAATGGGTGTGGTCTTTTCCACACGCTTAACGGTAACTTTCATTTTCTAATCCTGAATATAGTATTTGTCTTCTGCCCATTTATCCGGGT
The DNA here is from genome assembly GCA_045639485.1 of Faecousia sp. Lineage (GTDB taxonomy): Bacteria > Bacillota > Clostridia > Oscillospirales > Oscillospiraceae > JAFRPC01. The sequence continues at coordinate 4,982 of JAZUDF010000107.1, read as the reverse complement.
TTTCGTCAATATATCTCATGATTTCCGTCAGATCCTGCTCTGTTCTTACAACGTGTTCATAATAACCTCGCTGCCAGAAGGAATGTTCGGTCAGTCCTTGCTTTTTACATTCACGGATAACGAGAGATTTATACGCACCGACAGTTTTTCCGAGCGTAGGGGCGATGCTTGTCATCGCCCGCTGTGTCGTATCAAGCAGAAAGTGGATATGATTCGGCATGATAACGCTGTAATCAATATGACACTCATAATTCTGTTCTATCGAAATGAGTACATGTTTTACAGTCTTTCCGATTTTTGTAAGTTCGACTTTCGGGCGACCGCAAGGGTCGCCCCTACGAACGGAACCGAAAATTTTCTGCTTTTTATCGGTGCAGATCGTGACGAAATACATTCCGGGCTGACTGTAATCAAAATCCGGAATACGAACGTTTTTTCTGCTCTGCATTATTCGCCGGGCTTCAGGCGGACGGGCATGACCATGTAGGCGAAATCGTACCGCTGATCGGCGGGGGTGAGCACGATAGGGCTCAGGCCGTTGGAGATCTCCAGCGTCACCTCGTCGGTGGGAACGGCACGCAGAGCATCGAGCAGATACTTGCAGTTGAAGCCAAGCTCGATATCCTTGCCGTCGCCGGAAATGCTGCAGTTATCGTAGGCCGCACCCAGGGTGGTGATGGTGCGGAAATCTGCGGAGTTTTCAGAGAAAATGCAGCGGACGGGGCTCTTGACCTTTTCGTTGACAATGAGTCCCACACGTTCGATGGAATCAGTCAGAGCGGACACGTTGCCGACCAGCTTCACGGGGTTGTCCGTGGGAACAACGCGACGCCAGTCAAGGAATTCACCTTCGAGCAGACGGCAGATGAGCGTTGCATCGCCTGCCTCAAAGAGGATGTTCTTCGTGCCGAGGGTGAAGATGGCATCCATACCGGGATCGTCGAGAAGTTTTTCCACTTCACGCAGAGCAGCTGCGGGAACGACGAATTTCATCGTTCTGCCGATGGGCTCTTCCGCGTGCCAGCTTCTTCTTGCCAGACGGAAGCCGTCAACGGCGACCATGGTGATGGAGTCGTCGGTCACCTCGAGCAAACAGCCGGTGTGGATCGGTCTTGCCTGCTTGTCGGACACGGAGAAGATCGTGCCGGCGATCAGCTCCTTCAGAGCGGTACCGGGAATGCGGACACCGTTTTCATACTCGACGTCGGGGAGCTCCGGATAATCCTCGCCGTCGGAGATCGCCATGATGTTGAACGAGGATTTGCCGCCGCGGATGCAGACCTTGAGTCCTTCATCCACCGTGATGGTCACGGTGTCATCCGGCAGCTTTCGGACGATATCGAAAAAGAGTCTTGCGGGCAGAACGCATTTGCCGGTGTCGGAAATCGACGCATCGACCTTGACGGTGATGCCGGTTTCCATGTTGAAGCCGGTCAGCTGGAGAAAAGCATCGGCACGCAGAAGGATACCCTCCAGATCGGGGATCGGGTTCTTCGGGGCAACGGTGCGGCTGGCAACGGAGATCGCAGCCGCCAGTTCATTTTTTTCACAGGTGAATTTCATGGCGTAACCTCTTTTCTTCTCTTTCTATATAGAAAGAAAGGATAAATTTACAGTAGTAATAATAGTAGTCGAAAGTTATGTGGAAAAGTCGGGAAAAGCCTTTTACTGTGCGGCTTTGGTATCCACAGCCGGGTGTGGAGAAAAAAGAACTTTTCCACACGGAAAAACAGATAATTTTACGGTTGTCATAAAATGTCGGTTTTCCACAGGATTTCATTAACATTACACACGGAAATGTTAATGAAAAATTATTAATGATAAATGAATGTGTCCGCAAGCGGACAATGAAATCTCATTTTTCAATTCGGAGAATTGAAAATATAACAATTTATCATTTATCATTCCAATATCACAATTTATTGTTGATATTGGAAGTGATGTCGCGGATGACGTCCTGCAGGCCGGAGGAGCTGTCCTTGAGACCTTCCTCGACCTTGCGGATGGAGTACATGACCGTGGTGTGATCCTTGCCGAATTCCTTGCCGATCTCGGGAAGTGAAAGATTTGTCAGCTTGCGGATCAGATACATCGCGATCTGACGTGCCTCGGCTGTACCCTTGTTTTTCAGAGTGCTGCGAAGGACGTTTTCTTCGATCGAATAAAACCGCGAGACCTCGCTGATAATGAGGGACGGCGTCGGCAGCTCCTTCGATTTGCCCTTATACATATCCTTGATTGCACGCGAAACGTTCGGCAGATCGAGCGGGAGATTGGAAAGGTCGTGGTAGGCCTTGATCTTTTTCACGGTGCCTTCGATCTGACGGACGTTATTGGTGATGTTCTGTGCGATGTAGTCGCACACGTCGTCCGGCAGCTCGATACCGAGAGAGTTTGCTTTATTTTTCGTGATCGCCATACGCGTCTCGTAGTCGGGCGGCGTGATGTCGCAGATGAGGCCCCACTCAAAACGGGTACGCAGACGGTCGGCAAGCTTGAGCATCTCACTCGGAGACTGGTCGGAGGTCAGCACGATCTGCTTGTGATTTTCATACAGCAGGTTGAAGGTGTTGAAGAATTCCTCCTCCGTGGACTCCTTGCCGGCGATGAACTGGATATCGTCCATCAAGAAGAGATCGGCATCGCGGTACTTGCCGCGAAATTCCACGTTTTTGCCTTCACGGATGGATTCAATCAGCTCGTTCGTGAACTGGCTGCCTTTGAAGTAGACGATGTTGTAGTCCGGATGCTGACGCTCGATCTCGGCGGCGATGGCGTAAAGAAGATGCGTCTTGCCGAGGCCGGAGCCGCCGTAGATGAACAGCGGGTTGTAGGCATCCGCCGGCATGTCGGCGACGGCCTTTGCCGCGTTGTAGGCAAATTGGTTGGACGAGCCGACAACGAATTTATCAAAGGTGAACTGCGGATTGTACTGCGTGAAGGACGGGGTTTCCTGTTTCTTTTTGAAATTGGCAAGATCCTTCTGATTGAGCACGACCACTTCCGCATCGGAGTCGAAGATCTCCTTGAGGGCGTCTTTGATATAGGAAACGTAGCGGCGTTCGATGGTGTCCTTGCAGAAGGGAGAAGGCGTGGAGATGGTCAGCGTTTTGTCGTTAAAATCAACGACCTCCGTCTCTTCAAAATAGGGAGAAACGACGGTGGAGGTGAGCAGATTTTCCATATGGGCAAGAATTTTTGCCCAGACATAGGCGGGGGAATACATAGTCTGCGGATCCCTTCCTTTCTGAGTATCTGATCGCCCGATTTTCACCTGAAAAAGGGCAGAATATTCCGTTTCTATTTTATCACAAGCCTGTGGAAAAAACAACCGTTTTTCGCAAAATACATTATTAAATAAAGAATTAAATAATAATGAATAAAAATTTTTTATGAATACCGGAAAACAAAATCGGAATTTAGCGAGCTGTTTTGTGAGTGCGTAGGGGCGACGCTTGCCGTCGCCCGAAAGCCTTCCCCTTGAGGGTAGCGAAGCGGCGGCACGGTAGTGAATGACAGTCCGGTGGACTGTCAAAGCCGTGCCGTGACCGAGCCGCAACGAGACAGGTGGCAGCCGCAGGCTGACGGATGAGGTGTCACGCTGTTCAGGTGCATTTCAAAAGGATACGTGCCTCCGGCGGCCCATTTTCTTTGTTGTGCGAAAGAAAATGGGGAAAGAACGCACTGTTTGTATATCGTTACCCTTTTGGGCTCTGTTTTTGCACGTACCCGCTTCGGTGAAAAAAGCGTTGCTTTTTCCACCTGCTGACGTGCTCTGCCGAGGTCGCAAAAGCCTGCGGCATCATCGGGTGCAACATCGAAAGCGTAGTATCTAAGCAGTGCATTAAATTCCGATTTGGTTTTCTGCGGCAGGAGAATTTACAGCGGAAAGATTACAAAATGTTTTTGATTTTTCGTTTTTCTGTGGTATAATCATCATAAGATTTGTCGCTATTGCGACAAGTACGCTGTGAACGCAGCGATCAAAAGAAAGGATGAAAAACATGTTCTGTAGTAAATGCGGTACGCAGCTGCCCGACGGTTCCACGTTCTGCAGCGTTTGCGGTACACAGCAGGTTGCAGCTCCGGCAGCCCCGGCAGCAAATCCTTATGCAGCACCTGCAGCTCCGGCAGCAAACCCCTATGCAGCACCCGCAGCAAATCCTTACGCAGCTCCGGCAGCAAATTCCTATGCAGCTCCGGCAGCAAATCCTTATGCAGCTCCTGCAGCGAATCCCTATGCAGCTCCGGCAGCAAATCCCTATGCAGCTCCCCGTCCCGCAGGTGCATTTAGCTTCCGTACGCCTGACTTCAAAAACAAGCCCACGTTGTTCTACCTGATCTCCGCAGGTCTGCTTCTGATCGCTCTGATCTGTGCCTGCACCAAGATCATGACCGGTCTGGGTATCGGCTTCTCTCTCGGTGACGCAGAACGCGGCGGTGCTGTTGCCTTTACCGTGATTTTTGCACTCGTTGCTCTGGCAGCATGTGCAATGCTCGCACTGTTCAATATGCCTGAAAACATCAGCAAGATCTGCAAGATTGCCGCACCTTCCGGTGCCGCGATTGCACTGTTGGTTTTCATCATCGGCTACTTCGGTGCAAAGGGTGAAGCTTACGGTCTGGTCAGCCTGTCCTTCTCCGGCTGGATCACCATTCTGTTCTTCCTCGGTGCGATCGGTCTGACCGCATATCTGCTGTACACCGACCTGAAGAAGAAGCCCGCAGCTCCCACCTACACGCCTCCCTACAATCCGTACGGCTGATCAATCAAAACAAAAAGCGTTCCGGTTTTCCGGAACGCTTTTTTTGCTTTTTCCGGTGCGGAAAATCGGAATTTGTCGCACTGATAAAGTGTGATTTCATTGAAGCGGTTTCAATCAATGGGATACCGCCGGATGCCGTACCTACCCGCTTTTTAAGGAATTATAGGGAATACTGATTGCTTGAGTTACAAGGATCGGGGGGATTGTCAAGGGGGT
>JAZUDF010000106.1:0-2144 GCA_045639485.1 Faecousia sp. | reverse complement strand
TTACTTGAATTCGCTCTTAGCTTTACTCAAGAATTTTCGTTGGCTATTCATTAAAGCAATTTCTTGACATCTAATGAACAACTATTAATTAATTGTCCAAGGTGCTATCTTGTTCATGTTTCACGTTGTTTAATTTTCAAGCTGCAAGCCCGTTCTCGCGAACGTGCTCCGATATATTATCACTGCAGGTTACATTTGTCAATATCTTTTTTCCTTTTTTTCAGTTTTTTCTTCTTTTTTTCACAGGCTTCTTTTCATTGATTTTTTCTTTCCGTGTGATAGAATGACAGATGGAGATGATAAACGTGTTTCAGGATGATTTGAGCAGCAAATACTTCAATTCTTTTCAAAAACGCACACCGAAACCGACAGATATTGCACTGGTCTATCACGGGTTTTACTTTGAGGCAAAACAGGGCGGAGATTATTTCTCGCTGCCGCAAATGAGTGAGCTGTCTGATGACGTTTCCATGCTCCCCTATCGCTTTGCGTTTTGTCTTGGTGAAACCGCTTATTTCATAATTGACGCCGAAGGGATCGAGGCAGATCCCGCACAGACGATTTCCGACGTGGCTTTTCGCAACATGAAGCCGGCAGACAACGTGTTTGCCGTGGCGGTCGGACGCAGTCTCCTCGGTTTTTACCGCACGAACCGTTTTTGCGGTCACTGCGGTGCTCCTATGGTGGACGGTGAGGATGAGCGTGTGATGATCTGCACTGACTGCGGAATGACCGTTTATCCCAAAATCTCCCCTGCCGTTATCGTTGCGATCGCAGACGGCGATCGGCTCCTTCTGACAAAGTATGCCAGACGGGAATTCAAGCGTTATGCACTGGTCGCCGGTTACAATGAGATCGGAGAAAGTATCGAAGACACGGTGCATCGGGAAGTGATGGAAGAAGTCGGCTTGAAGGTCAAAAACCTCCGGTTCTATAAGTCACAGCCGTGGGTATTCTCAAACAGTCTGCTGATGGGCTTTTTCTGCGATCTGGATGGCGACGACAGGATCACTTTGCAGGAGGACGAGCTGTCAGTGGCAGAATGGTTTGATCGGAAAGACCTGCCCGGTGATCATTCCGGCATCAGCCTGACCGGTGAGATGATCGAGGTATTCCGCAGAGGCGAGGAAACAAAATGATTTCCGACTCGGACGCTGCTCAAAAATATCGCACCGGAGCAATTTGAGATCAAGCACTATATTGCTCTGGTCGAGCTTGTGAAGAAACAAAAAGACAGACACCGTGATTTTTTCACGGTGTCTGCTCTATACCGTCATTGATCATTTGTCAGATCGCCGCTGCCCCAGATGGGAATAACATCACCTAAACAGGTCGGTTTCGGTTGGAGGATCGATATGCAGAAATCTTTACTGCGAGCAAAGATCTCCCTCACCTCACGGGCGGTCTGTCCAGAATAGGTGCGGTAGTCACACGCAACGCCGTATGCCTCCAGGCCAAGCTTGTCTGCGATATAAAGAGCACGGTAAAGATGGTACTCCTGCGTGACGATAATGACCTTTTTTGCAGAGAAAACGTCTCTTGCACGGTACATGGTTTCATACGTTGAAAAACCTGCATGATCCATAAAGACGTCTTCCGAAGGCACGCCCATATCGATGGCATACTGTTTCATGGTGTTGACCTCGTCATATTCCACCCTGCCGTGGTCACCGCTCATAAGGATCTTCGGTGCAGCTCCTGCCTGATACAGTTCCACGCCTCGAAGAATGCGGTCATAGAGCATATTACTCGGTACACCGCCGTCATTGACCTTGCAGCCGAGGACAATGATGCAGTCCACATCTTCGAGCTCCGCCGCCTGCTCCGGTGAGATGATCATTGCACCGCCGACATTTTTCACAAGGGCGTTGATCAGGAGCACTGCTACGGCAGCGATAACGGCAAGGGTAAGGAGAATGAGGAAAATCGCGAGAAGGAGTTTCTTTTTCGATTTTTTCTTTGTTTCTGTTTTCATTGTCTTTCTCTCTCAAAAACAGTATTTAGCGGGTATATAATTATGACGAGGGAACAGTTTGTTTGTTCCATTTTGTGCGGTACAGCGGGACATCGAGGACGCCGTCCCCTACGGTGTCGGAAAGAAACAGATCCTTCGCGTTGCGAAGAGATGACACATATTGCAAAAG
>JAZUDF010000105.1:0-3408 GCA_045639485.1 Faecousia sp. | reverse complement strand
CGATGCAATCGGCGTGGCAATCTGTCCGTTGCAGGTTTAGAACAGAAAATTCTGCGGCAAAAACCGATTTGACAGCTTTTGCAAACAAATATCTGCTTGCGAATGTCATAGGGAGAGATTGCCACGGGCACAAGTGCCCTCGCAATGACACATCAAGAGGTACAGTGCAAGACCTCGATAAATTCAAATTTATATTACATCGCCGGATTGAAAATCGCAAGGTTTACGCACGGGAAAATCTGTGATAAAATGTAAAAAAGAATGTAAAAGGGGAGTGTCGCGATGCTGAAAAACGGACAGATCGCCGAAACCGAGATCGTCGACTATACGTCGGACGGGCAGGGTGTGTGCCGCATTGACGGCTGTGCCGTCTTTGTGCCGAATGCCATCCGGGGCGAAGTGTGCGAGGTCAAGGTGGTCAAGGCAGGCAAAAATACCGCCGTCGGCAAGATCGAACGGATCGTGGAGGCATCCTCACACCGCATTCCCCGCAGCTGTCCCTATGCCAAGCTCTGCGGCGGCTGTCAGTTCATGCACATGGACTATGAAGCCGAGTGCGAGCTCAAAGAAGCCCGCGTCCGCACGGCACTGGAACGCATCGGCGGTGTAGATTTTAATTCGGAATTACCGCAGGAAAAAGCCTTCCCCTTGAGGGGAAGGTGCCCCGAAGGGGCGGATGAGGTGTTTGAAGCAGTTTCCGATGATCGCAACGAGATCCTTCGTCGCTCCGATCCTCAGGATGACACAAATCATTCCGAATTTCTTCCCATCGTTCCTTCCGCACAAACAGAAAGCTACCGCAACAAGGCACAGTATCCCGTGGCAAGCCAAAAGGGGAGTGCCGTCGCGGGCTTTTACAAGGAACGCACGCATCAGGTCGTGCCGATCGACCGCTGCCTGATTTTGCCGCAGGATGCGGACGATGCCAAAGCCTGCGTGCTCGCGTGGATGAAAAAACATAAGGTCGCACCCTATGACGAAGAAACGGGCAAAGGGCTTGTCCGCCATATCTACGTCCGCAAGGGTTTTGTGTCGGGCGAGGTGCTGGTCTGCATCGTTGCCAACGGCAGTACGCTCCCGCACGGGGACGATCTCATCGAAGCACTGAAAAAGTCCGTCAAAGGCTTAAAAACCGTCGTGCTGTCTGTCAATCATAAGCAGGGGAATGCCGTTCTGGGCGATACGTTCCGCACGCTTTACGGCGACGGCACGATCGAGGACACCCTCTGCGGTCTCAAATTCCGTCTGTCACCCCGCTCGTTCTATCAGGTCAATCACGACCAGGCAGAACGGCTCTATCAGGCCGCCATCGACGCGGCACAGCTTTCCGGAAAAGAGACCGTCCTCGATCTCTACTGCGGCACCGGCACGATCACGCTCTGCCTTGCAAAGAAGGCGGGCAAGGCCTACGGCGTGGAGATCATCGAGCAGGCGATCGAGGATGCCAAGGAGAACGCAAAGAGAAATAATATCGAAAACGCGGAATTTTTCTGTGCCGACGCAGGACAGGCTGCCGCGAAGTTCGCGGCAGACGGCATCAAGCCTGACGTCATCGTGATCGATCCGCCGAGAAAAGGCGTGTCGCCCGACGTCATCGACGCGATGGTAGAAATGTCCCCCGAACGCATCGTCTACGTTTCGTGCGATCCTGCGACGCTTGCAAGAGATGTCAAGCTTCTGACCGCCCGCGGCTATTGCGTCCAAACCGCCCAACCGTTCGACCTCTTCCCGCACACTGCACATGTGGAGACGGTTGTTCTTCTGTCACGATACTGAATGGATAAAGTGGTCATGTTCTCTTTTTTTGGAGGGTAGATAGATGATTCGGGACTTAATGTATATTGAACTAAAATCCGGCTATTCCGATAATGGCCCTGCATGGATTGGTTTTGTAATGACCTCAAAGACCAAAAAGACAATTTATTTTAACGACCATGCTTTTCAAAAATGGAACGGCGCCAACTCCAACTACTATGATGTTGAATCAGGCGAGGATTACTGGATATCCGGCGTTAAAAAACGCGAAAGCAACCGACACTGGGCAGGTAATGGAAAAATACAACTTGATCGCCGCGCTGTTGAGCAATTCCTGTTGCTGATTGGTGAAACGGAGCTCCCCAAAATATACGAGGTCGTTGATATTGAGGATCGCTTCCCTGTGGACAGAGTGAGAGAAATGCTGAATCGCCCTAAGGAAGGATAGCTCGGGCTGTTCAGATTGGATATATTCCCGTGCACTGCGGGGGTAGATTTGTTCCCGTGTTGTGTGGACATTCATGGCATTGTCTCGACCCATATCGAGACGGTAGTTTTGATGTCAAGAGCAGATGCGAAAGTCTGACAGAAAGAGAGGTGCATTATGAATCTATCTAATCCGGATGTCAGGGCAATGATTACATTGACCAGGAAAAATCCAGTAGCCAGCGGATACCGTCCTGCCCATGATATAGATGGATATCTTACAACTGGAGTTCATCAATACTTAGGCAAAAATGAGATAAAGTGCGGAGAAACAGTAGAGGGCACCATAACATTTATCACTCCGGAGTATTATCCCCATACTTTAGAGGTTGGAATGCGTCTCATCTTTCAAGAAGGAGAGCACATAACCGGATACGCCGATATTTTGGAAATCTATAATGAACTGCTAGAAAAGCAGCATGAATCAGAAAAACAGTGATATGTTCCCACATACTGTGGGGTAGATTCGTTTCCGTGTTGTGTCGACATTCACGGCATCGTCTCGACCCACGTGGAGACGGTTGTCTCATTGCTTAGAAAAACGCCCGATGCCTATGTCGAGATCGAGGTGAAGACAAGCGAGCATGACCTGACCCCCGCAGAGGCAGAAGCGACCTACGATAAAGTTTGATTTTTTAATTATAATATGATTTGAAAAACATACATCTTTGCTGGGCTTGACTTTGACTTGGATGATGCCGTTTTGATGCAGTAACATAGTATCCTATCTTTCTGGGATGTGAAAATATGATTCAAATTGCCCGACCCGTGGCTGCTTGCCGATGATACGATGGAAGAATCCCCTCGACGGGCAGGTATCCTTGGGTGAGTATTTCTTCGGACAGAGGGCCGCATAAAACAAAGACGGAGTGAAAATTTCACTCCGTCTTTGCTTGCTGATTTTAATGGTTCAGAAAAGTGTCGTATAGCAGTGAATAGACCTGCTCACTGGCCTCAAACTGATCTTCGTCCAGAATTTCCTTGTTCTGAAATCTTGACAGCTCCAGCAGCAGCTCGATCTCATCCTTGGAGAAATTCTCATTTCCCCTGATCGAAAGGATTGCCGCCTCTGTTTCTTCATACAACGACTGATACATCTCAAGGTCAAATAGTTCTTCTTCTGAGATCTGATTGTTTAATGCATTCCATTTCCAAGTCAACTGTTTG
>JAZUDF010000104.1:0-3923 GCA_045639485.1 Faecousia sp. | reverse complement strand
AAGGGGAGCCTTTTGGGTGACCGCATAGGTCGCCCCTACGTGCTTATTGAAAGCAGATCCTTCGCTGTGCTCAGGATGACGCGGAAGCAGAACTTTGTTCTGTTTCCGCGTCCCTTTTTGTGGCCGCCGATCTGGTTGTTGCGTTCGGCGGCGGTGGCACCGTCCTGATAGTTCATGCCCTTCAAAATGGCGTTTTTACCGTACTTTCTGCGGATGGAGAGCACGGCCTGCTGCATCCGTGCCTGCTTTTCCTCCTCTGCCTGCTGACGCTCCTTTTTCTCAAGATCGCCGAACAGATCCAGCTGCTCCGGTGCTTCTTCCGACGTTCCTTTGATCACGCGGTTTGCCACGACGAACATCCGCCGCACTGAAAGATTTTTGTCCGCGATACGGTCATATAAATCTACCACTGCCTGCGTGATGACTTTGGCCGAGGCGGTTTGGAGATCAAGATTTGCCGTGCCATGTGCCTGCTGCGGCACTTCCCTGCCGTAATAGTCTTTGACGATGATGCCCTGATAGGCCTGTCTGCGTTTTTCATCAAGCAGATTTTCCACGTCGTAGCACACCGTCAGCACCATCTGGTCGGTCACGAGTCCCTTTTCCGCCATATCGTACGCCATGGCGTCCGCCATTTCCCGCACAACGATGCGTGCCTTTTCAAACGAATACGGCTCTGTCAACACCTGTCCCGAGGACAGGCTGTTGGAGGACGGCCTGTAATTTTTGATCTGCTCAATCGTGCAGGGTTCCCAGCCCCATGCGTGGTCGATCAGCAGTTCTGCGTTGACGCCGAACAGCTTATAGAGCAGGTCTTCGTTGTAATATTCCCCTTGCTTGCCGACGGAGCAGCGGGCAATATCGCCCATGGTGAACAGGCCGTGCTTTGCAAGTTTCTTCGCGTAGCCGGGACCGACACGCCAGAAGTCGGTCAGCGGGCGATGCGACCAGAGCTGTTCGCGGTAGGTCTGCTCGGTGAGTTCCGCAATACGCACGCCGTCTTTGTCTGCGGGCATCTTTTTGGCGACAATGTCCATGGCGATCTTGCAAAGATAAAGATTGGTGCCGATGCCTGCCGTTGCAGTGATACCCGTTTCTTTCAGCACCTCACGAATGAGCTTCATGGCAAGCTCCCGTGCCGTCATGCGGTAGGTCTTGAGGTACGGCGTGGCGTCGATGAACACCTCATCAATGGAATAGACGTGGATGTCCTCCGGGGCGATATAACGCAGGTAGATGCCGTAAATCTGGGCACTGCGTTTGAGGTAAAGCCCCATCTGCGGCGGTGCGGCGATATAGTCCAGTTTAAGGGACGGATCTTTAAGTTCATCCGCGTTGCAGGAGCTGCCGGTAAACCGGTGATCCGGTGCAGACTGCAGCCGCCGGGCATTGACGGCACTCACCTGCTGCACGACCTCGAACAGACGGGCACGTCCGGGAATACCGTAGGCCTTGAGTGAGGGCGTGACCGCCAGACAGATTGTCTTTTCCGTGCGGGAGACGTCTGCGACCACGAGGTTGGTCTTTAAGGGATCCAATCCCCGCTCGGCACACTCCACGGAGGCATAAAACGACTTCAGATCGATCGCAATATAGGTACGCTCTGTCATCTATGCCGCCGCCTTTCTGTTGGTTCTGCACTCATTGTATCACAGGATTTTTGAAATTTCTACACCATTTTCGAAAATTTGTTCGAAAATAATCATCAAAGAAAAACACGCTGTAAAAACGATTACAGCGTGTTTTTAATCCAACTGTGCAGCAGCGGTTTCCCACTGCTCCATTAAATCCGCTAACACGGCATCTGCTGCTTCCCGTTCGGCGGTCAGTCGCATCAGTTCCTGATAGTCGGAAGCGGCGGCGTTGATTTGCTCATCAAGCTCCGCAAGTGTCTGCTCCTGCTTTTCGATCTCGCGTTCCAGTCTGCGGACTTCCTTTTCCAATGCCTTGCTGTCCGTCTTTTTTGGCGGTTTTTCCTTTTTTTCAGGCTTCACCGTCTGCGGAATCGGACGGATCGCCGCATTTTCCTTCAGCTGACGGTATTTGGCATAACCGCACTTGAAGTCCTTGATGGTGCCGTCCTCCAGCTCCCAGATACGGGTGGCGAATTTATCAACAAAGTAGCGGTCGTGGGACACGAAGAGCAGAGCACCTTCGTATTCTTCAATGGCACATTCGATCCACTCGCGGGAGGCGATATCGAGGTGGTTCGTCGGCTCGTCGAGAATGAGAAGGTTGATCTTTTCATCCATCAGCATACAAAGACGCAGCCGCGACTGTTCGCCGCCGGAGAGTGTGCCGACCGTCTTGTAGACGTCCTCACCCGAGAACATATAGGCACCGAGGCGGTCACGTGCCGTCTGCACGGTGCAGTTTTTTTCATAGAGCATGGTGTCAAGCAGCGTCCGCTCGGGGTGGTCAAAATGGATGGTCTGCGGCAGATACGCCCACCTGACCGTAGGGCCGAAATGCAGTTTGCCCGCGTCGATCTGCTCTTCTCCGAGCAGGCACCGGAGGAAGGTGGTTTTGCCCGTGCCGTTGTCGCCGAGCAGGGCGATCCGTTCGCCGCCCTCGACCAGAAGCTCGACATCGGAGAAAAGCTGCTTTTGGTCAAAGGCTTTGGAAAAGCCCTTGACGGAAAACACTTCGTCGCCGAAGAAATCCTTTTCGCCGAATTTGGCGTGCATGGTGCGTTCGGTTTTCGGCTTTTCGTGGCGTTCGATGCGGTCAATGCGGTGCTGCATCGCCATGGCACGGCGGTAGAGCACGCGGTTGTTGATGCCCCAGCCCTTCATCCGCTCAACGGTAAAGCTTAACTGGTTGATCTTTGCCTGCTCTTTTTCGTACTGCTTCATCTGCAGATTGAAGCGTGCCTGCTTTTCCTCCAGATAGAACGAATAGTTGCCGCTGTAAAGCTCCGCCTTGCCGTCGGAGATCTCAATGATACGCTCCACGACACGGTCTAAGAAATAGCGGTCGTGGGAGATCGTCAGCGTTGTGCCCTTGAACTGTTTGATATAGGCCTCTAACCATTCGACACTGCGTAAGTCCAGATGGTTGGTCGGCTCGTCGAGCAGAAGAATGTCGGTTTTTTCCAAGAGCAGTCTTGCAAGGTTCACCCGCGTTTTCTCACCGCCGGAGAGCATGATAAATTCCTGCTTTCGCATATAGGCGGGAATGCCGAGGCCGTTGCAGATCTTGTCGACGTTGGTGTCCATTTCGTAGCCGCCGCCGACCTCATAGGCCGTGGAAAGGCGGTCGTATTCCGACAAAATCTCACGGGGTGCATGTTCCGTCATTTTCTCTTCCAGAGCTTCCATTTTGCGTTTGAACGAAAACAGCTCGCGATAGGCAGAACGCAAAACGTCTTCGACGGTATAGCCGTCCGGATAAACGGGGATCTGGGAGATGAGGCCGATGCGTTTTCCGGGAGCGATCATGATCTCGCCCTCGTCCGGCTCGAGTTCCCCCGTCAGCATCCGGAACAACGTCGTCTTGCCGCTGCCGTTGCGTCCCATGATGCCGACACATTCGCCCTCATAGACCTCGAAGGACAAACCGCAAAGCAGCTTGTCCCCGACTTCAAACTCTTTTTCAATGTTTTTGACAGATATGTCGATCATGGTTGGGTTTCCTTGTGGATAAATGATAGTAGATCCTTCGCTTCGCTCAGGATGACACGTTTGATTGGGACGACGTGAGCATCGTCCCCTACAATGACACGTAGTTGATAAATTCTTCGCGGGTGAACAGAACGTTCACCGCATCTAAAAGTGCGTTGCTGCTCATGTGCTGCGGCAGATCGAGCCGCTGCAGCAGTTTTTGTCTGTTTGCTTTGCTGTCCTTTGTGCCGGACAGACCGAGGTCATAAAAATCCTGCTTGGTGATCTTTTCATCCTTCGGCGCAGCGGTCTCGCCGTTTA
>JAZUDF010000103.1:0-28132 GCA_045639485.1 Faecousia sp. | reverse complement strand
CTTTTCACCGAGTTCCATCGTAAAGACGTTGGATTTCGGAAGTTCGATCGCTTCGCTCTTTCCGCAGGTCAGGCATTTGTAAACGGAAGACTGATAGTCTGCCGTTGCCGTCACCGCACAGCCGCCGACTTCGGCAGGCGTGTTTTCACGAATGGATGCCATAAATGCCTTGGATACTTCGTTTGCGGTAATGCCCTGCAGTTCGATGCTCTGCACCTTTGCAGCATAACAGCCGAAATCTGCATAGAGAGAGTCCAGATAATCGACCAGATCCATGCCGTTTTTCTTTGCCCATGCAGCCGCTTCGCAGACAAGCATGGAAGCAACGACGGCATCCTTATCTCTTGCGTAGGTGCCTTTGAGGTAACCGCAGCTTTCTTCAAAGCCGAAAACGTACTTATCTTCTTCGCCCAGACCTTCCAGCCGAAGGATCTCACCGCCGATATACTTGAAGCCTGTCAGCACGGACATCATCTTGCAGCCGTACCGTTCTGCCACTTTGTCTGCCATCGGAGAAGAGACAATGGACTTGATGCACTCTGCACCTTCGGGCAGGTCGCCGTTCTCGGTACGCATCCGAAGGATGTAATCAAGCAGAACACAGCCGAGTTCGTTGCCGCTGAGTTTTCTGTATTCGCCGTTATGCGGTACTGCAATCGCCACACGGTCACAGTCCGGATCGGTGCCGAGGATCAGATCGGGATGCGTGCGGTCAGCGATCTTGTAGCTTTCATTGAGTGCGGCATCGGTCTCGGGGTTGGGATATTCACAGGTGGTGAAATCGCCGTCGGGCAGTTCCTGACATTCCACGATATCGTAACGCACACCCAGTCTGCGGAACATCTCACGCACCGGCTTGTTGCCCGTTCCGTGCAGCGGCGTGTAAACAAGATGAAGATCGGCCTTTGCGATCTCGTCGGGACGAAGGGCTTCTTTGAAAACACGCTGATAGTAGGCTTCCCACAAAGCCGGTGCAATGTCAGAAATGATGCCGTCTGCTTTCAGTTCTTCAAAGGTCTTCTGTGCCGGGACAAAATACGGCGTTGCCTTGATCTCACTGTAGACGATCGCTGCGGGTTCGTCTGTCATCTGGCAGCCGTCTTCGCCGTAGCACTTGATGCCATTGTAGATGCCGGCATTGTGGCTTGCCGTCACCATGATGCCGCAGCCACAGTGCAGTTCACGCACGGCATAAGACAGCATCGGCGTCGGTGCCAGTTCGTGATAAATGTGAACCCTGATGCCTGCTTCTGCCAGTGCAGTCGCACAGATCTCCGCATAAAGGCGGGAATTGTGACGGCTGTCGTAGCCGATGGCACACACCTTCGGCAGATCAGTGCCGCAGAGCCATTTCGCTA
This sequence comes from Faecousia sp., assembly GCA_045639485.1. Taxonomy (GTDB): domain Bacteria; phylum Bacillota; class Clostridia; order Oscillospirales; family Oscillospiraceae; genus JAFRPC01. Next base: position 26,774 of record JAZUDF010000103.1, on the reverse strand, counting down.
CACCCTGTGCCGTTCTGCGGACGGTAAATTCATTCAGGCGATTACAGCCCAGATCCATAATGCCGCGGATGCCTGCAGTGCCGAACGCAAGTTCGTCGCCAAAGCAGCCTTTGAGCATATCGTCGTTGCCTTCCATGGCAAGTAGCTGTGCTTTGTATTCCTGCGGTGCGTTCTCGCACCAATCGCGATAGTTTTCCAGATAATTCATAATTCTCCTCCTGCTTATCCTGAAAAAAACAACTCAATTCATCGGGAACTGAGTTGTTTTTTGTATGTTTGTTGATCAGACTTCCTCAATAATGGGGGAATTCATTCTGCCCTGCGGGTTGACCAGTGCATTGAATTTTGCACGGGATTCTCTGACTTCGCCGAGAGCCAGTGCGATGGACTCTTCGGTACGACGCATTGCATCGTCAACGTAGTCGTTCGTGACTTCCTTGAGTTCCTTGATCTTGTCCTGTGCGGCCTTGATCATGTCAGCAGCCTCGACCTGAGCCTGCTTGTAAACTTCTTCTTCGGAAACCAGCTGACGTGCCTGTGCCTGTGCCTGCTTGAGAATGTTTTCTGCCTCACGCTTTGCACTGTTGATGACTTCGCCTCTGGACTCCACGATCGTGCGGGCCTGCTTCAGTTCGCCGGGAAGCTGATTGCTGATTTCGTCCAGAAGATCGAGAGCCTTATCACGTTCAATAAAGCATCTGTCTGCACCGAGAGGCAAGCCTCTGGCATCCTGGATCATTTCATATAAAGTATTGATGACTTCTTCGATGCTGCGTTCGTTCATTTGTTTCTTCCTCCTGTATTTATGTGGGAAAGGGATTGCCTTAGTCTTTTCGGAAAACAGTCAGCGTCGTCTTGCCGTAGCGGTAAGATCTGCCTCTGTTCAGTCCCGGATAATCGTCAAAAACCGTCTTATCCGAAGGATGTTCACATAGTATTATACCACCCGATGACAAAATGTCAATTTCCGATATTTTATTTAGAGCATTTTCCAAAAAATTCTCTTTATACGGTGGGTCAAGGAAGATCAATTGGAAGCATTTTGTGCAATTTGCCAAATAACTGAGGTAGTCTGACTGCACGACCTGTGCTTTTTCCGTCAGTTTCGTTCTGCGAAGGTTCTCTTTGATGATGCGGATCGCCTCACTGCTTTCATCGACGATAACCGCTTCTTTCGCACCGCGGCTGAGACATTCGATCCCGAGCTGTCCACTGCCGCCGAACAGATCCAACACCGTTCTGCCCTCTATGTCAAATTGAATAATATTGAACTCCGACTCCTTCACTCTGTCCGTAGTCGGTCTGGTATCCAGCCCGTCTCTTGTCAGCAGCGGGACACTGCGTGCCGTACCGGCGATCACTCTCATGGTGTTTCCTTCTCCTCGTGAAAATACTGATAGACTGCCATTGCCGCATCCTGATTGAGGCACTGACGAAGCTCCTGCAGCGAAGCTTCTTTGACGGCACTGACAGTGCGGAACCGTTTCAGCAGATCTTCTCTGCGTTTCGGCCCGATGCCCGGGATCTGTTCGAGTCCGGAATGCTGCACACGGCGACTGCGGAGTTTGCGGTTGTAGGTAATGGCAAACCGGTGGGTTTCCTCCTGCACGGTGCCGATCAGGGCAAAGACGCTTTGCTGTGCGGCGATGCCGATCTCCGCTCCCTCCGGCGTGACAAGTGCTCTGGTACGGTGTCTGTCATCTTTGACCATGCCGAAAATCGGAATGGTGATCCCCATGTCGGACAGTTCGTCTTTTACGGTCTTTGCATGGTTGACGCCGCCGTCGATCAGAAGCAGGTCGGGTGCTTCGTCGAAGCCCTTGTCCCTTGCCAGATAATGCGTAAATCTGCGGTGCAGCACCTGTCGCATGGATCCGTAGTCATCCTGCTGCTCCATGTTTTCGAGTTTGAAATGGCGGTAGCCGCTCTTGAAAGGCTTTGCGTCGCGGAACACGACCATGGAGGCAACAATGTCCGTGCCGGAGAGATTGGAAATATCGTAAGATTCCATTCTGTGCGGCAGCTGCCGCAGGCCGAGCATCTGCTGCAGCAGTGTCAGCGTTCCGTTCAGGTGCTCTTCTTTGGTGGTGATCCGTTCCGCTTCCTCGCGGGCATTTTTGGCAGCGAGTTCCGTCAGCCGCACGTTGTCGCCGCGTTGCGGAACGTGCAGTCTGACTTTCTTGCCGAGCTGTGATTCCAGCATCTGCGAAAACGGCTCTGCGTCATCCATACTGCAAGGCAAAAGGATCTGCTTCGGTGCGGCATTCCGTGCAAGATAATACTGCTTGACCAGAGCAGAGACAGCCTCTTCCTGCGAGTCGGAGATCGGGACGATCTCGAAGTCCTTGTCGATGAGATTGCCGCCGACATAGTGAAGAACCGCAAAGCATCCCTTTGCCGCCGTCTGATAATAGCCGATCGCGTCCGTATCCGCCATGCGTCCGGCAGTTACCATCTGCTTTTGCCCGAGTGCTTCGATCGCGTTCAGGCGGTCACGCAGCTGTGCCGCCTGCTCAAACGCGAGGTTCTCCGCAGCCTGCTGCATCTGCTCACGCAGACGGTCCGCTACGGTTTTATACTTCCCCTGAAGCAGTTCGTTTACCTGCAGCATGCGGGTACGGTATTCCTCCGCGTCGGGTGTGCCTCTGCACCAGCCGTCACAGTTGTCCATCTGATAATTCAGGCACGGACGTTCTTTGCCGATGCACTGCGGGAATTTTTTGCCGCAGCCGGGAAGCTTGAAGGTCAGGCGAAGTGTATCGATTGCTTTTTGCGTGAGATATCTGCCGCCATAAGGGCCGTAATACTTTGCTCCGTCATTTTTCGCTTTTGACGCAAGCTCCATCATCGGGAATTCATCCCGCAGGTCGAGCCGCAGATACGGGTAGCCCTTATCGTCCTTCAGCAGAATATTATATTTCGGCATATGGCGTTTGATGAGTGAGCATTCCAGAACAAGTGCTTCAAACTCACTTGCCGCCATGATGACGTCAAAATGGTCCACGTTGGAGACCATCAGTCGCGTTTTGGGACTGTGAGAGGACGAGTCGATGAAATACTGGCTCACGCGGTTTTTCAGTTTTTTCGCTTTGCCGACATAGATGACCTCACCCACGGCATTCTGCATGATATACACGCCCGGTGTGAGCGGCAGGGACAGTGCTTTTTCTTTTAATTCCGCCTTCGTCATAAGCAACTCCATTCCTCACGACAGATACAAAAAACCGCTTCAAAGGCCTTCGCGTTTGAAGCGGTTTTTTGCGAAAAATCAGAACAGATCCTTCTCCAGCATGCCAGACAGCGTCTTGACAGCTTCTTCTTCATCGGGGCCTTCGGCAGACAGCGTTACCTCAGTGCCGGTAACGATTGCCATGGAAAGAACACCGAGAAGGCTTTTTGCATTGATCTTGCGTTCGTCTGCTTCGATCCAGATGCTGGACTTGAAATCATTGGCTTTCTGGATGAAGAAAGTCGCCTGCTTGTTGTGCAAGCCGGACTCGCATTTCACAACTGTTTTTTCGATGTACATCTCAATTGCTCCTTATATTGTGCTCCGTTGCAGGAGTTATCCTTCAAAAGGTTAGCAATAGTATAATGTGTCATCTTCAAAATGTCAACAAATTTCTGCAATCGTGACACCGTCTTCGCCCTCGCCGTAAACACCGAGGCGATATTTTTTCACGTGCTTGCTGCGTTTGAGCAGTTCGTGCACGGTTTTTCGCAATACGCCTGTCCCCTTGCCGTGGATAATGCGTACCTGTTCGAGATTTGCCATAAACGCCGTATCCAGGAAATTGGAAAGGACTGCTTCGGCTTCCAGTGCATCCATGCCGCGAAGGTCAAGCTCCGGCGACAACGCCGTGTTTTTCAGTTCTCTGCGGGTGCGTTCCAGATACTTTTTGACGTTTTGCTGCTGTTCGTTTTCCAGAAGATAAACTTCCTCGGGCTTGGCATTTACTTTCATGATGCCCGCCTGCAGCTGATAGGTGCCGTCTTTATTGATCGCAAGAACGCTGGCCTTTGTGCCGAGCTTCATCAGCTCCACCGTGTCCCCTACCCGGATCTCCCGGCTGGGTGCAGGACGGCTGACTGCCTGCTTGGCAGGTGCAAGATTGCGTTCTGCCTCATTGAGCTGACGACGCAGTTCCGCCTGACGCTCGTTGATCCCCTGGGCATCTGCCGTATCACGCAGCTGCTTTCGCAGGGCTTTGAGTTCGTCATAGACGCTGTTGGCCGTGCGTCTGGCTTCATCGATGATGGACTGTGCCTCTGCCCTCGCCTTTGCTTCGGCTTTTTCCTTTTCTTTTTTGATCTCGGCGTAGTATTCGTCAGACTTCTGCTTGGTCTTTTCGGTTTCACGGCGAAGCTGTTCCGCCTCGAGACGGGCGGCTTCCATCTGCTGACGCTGCTGCTCGAGCTGATTCAGTACGTCTTCAAAGTCCAGGTCGTTCTGACTGACGGTATTTCTCGCCGCGTCAATGATCTGCTCGGAAAGGCCAAGTCTGCGGGAGATCGCGAAGGCATTGGATTTTCCGGGAATACCGATCAGAAGTCGGTAGGTCGGCTGCAGCGTTTCCACGTCAAATTCGCAGGAGGCGTTCGTCACGCCCTCACTTCGCATGGCATAGACCTTCAGTTCTGCATAGTGTGTTGTTGCCGCAACACGGCTGCCGCATTTGCGGCAATGCTCGATCAGTGCGATCGCAAGGGCGGCACCCTCTGCAGGATCGGTGCCTGCACCGAGTTCATCAAACAGCACAAGGCTTTCATCATCGCACTCATCAATGATCTGCACGATGTTTCGCATATGTGCAGAAAACGTGGAAAGGCTCTGCTCAATGCTCTGCTCGTCGCCGATATCCGCAAGTACGTTGCGGAACACGGAAATGCAACTGCCGTCGTTGGCGGGAATATGCAGTCCGCATTCAGCCATCAAGGTCAGAAGGCCGATGGTTTTCAGCGTCACGGTCTTGCCGCCCGTGTTGGGGCCGGTGATGATAAGCGTGTCGAAGTCGTCGCCCAGACGGACGGTGATCGGCACGACGGTCTTCGGATCGATCAGCGGGTGTCTTGCTTGCTTCAGCATCAGTTTGCCGTCCGTGCGGATCTCGGGTGCAATGCCGTTCATGCGGAACGACAGCTTTGCACGGGCAAAGATCACGTCAAGATCGACCAGCAGCTCATAGTTGCGGCTGATCGTTTCGCGGTAAGATGCAGCTTCGGCGGAGAATTCCGCGAGAATACGTTCGATTTCTTTTTTCTCTTTGTTGAGCAGCTCCCGCAGGGCATTATTGGCATTGACGGAAGACATCGGCTCGACAAAGAAGGTCGATCCCGTCGAGGAAACGTCGTGGATCAGGCCGGGAATTTCATTCTTGAACTCCGATTTAACCGGCACGACATAGCGGTCTGCACGCATCGTAATGATCGGCTCACGCAGGTATTTCGCGTAGGCGGGCGAGGAGATCATTTTCTGCAGGCTTTCCTTGACCTTTGCACTTTGGATACGCATATGCCGCCGGATATCCGCAAGCTCGCTGCTTGCCGCATCCGCGATATCTTCCTCCGAGAGAATGGCAGCGAAGATTTTCTCCTCCAGATACTTGTTGGGTGTGAGCTCGGCAAACATCCAGTCAAGGCAGGTGCTTTCCTTGTTGTCGCCGCCATAGTCCTTAACGGCACGGGCAGCCCGCAGAACGCCTGCGATCCGCAGAAGCTCGATGGGACTCAGGCAACCGCCGCGGTCGGCACGGTCAAGGGACATACGGACATCCTTCACCTCGGAAAAGCCCGGTGCACTTTTGAGCGTGATCATCTTGCAGGCAGCACTTGTCTGTTCCTGCAGTGCGGAAACGTCATCCGCATCAAAAAGCGGAAGCAGTGCCCGGCATTTTTCTTTTGCCTCTTCGCTGACGGCACTTTCCGCCAGCTTGTCCAGCACCGCATCCAGTTCTAATTTTCGAATGGATTTGCTGTATAATTCAGAAAAATCACTCATATGTAGGCTCCGTTAAAAACAGTGATTTGTAAAAATCGAGCGTGTAAAAACTGTGTTCCAGCTGCGTCACGAGGTAGGTCTCCGTGACGTTGCTCAACTCCTGCATGGTCTGTTCTCCGACCGTGAAAGAGAAAAGCTTTTTTTCCGGGCACCAGACCAGATATCGCATAGCCGCAAGCGTCCCGGAGCTGACCGGAACACGAATGCCGTCCAGCACGTCCGTACGGCAGTCGGCACATTGCAGCACGCCGTGAGAAACGTTCAGTCTGTCCGGTGTTTCCCTGCCGCAGACCGCACAGCCGCTCAGATCCGGAAGAAAGCCTGCAAGGCACGCGGCTTTCAGTTCAAACGCCGATTTGACGAGCAGCTGCGGTTTTTTCAATTTTCCGAGGGCATACAGTGCGTTGAGAAGCAGGGACAAAAGTGCCGGATCGGGGGCGTCTTCCTGGGAGAGAAGTTCCGCGACCTGTGCAAAGTAGGATCCGAGGGCAAGCAGTTCGATATCATCCCGCAGCTCGCGGAACTGCTCGACTGAGACCGCCTCTGTCACCGTGGCCTTGCCGCGATAATCCTGCCAGGTAAATTCGGAATACGTCAGCAGTTGGCAGGCACTTTTGAGCGGGCTCTTGTTTCTGCGAACGCCGCGTGCTTTCAGCGTGAGCCGTCCGAAATCCTTTGTCAGAACCGTCAGGAGTTTGTCCGCTTCGTTATATTCAGTTTCCCGCAGGACAATACCCTCTGATTTAAAAAACATGCGATTCTTCCTTTTTTGCGTCCGTCTCGACAGCAGTTTTTCCGGTCAGGGCATTTTTGTAGGACAGATAGGCCTCGGGTGCCCCCGTCTCCAGAAACAAGCTCCAATAAAACTGTGCATCCTGCATCGCTCATCCCTCCAAATACCTCTTGTTCCAGTATATGAATAGGATTTGCCGATGTGCGTGCAGTATGAATGGAAAAATTTGCGTTTAGTTTTCGGTGTAGCCGAAATTGCGGATCAGGAATTCACTGTCTCGCCAATTCTCCTTGACCTTGATCCACGTCTGCAGATAGACCTTCGTACCCATGAATTTTTCGCAGTCGGTACGGGCCATCGTGCTGATCTTTTTGAGCATTGCACCCTGTTTGCCGATGATAATGCCCTTGTGCGATGCCTTTTCACAGTAGATGGTTGCATCGACGTCCACAATGCCGTTCTCCCGCTCAGTGAACTTTGTGATCTCGACTGCCGTGCCGTGCGGGATCTCTTTTTCGAGACACCACAGCATCTTTTCGCGGATGATCTCGGCGATCACCTGACGCTCCGGCTGGTCAGAGGTCATGCCTTCCGGGAAAAACTGCGGGCCTTCCTCTGCGTAGCCTTCACAGGTCGTCAACAGCTCTTCCACGCCTTCCCCGCTCTTTGCACTGATGGGAATGATGGCGTCAAACTCGTATGCCTTGCTGTATTTCAGCATAACGGCAAGAAGATTTTCTTTTTCAACGGTGTCAATCTTATTGATGACAAGCACTGCCGGGACCTTCCGCTCTTTGAGCTGGGCGATCAGTGCTTCCTCCTGCGGCCCGATGTTATCGATCGGCTCGACCAGAAGCAGAACCGCATCCACGTCCGCAACGGACTGTGTCACAACATTGACCATGTAGTCACCGAGCTTGGTGCGGGGCTTATGGAAGCCCGGGGTGTCCATAAAAACAAGTTGGGTTTCACCACGGTTGAGAATGCCGCAGATACGGTTGCGGGTGGTCTGCGGTTTATTGGAAACGATGGCGACCTTCTCGCCGACGATCGTATTGGTCAGAGTGGATTTGCCGACGTTCGGTCTGCCGCAGATCGTGATGATTGCTGATTTTGTACTCATTCGTATATCCTCTATCTGTTCAGTTCGATTTGTTTGCAGATCGCATCTTCACGGGCACGCATCTGCTTCTTCATTTCGCCCTCATCGACATGGTCATAGCCGAGCAGATGCAGAACGCTGTGAATGGTGAGGTAGCCGACCTCACGCTTGACAGAGTGCCCGAATTCCTGTGCCTGTGCTTTTGCTTTCTCTAAAGAAATCGCCATATCGCCGAGCGGCAGAAGACCGGTTTCCGGATCGAGATATTCCGTCAGATCCTCCGGCAGAGCACCCGGTGTAAACTGAAACATCGGGAAAGACAGCACGTCGGTCTCTTTGTCGATCTTGCGGTATTCGTTGTTGATGACACGGATGGTCTGATTGTCGGTGACAAGCACGTTGATCTCGCAGCTTACGGGAACCTTTTCCGCTTTGAGCGTTGCGGAAATACAGGTTTTGATATGGGAGGAAAGCGGCAGATTTTTGAGCCTGTTGCCCTTTTCAAAGGTTACATTGATGACGTCCTTCATTGTTTGTTCCGCCTTATTTCTTTTTATAGTTCGTCTTCGGGACATTCTTGGTCTGCTCGTACTTGTCATACGCCGCAACAATGCTCTGCACAAGGGCATGACGCACCACGTCGCTCGGCGTCAGCTTGCAGATCGCGATGTCCGGAATATTTTCCAGAACCTTGATCGCTTCTTTCAGACCGCTCGTCTTATCCGTCGGCAGGTCGATCTGCGTGATGTCGCCGGTGATGACGATCTTGGAGCCGAAGCCCAGACGCGTCAGGAACATCTTCATCTGCTCGCGGGTGGTATTCTGTGCTTCGTCGAGAATGATAAAGCTGTCATCGAGCGTTCTGCCACGCATATAGGCAAGCGGTGCAACTTCGATGTTGCCGCGTTCCAGATATTTCTGATAGGTTTCAGGCCCCAGCATGTCGAACAGTGCATCGTACAAAGGACGCAGGTAGGGATCGACCTTGTTCTGCAGGTCACCCGGCAGGAAGCCGAGCCGCTCCCCTGCTTCAACAGCAGGTCTGGTCAGGATGATGCGGTTGATGGACTTTTCGCGGAACGCCGCAACGGCGGCTGCGACCGCGAGATAGGTCTTGCCGGTGCCTGCAGGGCCGACGCCGATCGTGATCGTGTTTTTCTGGATGGCTTTCATATATCGCTGCTGGCCGAGCGTCTTGGCCTTGACCGGCTTGCCCTTTGCCGTGATGCAGACGACATCCTTTGCCATATCGGAGATCTTATCATCATTGCCGCTGTTCACAAGGCCGATCAGATAACGCACCTTCTGCTCGTCGATCGTTTCGCCTTTGGCAGCCAGCGTCAGCAGACCTTCAATCGCACGGCAGCCCTTGTCGACAGCAACAACGTCGCCCGTAACCTTCAGTTCGGTGCCGCGGTTTGTCACCTGCACGTCAAAGGTCTGCTCGATTTTTTTAATGTTTTCATCAAAGGAGCCGAAGACACTGATGATCTGTTCAATCCGCTCCGCATTGATCGTTCGTTCCATGGAGTACCTCTTCGTTATAGTGCACACGTGCGATCATTTCTTCGCACGAAAAGCCGGTTTGCAGCCGATATGCACTGTCTTCTTCCGTGAGCGTATCTTCGCGTCCGAGCACCGTGCCCGCGATCATCTGATCACGGACATATCGGTCTGAATAATCCGTCATCTGCTGCTTCGCCGAATTTTCCGGCAAAGGGACTGTTTCAAGCGTGTATTCACGGAATACAGTCGTCTCGACAATCAGCGGAAAACGGTAGTCGCCCGGCAGCGTGCATACGCTCCTGTATGTCATTTTATCACAACTCGGGTATGAAATTCCACTGTTTCCTGATATTTTTATTCTTTTTCTTCCGAGCACCAGACTGACCTGTCGGAAAGTCTTCCCCGTATAGTGCTTCACAGCTGCTTCTTTCGGGAGGCAAAACGTCTGCTGACGGAGCGTCTGTGCAAAGACTTCTCCCATTGCCCGTGTGACCTGGGTATGTGTTTCCAGATCTGCCATGCCGGACACCAGCAGCTGTCCCGTTACGACTGCATCCCCTACTTTCACCTCGGCAAACCCGTTATAAACATCAACTTTTGTCAGCACCCCGGGACGGTCGGCTATGAGATTTGTAAACACACGGCGGTCGAGGTCTGTTGCCTCGTCTTCCCGCTCGGTGACCGATACGGTCAGCACGCCGCCGCGTCGGTTGACGGCGAGCCATGCAAGTTTTCCAACGCGGTTGAGCATGCGAAACTGCACGCTTTCGCTGTTGACCAACGGTGCCCACGCTCCGAAGCAGACGCCGGACTCCTCCAGTTGCTGCCGGATCTGTTCTGTCGGAACGGCAGCATTTCCTTCGATCTGCACGATCCAGACAAAGTTCTGCAAAAACAGTGCAAGCAGGCAGGCAAGCGTGACGCCGCATAAAAGGACACGGCGTCTGTGCAGTCCGCCAAAGGTTCGGCTCAGGCTGTGCTCCTGCTGAACAGTGAACGTGCACATGGCAGACAGTGCCGCTTTTTTCGCCTTCGCACCGTCTTTTTTTGCCACACGGCAGCAGACAGTCAATTCATCCCTGCGTTCAACGTCCCAGAAATCGATTTTCCTTGCCGAAAACAGATTGACTGCCCGCAGCGGATCTGCCCCTGTGATGCAAACACTGCAGTAGCCTTTGAGATAGCGGATCATCGTTCGACCTCCAAATAGGAAACGCCGCTGATCGTGCCGCTGACTGCCAACAGCTGCCGATTCATCTGCGTGATGCACAACGTGCTGCCCGTGACTGCGATCAGCCCCAGACTGCTTCTGACGCAGATCCGCTGCGAGGTGTACTCTGTCAGTCCGCGATGTCTGTTGATGATCAACGTCGTTTTTCCGATCAGTTCCACAAGCGGCACGCCGGGTGCAAGCTGCGGCGGAAGATTCAGTTTTCTGATCGCTCGCCCTGCCAGTAACTTCCATTCAAGCATATTCTCATCCCCTCTGTCGGGAAAATATATGCAATCCGTACAAAACAATTGCATAGAGTTTCGTGAGGTGAGAGCATGAAAAAAATACGCAGATATCTGCCGGTCTGCTTTGCGGCGGCATTGCTGCTGTGTCTTGTTTTCTTTTCCAAGCAGGCAAAGACCGCTGCCGTTGATGCACTGACGCTTTGTGCGTCAACACTTGTTCCCACATTGTTTCCGTTTTACGTTGCGGTACACCTGTTTCTGAATGCCGGCATACTGCCTGCAGGAAGAGGCATCAACACTTTGATGCATCGTCTGTTTGGTCTTCCCGGTGCGGCGAGCCCCGCTCTTTTGCTCGGTGCACTCGGCGGGTATCCGCTCGGTGCCTCCGTGGCCGCTTCTCTCTATCGGCAAGGGCAGATCACCAAAAACGAAGCGATCCGGCTGAGCATGTTTGCCAACAACGCCGGGCCCGGTTTCATTCTCGGTGCCGCAGGGCTGTCCGTCTTTCATTCCGTCCCGCTCGGGCTGCTGCTTTTATGTATCCACCTGCTTTCCGCTCTGGCGGTCGGCGTTTCGGTACGCGAGCCGCAAAGAACCGCTCTGACCGTGCGGCGAAAAGCAGCAGAGCCGCAAAGAAAGCCGTCGGGCATCCTGCCCGAAGCGATTCGTTCCTCGCTGCAGAGCATGCTGACGATCTGCGGCTACGTCGTTTTCTGTTCGGTATGTCTGGCAATGGTCAGGTCTTTGCCGCTGTGCGGCATTCTTCTGCGGAAATCGGGCGGCGTTTTGCCGGCTGCAGAGGCTTTCCTTTCGGGGCTTGCCGAGCTGTCCTGCGGCATTTTATCTCTTCGCGATCTGCCGACGGCAGACGCCTTTGTGGCTGCTTCTGTTCTGCTCGGCTGGGGCGGCGTGTGCGTTTTTCTGCAAAGTGCTGCCGCTTTGCGTGCAGCAGGTCTGCCGACACGGCAATGTCTGCAAGGCAAGTTTCTGCACGCGGTATATTCCGGCATCCTGTCCTGTGCCGTCTGTTCTGCCATATTCCGTCAGCCGTCTTTTTTGCTTCTCTGTGCCACCCTTTTCATCGGGATCGCCGTTCTTCTGAAAATCAGGGGTAGAAAAAGCGGAAGCATTCTGTTATAATGTCAAAAAAGGAGGTGCGGATATGCTGTTTCGAAAGAACGTCGCAAAATTCTGTGCATATTGCAAGCATGCCGGCACGGTTGACGGCGAGCGGATGATCTGCAAGAAGAAAGGTCTTGTCCCCTGCAACGGTCAGTGCCGTGCTTTTCGATACGATCCTTTAAAGCGTACCCCGCCGCGTGCAACCGCAAAGAGTTTTTCCGAATTTGAAAACAAAGATTTTTCGTTATAAAAAAACAGGCCTCCCGTTTGGGAGGTCTGTTTTATTATTCAGCATTTTCGCAGTACCAGTCTTTCTCCGGTCGGATCGTCTCCGGCAGATCCGGAACGGTAAATACCGCGGGCTCTCCGTTGACAAAAATCCGAATGGTTGAGATGCCGCTCAGTGCCGTCAGAGAGGCCGTGAGCACACGGATTGCTGCAAGTTCTGCTTCCGGCGTATCGCCGTACATCGTTCCTTCCGGATAGAAGAGCAGACAGCATTTCCCGTCCATGCGAACTTCGGGCAAAGGTTTGCCGAAGAGTGGATTCAGCACGCCGTTTTTCGGTTCGTAAACAGACAGCAGCCGCAGTACCGCCTCGGCAGGTGATTCGCTTGCAGTCTTCACGCGGGCAGGAATCGGATAGAGCAGCCCGCTGCCTTCCAGCGGCAGATAAACCGTAGCGTCCAGTTCGTTCATATCGCTGCGGACAGGGCCGTTTGCAGTGTCATCAAAAGCAAACAGTCCGGAAAGACGGAGATAACGCAACTGTTCCGTCCGGCTGCCTTCCACATAGAACTGCACCTGATCGATGTTGTCCAGCACCGTGAGCGTATTGACCACGGACATCACCGTGATACGCTCCTGTGCTGCATCCTGCGGCAGGTTGCTGAGAAATTCCGCCGAAAAGTCAACGGCACAGACGCCGTTTTCCACGTTGATGTCCAGAAGACGTGTGCCTTCCGGCAGCGTAGCGACCAGGCCGTTCGTCTGAGGGCCTTCGATCAGCTGTGTGATCAGGTGCTTTGGCAGATCTGCTTCGGAAATAAAAGGATCCGTCCTGCGTTCCGCCAGAAGGTATCTGCCCGTTTCATCCGTGAAATACAGTGTATAGGTCGTGCTGCTTGTGTCGGAGCTGTCGTCAAACAGAAGGATGTCGTTATCTGTGATCTTATTGCTGCGAAGCACCTCCCCCGCAGCGTCGCACACCGTCAGCTGAACTTTTTCCGCACCTGTAAATGCAAGGACTGTCTTGGCGATACATGCATCTGCCAGCGTGGCATGAATGCCGGTGAGCTCCGCATAGGTGCCGGAAAACTGCAGCGTCGCAGTGTTATTGGCAAAAACTGCAGAAACGAGTTCCGAGCCTGCAGGGAACGGCAGTTCCGTTCCTTCCGGTGCAGAAAGCGTCAGATAGCGTTCAAGAATGCCGGTCAGATCCGGCGTCTGTTCACCGAAGTCCACCGTCTGCACGGTCAACACGCCGCTTTCCGTGCCGTATGTGACATTCTTGCGGATAAAGTAGTAATCCACCGGATGCAGCATCTGTGCCGGGATTTCATTCAGGTCGCTGCAGCCTGCTGCAGACAGCAGGAGCAGAACAGTGAGAAACACACAAATCAGTTTTTTCATGCGGGTTCCTCCTCTGTATCAAACGGGGGGAACGTGACGGTGAATTCCGTGCCGCCGCCTGCCGCTTCGTCAACCTCGATCGTGCCGCCGTTACGCAGCACAATGTCGTGAACGATGGCAAGACCGAGTCCTGCACCGCCTGCACGTCTGGAGCGAGCCTTGTCTACACGGTAGAACCGTTCAAACACGTGGGCTCTCGAATCTTCCGGAATGCCGATGCCGGTATCGGACACGATGATCCGGATCCGGTCGTCTTCCTGTCTGTCAGCCGCGATCCGCAGCGTGCCGTTCTCCCGGTTGTATTTGATGCCGTTTTCGGAAAGGTTGAACAGGATCTGATAGAGATCGTCCTCCCCTGCCAGGATCTGCAGATCGGCTTTGCAGTCGCTTTGCATCGAAATATGGTAGGTTTCTGCCAGCGGCCCCAGCATTCGCAGAACCCGGTCCACCGTCTGTGCAACGTCCGTGAGTTCCATCGTATCGTCCTGCTGTGCACTGCTGTCGAGTTTGGTCAGCTTGAGAAGTTTTTCGGACAGTCTGGTCAGTCTGTCTGCCTCGTTTCCGATATCCGTGACAAACTCGCGGACGGTTTCGGGCGGCATCTCATTCTGCAAAATGGAGTCAGAGAGCAGTTTGATGGAAGCAAGCGGAGTTTTCAGCTCATGCGATGCGTTGGAGACGAACTGTTTTCGCACCTCTTCCGACATATTCAGACGGTCTGACAGTTCGTTGAACGATCTGCCGAGCTGTGCGACCTCGTCGTGTCCGTGCAGCTCGATCTTTGCATCGTAATTGCCGCCCTGCATCTGACGCACGGAGTCCTGAATCTTCCGCATTCTTCGGGAGAATGCAGCGGAGAAGATCAGGGAGAAGACAATGACAAGAATTTCCAGAAGAATAGAGATCCACAGAAGGTTGGTCTCCAATGAGGAGATCAGCGAGCCGATGTCTCTGTCATAGTCCATCAGATACAGTGCACCGACCAGTTTGTTGTAGGACATGATCGGGACGGCCGCCTGACTTTCCATTGTCGTGCCGTCATAGGACGCATGGAACACGTCGTTGCCTGCCAGTGCCTCAACGATCTCCGGAAACAGCACCATTTTCCCCGTTGCCTTATTGCCCGCAATGGAGTCATACAGTGCAAGGCCCGCAGAATCCGTGACAATAACACGCGTCGTATGCAGGTCGTTGGCAGACTCGATCACGTCTTTGACGGTCGCCGCATCCAGTTTTTCATAGCCGGACAGTGCGGTCGCCATCAACTCCGTTTTGTCCTCCATGGAGGTTTGCTGGGAGCGAAAGATCAGGTTGCGGATCCGCATGGGTGCGTAAATATTCAGAAAAAGAAGCACCACTGCCGTGATCAGCACGTAGGCGGCAGCATAGCGAAGCTGGCTGCTGCTGAAGCTGAACGGCAGTTTTCTCTTACGCTTTGAAATAGTACCCAACTCCCCACTTTGTCATAATGTGCTGCGGTTGTGCGGGATCTGTTTCCAGTTTTTCACGCAGACGGCGGATGTGAACGTCCACTGTGCGGATATCACTGCGATAGTCGTCGCCCCAGATCAGGTCAAGCAAAGCTTCGCGGGAATAAACTCTGTTCGGGTTGCGGATGAGAAGTTCAACAAGATTGAATTCCTTGGCGGTGAGGTCTGCAAGCACGCCGTTGCGATAGGCGTTGCGAGCGGCCGTATCGACCATGATCGCACCGCAGGTGATCTTGCTCTGCGTTTCACTCTTTCCGCTGCGGCGAAGCAGTGCACGGATCCTTGCCTTCAGCTCCAGAATGTTAAAGGGCTTGGTCAGATAGTCGTCCGCACCGTGCTCAAAGCCCAGAAGCTTATCCATGTCCTCGGTCTTTGCCGTGAGCATGATGATCGGCACGTCGGAGAACTCGCGGATACGGCGGCAGGCCTCCAGTCCGTCCATCACCGGCATCATCACGTCGAGCACGATCAGTCCGATCTCGGGATCTGCAGCAAGACGAACGGCATCCGTGCCGTCGCATCCCGTCACGACCTCATAACCGTCATTCTGCAGGTTAAAGCGGATGCCTTTCACCAACAGTTCTTCATCATCAACAATCAGTATTTTCATGTGTTACCTCACTGTGACATAGTCTTTGATCGCTTCAAACCGCGATTCGCCGATCCCTTCCACATTCATCAGTTCACTGATGCCGGAAAAAGGGCCGTGCTCTGTTCTGTAATCTACGATCCGCTGTGCGATGGTCTCGCCGATCTGCGGAAGCTGCTGCAGTTCTTCTGCACTCGCTTCATTGATGTTGATCCGTTCCGGTTCAGTCTCCGGCAGCGAGCGAGCCGCTTCCGTCTGTACGGGGATCGACCGCTGTGCCTGAACTTTCACGCCCCGTACGGTGCTTCTTCCGAGAAAAAATGCGGAAACCGTCAGGAGAAATGCCGCAAGTGCCGTCAGCATGACCATTGCGTTTTTCTTCATTCTTTCCGCTCCTTCCGTTGACAAGCAACTATTTTTTGATATAATGTATGCGGACAAATTATTGCCTTTTTCGACTGTTTCTGCGATTTTCACACAGACGTCAACCGATATTTTTTATATTATATCACATTCCGGTCGATGCGGGCAATGCTATTCTGTAAAATTGGAGATTTTTCTGATGAAAAACTACCGTTTATTCGCTCTTTTTCTTTCGATTCTCCTGCTGCTTTCCATTTTTTCCTCTGCCGCATGGGCTGTGGAAGCAGAAACGGCCGAGCAGACGCAGGATACTGCCGAAGGCTCTTTGGAGCCTGATTCCGAGCTTCTCCCCGTGCCGACGGTTTCGGAACTCGGCCCGGGCTATGCAGTCAATGCCAAGGCTGCCGTTCTGCTGGAACTGAACTCCAACACGGTCATCTACTCCTACAACGCCGACGAGCGGCTGTATCCCGCAAGTCTGACAAAGATCATGACCTGTATGCTTGCCCTGGATTACGGCAAGCTGGACGATATCGTGACGGTCTCCGAAAGTGCTTTGCAGGGCCTGCACGAAGACGGCAGCTCCGCAGGCCTTGTTCCCGGCGAGCAGATGTCGTTACGCAACCTGCTTTACTGCATGATGCTTTCTTCTGCAAACGAGGCATGCAACGTCGTTGCCGAATACATCAGCGGCAACGTAGACAGTTTTGTGGAACTGATGAATCAGAAGGCAGCCGCACTCGGCTGCAAGGGCACGCATTTTGCAAACCCGCACGGTCTGCACGACGAAAACCACTATACGACCGCAAACGATCTTTGCACGATCACGAGAAAAGCACTCGAAAACCCGACGTTCCGTGACATCACTTCCACCACGACCTACACCGTTCCCGCTACCAATATGAGCGAGTCGCGGTATCTCGTGACGACCAACTACCTGACAAGCAGAGAGACTGTTTCCGACTATTACTATCCGAAGGCAAGCGGTGTCAAGACCGGCTTTACGACACCTGCAGGCAGATGTCTGATCTCCACGGCTACCGACGGCAACCTGAACTTCCTGAGCGTTCTGCTCGGTGCGGAGACCGAACTGCTGGACGACGGCAACGTGTGGTATCACAGCTTTTCCGAAACCGCTCATCTTTTTGACTACGGCTTTGAAAACTTTGCCTATGCAGAAGTGCTGACAGATCTGCAGAATCTCGATCAGGTGGAAGTAAAGAATGCCGCCGGAAACGGCATGGTCGTTCTCAAGCCCTCCGCCAGCGTGGATGCACTCCTGCCGAAAAGCTACGACAAAGAGAAGATCACCTCGGAGTACACATTGGACAACGGGCCGCTGGAAGCCCCGTTGGAAGCCGGGCAGATCGTCGGCACCGTCCGCGTTTATTACAACGGTATGCTCGTCGGTCAGACGACTGTGGAAACTCTGACGGCTGTGGAACGCTCCGAGATCAAGGCAGCCGGTGACGCCGCAAAAGAGTTCTTTGTTAAAGACTGGTGGCTGTTTTTGATCGCCGGTATTCTTTTGCTGCTCATCGTTGTTGTTCTGATCGTCCGTTCTTACATCAACAACGCAAAAAAACGTGCAGCAGCACGCCGCAGACGTCCCGGAAGTACTGTGCAGCAACGCACAGGCACCCGATCCGGCTATGCTTCGACAGCACAAAGAAGCAGTTCCTCTGCCCGTCCGCGGCAAAGTACCGCCCGCACCGGCAGCCGCCAGACCAACGTCAGAAGGGAAAGATAATGCAAACCTGGGAAGAATTGACTGCAGCCTGCCAAAACTGTATGGCATGCCCGCTTAGCAAAACGCGGCACAACGTCGTTTTCGGCGGCGGGCCGCACGATGCGGAAGTGATGTTTGTCGGTGAAGGCCCCGGACAGCAGGAGGATCTGCAAGGTGAGCCGTTCGTCGGTGCCGCAGGAAAATTGCTGGACGACATGCTTTCGATCATCGATCTCGGCAGAACGAACTGCTACATCGCAAACATCGTCAAATGCCGCCCGCCCGGAAACCGCGATCCCGAGCCGTCCGAGCAGGACGCCTGCATCGGCTATCTGCAGGAGCAGATGCGTCTGCTGCAGCCGAAGATTATCATCTGCCTCGGCCGCATTGCGGCAAAGCGGCTGATCGATCCTGATTACCGGATCACCGCACAGCACGGCGGCTGGGTGGAAAAAGACGGTGTGTGGATGAGTGCCATCTATCACCCCTCTGCCCTGCTCCGCGACCTCAGCAAGCGTCCGGAGACATTCCGCGATCTGCTGTCGATCCGCGAAAAAGTACATGAAGTTTGCAACAGCACCTATTGAAAAGGAAGTTATTTATGCGATTTGTTTCCTGGAACGTCAACGGCCTGCGTGCCTGTGTGCAGAAGGGATTCCTTGACAGTTTCCGAATCATCAACGCCGATTTTTTCTGTCTGCAGGAAACCAAAATGCAGCCGGATCAGCTGACACTGGATCTGCCCGGTTATCATCAGTATTTTTACTCTGCGGAAAAGAAGGGCTATTCCGGTACGGCGATCTTTGCAAAGCACGAGCCGCTCTCCGTCACTTACGGCGTCGGCGTGGAAGAGCTTGACCACGAAGGCAGACTGATCACGTTGGAATATGAGAAGTTCTATCTTGTCACCTGCTATACACCGAATGCTCAGGACGAGCTCAAGCGTATTGATTTCCGCATGGCCTGGGAAGATGCCTTGCGTGAGTATCTGTGTGAGCTTGACCGCAAAAAGCCCGTGATCTACTGCGGTGATCTCAACGTTGCCCACAATGAGATCGACCTGAAAAATCCCGGTCCCAACCGCGGCAACCCCGGTTTTTCCGACGAAGAACGCGGCAAATTCACGCAGTTGCTGGATGCGGGCTTCACCGATACGTTCCGCTATCTGCATCCCGATCTTCCCGGTGCCTACTCCTGGTGGAGCTACCGTTTTCAGGCAAGAGAAAAAGGCATCGGCTGGCGTATCGACTACTTTGTCGTATCGAGCCGTCTGTGCGATGCGATCGAAGCAACACCGATCTACACCGAGGTTTACGGCTCGGATCACTGCCCCGTCGGGCTGGAACTCAAGGAAGGAGCACTTTAAATGAAACGAACACAGATGATGCGAATTCTCTGTCTGATCATGGCAGTTCTGATCCTGCTGCCAAGCGTGCTGTTTGCTTCGGCATACGGTAACTGCAGCGAATGGGCAATCGAGCAGCTCGACGAGATCGACGCAGCCGGTCTGATCCCCGAATCTCTGGCAGATGCGGATATGACGCTCAATATCTCGCGTCAGGAGCTTTGCGAAATGGCAGTACTTGCCTATCGCCGCATCACCGGCAGAACCGATCTCAAGCCGGACAAGACCACCTATTTCAAAGATACCAACAATCCTGATATCTGCCTTGCTTACGAGCTCGGCATCGTCAGCGGCTACGACAACGGCAACTTCGGCCCGAACGACAAGCTGACGCGGCAAGAACTGTTCCAGATCATTTACACGCTGTTCAAGTCGGTAGGCTGGACAGAAGACGAGGTGCAGGAACTGTTCAAAACCTTCCTTGATTACAAGAAGGTCGGCAGTTGGGCGGTAGAGTCCACGAAGATCATGCTGGAGCTTGGCATTACCTCCGGCACCGGCGGCAATTACATCACGCCCGGCGGCACGACTTCGATCGAGCAGGCCGTATGCATGCTGGAAAGAGCCTATGACTACGCAAGATACTACCTTGCAGAAGAGATGGGCCCGTTTACCGGCATCGATCCCGCAACGCTGCCCATCCGCCCCGAAGCAGATGAAGTTCCGGAAACCGAATACTACACTGCCTGCAGTGACTGGGCTGCACACGGCATCGGCGTCATGGAATATTGGGCACTGCTCCCCGAGTCTCTGCGTGGGCTTGACTTTTCCAAGAAAAACATCACCCGTGAGCAGTTCTGCGAAGCCGTTGTGCTTTGCTATCAGAAGCTGACGGAGGATACGTCCGCACCGATGCAGACCAATTACTTCAAAGATTCCTCTAATCCCAGTGTCTGCCGTGCTTATGAGCTGCAGATCGTTGCCGGTTATACGGACGGCACCTTCCGCCCGAACAATTCCATCACCCGTCAGGAAATGTTTACGATGATCCTCAACCTGCTCAAAGGCATCGGTTGGGAAAAATACGACAACGAACATGAGCTGTTCGCACAGTTCAGCGACAGCAACAAGATCGCAGGCTGGGCAAAGGCCGCCGCAAAGATCGCCATTGAACTTGAGATCGTCAAGGGTGACGGCAACGGCAAACTCAATCCGACTTCAAGCTGCAGCCGTCAGGAAGCAGCGATCATGTTCTACCGCGGCTTCCGTTACATTGATCTGTGGTATTCCGAGCATCCGCTCGATCCCGAAACCTACCCCGGTCATATTGCCGTGGATAACCCGAATGCACAGAAGGCTGTTGATCTTGCCTATTCCAAGCTCGGCTGCCGCTACGTTTACGGCACGCAGGGCCCGAACACCTTCGACTGCTCCGGTCTGGTCTACTGGATCTACCACACGCAGCTCGGCTACAGCATGGGCCGTACCGCAACGGCACAGTGGAAGAACGGTATTCAGATCTCCTTCGACATCAACCACCCCGGTAAATCCTTGAAACCGGGCGATCTGGTTTATTTCCGTACTTCCCCCGGCAGTTCCTCCATCGGTCATATCGGTATTTACGTCGGTGCAACTTATAACGGCTCGCCCACACCTTACGGCGAATTCTCCTTTATCCATGCCGCAAACTCCAACAGCGGCGTTATCTGGGGCAGCCTCAACTCCGACTGGTACCGCCCCCGTATCTATGGTGCCCGCCGTATTGCCTACTAAACAAAGCATAAAAAGCCCGACGCAAGAAATTCTTGCGTCAGGCTTTTTTTAGATTCCCTCCGATAAACCGTAAAACAGCGGATCGCGTTCTGTGAACGTTTTTTTATCTTCTTCGGGCATTTCCTTTGTATCCGGTTCTGTCGGCGGCAAGACCGGCTTACCGTCTTTCAAAGGCAGCTGCAGGCAGTCCCTGCCGCAGACAGTAACTGGCGTCATCTGCGATGCATAGGCGATCAGCGGGACTTCCGCACCGTCCGAAACGGGCAATGCAAGCAGTGACCGTCCTTCCTCGCAGTTCAGATAGCCCTCGTTGATCGTTTCTCCATCGATCGTGCCGCACCACGGCAGAAATCCGTCATCCGGATTGCCAAGGACAGCATAGGACGGTAGTTCTCCCGTCTGCCGCACGGAAATCCTTTTTTTCAGTGTACCGTCCTTCGGCAGGACACCGACCGGTTTGCTTTGCAGTCCGCACACGGCATACAGCCGCAGCGGTTTGTCGCAGGAAACGGTGCAGGCAGCGTCAAACAGATAATAAAGTCCCTGCTGTTCCACACGGAGTTTTCCGACCGGCTGTGCCTGATAAGTAACTGTCAATTCCATAAAAATCCCTCCTGCACAGAATATGCAGGAGGGATCCGTCCTATTCAAAGCAGACGGTTTCCGCTGTCAAGTCCGAAGCTGACGGCGATCGCATTGTCAACCTTGCCCATCAGTTCTTCGTCCAGCTTCCCCATATGCTCCCGCAGACGCTTTTTGTCGATGGTGCGGATCTGCTCGAGCAGGACGACGGAATCCTTCGTCAGGCCGACATCGTGTCCTGCAAGGGAAATATGCGTCGGCAGTCTCGCCTTTCCGAGTTGACTGGTGATCGCCGCAGCAATGACCGTCGGTGAATGGCGGTTTCCCGTGTCGTTCTGCACGATCAGCACCGGTCTGGTGCCGCCCTGCTCACTGCCGACGACCGGACTGAGGTCCGCATAAAAAATATCGCCCCGTTTAACAGTTGTGTCCATTTGCTTCACGCTCCGAATATTCGGCCGAAAGCGGCCTTGGCTGCTTTTATTCTGCCACGGACAACTGAAAAATATACCGGCTTCGGAAGTCTTTTCCGAAGCCGGTACCGTTCAGGTCTTCCCGCTTTATTCTATGTGCAGATCCTGCAGATTGTGCCGATATCAGACAATATACTGCAGAACTTCGATCCGCTGTTTGCCGTCGAGATAGATGCGAGGCGTGCGTTTGTTGATATCGCAGAGGATCTCATAGGGAATCGTGCCGAGCTGTGACGCCAGAGCGTCCACAGGTGCATTCAAGCCGTGATCCTCGCCGAATACGGTCACAACGTCGCCGACCTTGACATCGGGCACGTCGGTGATGTCGACCATGCACATATCCATGCAGATGCGTCCGACCTGCCCAACACGCTTGCCATGCAGCAGGAACGATACGTTGCCGGAAAGAGCACGGGAAAGTCCGTCCGCGTAGCCGATGCAGAGAACGGCAATCTTTCGCGGTGCGGGCGTGGTGTACATTCTGCCGTAACTGATGGTGACGTCTTCCTTGAAATCGCGGATCTGAGAGATCGTCGTACGAAGGCTCATCATCGGACGAAGATCGAGCTTCCCTGCCAGCTCCGGCGACGGGCAGATGCCGTAGGTCGCGATACCGGGGCGGATCATATCGAGAGCAAACTCGGGATACATGATCGTTGCGGCGGAGTTGCAGCAATGGCGGATCTCAAATTCGATACCGGAAGCCTTGAGGCTGTCGATCATATCCGTAAACCGTTGATATTGCAGGCGGGTAAAGGCACGGTCACTCTCCGAGAGGGAGTCCGCAACGGGAAAATGCGTAAAAACGCCTTCAAACCGAAGTCCCGGAAGCGATGCGACCGTTTTGATCTCGTCCAGCGTTTTATCATCGTCATAAGCGAAAAATCCGAGGCGGGACATGCCGGTATCAAGTTTCAGGTGTGTCAGCAATTCCTTACCGGTGCTTTCCATCTGGCGGCTCAACTGTCTGGCATAGTCTAAAGAATGGATCTCCTGGCGGATGCCCATGTCTGCCATGTCCTCCGCGTAGATCGCGGGCGTGTAGCCGAGGATCAGGATCGGCAGACGGATGTCTGCCTGACGCAGCTGCAGTGCCTCTTCAAAGTTCGATACCGCAAGGAACTCCGCACCGAGATCCTTCAGGTGACGGCTGACCGGAACGGCTCCGTGACCGTAAGCATCTGCCTTGACCACGCCGAGGAATTTGCAGGAGTTTCCTACGTTATTCCGCAGCTGTGTATAGTTGTAGCTGAGATTATCCAGAGAAATATCAGCCCAAGTTCTCTTCAGTAATTTCATGGTTGCCTCCGCTGACAAATGAAAATTGCGAAATGTCCAATTTCAGTACTGTCTGATCATTATAGCAGATTTCCGCACAAATAGGAATATTTTTTTCATCATACCAACAGTCTACGATCAATTGTTCCGCATCGTAGCCACGTTCATAGGTGACACGCAGCCATTCGCCCTCCTGCCCTGCGGCACGGATGTAGGCATTGGTCCACGCATCGACGGCGATAGACGGTGCACAGACCGGTGCCGCATTGCCGTTCGCTAACGGTTCAAATGCGACTGCCATGTCATCAAAAACAAGCTCGTCTCCACCGGCTGTGATCTTTGCGGTGATGCCCGCGATCGACTGAGGCTCTGAAACCGTCACCGTTGCAGTGCCGTCCGTCAGACACTCGCAGTCAACGGTGAACACATAGATACTGTCGCCGTAATCCGCCGTGATCTCTGCCTGAAAGGTGCAGGCACCCGCTTCGAGAAGCTGTGTACGGAAATCCATCGGAGCCTGCAGACTTGCCGTTTCTTTGCTGCCGCAGGCCGAGAGCAGACAAAGCAGTATCGTCAGTACAGCTGCAAGCTTCAGCCGCACCGAAACACTTCCTTATTTTAAAAATTCTGACAGATTGGCGATCATGTCCGTCGGCGTCATGGCATACTGCCCGCTCGCTGCGGCACAGAAATCACCGACGGCACCGTGTACCCATGCTGCGGCCGCAGCAGCTTCCGCAGGTGCAATCTTCTGCCCTAAAAATGCAAGAAGGATGCCCGCAAGCACGTCGCCGCTACCGCCCGTCGCCATGCCGGGATTGCCGGTCGTGTTGAGGTAGGATGCATCTTTGCTGACAATGACCGTCCTGTGCCCTTTCAGCAATACCGTTGCCCCGGTACGTTCAGCAACCGCTTTGGCAGCCGCATATCTGCCGGACGTCAGATCGCCGCCAAGCCGTAAAAACTCGCCCTCGTGCGGCGTCAGGATCACCGGACACGATGCCTGTCCCAGTACATCTATATGCCCTTCCAGTGCGTTTATGCCGTCAGCGTCCACGATCACCGGGCATTTGGCATTTGTGAGTACCGCTGTGACGATTTTCAGGATATCTTTGCTCCGTCCGAGTCCCGGGCCGATCAGACAGGCATCGCAACGGTCTAACCGCTGCAGGATCTCCGGAATTGCTTTTTTGCTCATGCAACCGTCACGGTCGCAGGGCAGCGGGAAGACCATCGGCTCATCAAGTTTGGCCGCCACGATCGGATAGACGGCTTCCGGAACGCCGACAAAGATGAGGCCCGCTCCGCTGCGAAGTGCAGCGTTGGCGGCAAGGGCCGGGGCACCCGTATAGCCAATGCTGCCGGACAAAATCAGCACCCTGCCGAAGTCGCCCTTATATGCATCAGGTTTCCGTTCTGGCAGCAGGCTGTCTACAAGCTCAGCACTTGTCATCACACAGCCGTCTGCGTTCATCTGCTGCAAAGTTTTCATGGTGCGTTTCATCGGTTCGTTCATGCGATCAGCTCCTAACTGCATTCTATTTTATTGCTTTTTTGTGCATTCGTCAATCATTCCGGCCGATCACTGAAAAAAGGTTTTCACATTCTGCGGTTTTTGAACGCAAAATGCGGGAAAAAGGGCTTGAAAAGACAGAAAAACTGTGTTACAATTCCAACGTTGCGAAAAGTGATGACCGGGTTGTCGGATCATTCCCAATCGGCTGCAGAGAGGGTACGGTTGCTGCGAGTACCTGCCGTGAATGTTTTGGCTTTCCCCCGCGAGCTGCCATCTGAACTTGCAGTAGGATGTGCCGGGTAACTCCGTTAACGGTTTTAAGTGCGTCTTTTGACGAATTGCGGGTGGTACCGCGGAAGCTTGGTCTTTCGTCCCCTTTCGGGATGAAGGGCTTTCTTTTTTTGTAAACTTTGTAGAAGGAGATATATCATGAAAGAGCAACTCGAAAAGATCCGTGCCTCGGCTCTGGAAGCACTCGAGCAGGCAAAAGAAACTGCCGATCTCGAAGCACTCCGTGTCCGTGTGCTCGGTAAGAAAGGCGAACTGACTGCCGTCCTAAAGATGATGGGCGGTCTGTCCGCAGAAGAACGTCCCGTCATGGGGCAGATGGCGAACAGCGTCCGTGCAGAGATCGAAAGCCGTCTGGAAGCACGCAAGACAGAGCTTGCCGCTTCGGCACTGGAAGACAAGCTGCGTAAGGAAGCCGTTGACGTCACCATCCCCGGTGAGGCCGTCAAGCAAGGCCACAAGCATCCGATGAACACCGCTCTCGACGAAGCAAAAGAGATCTTCATCGGCATGGGCTTCAAAATCCTGGAAGGCCCTGAAGTCGAGCTTGCCGACTACAACTTCACCAAGCTCAACACCGAGGAAGGCCATCCCGCCCGCGACTGGTCGGATACCTTCTATCTGAAAGAAGACAGCAGCGTACTGCTGCGTACCCAGACCTCCCCGATGCAGATCCGTGCGATGGAGGCGATCAAAAATCCTCCTATCCGTATCCTTGCTCCCGGCCGTGTCTTTCGAAAGGACGAGGTGGACGCTACCCACTCCCCGATGTTCCATCAGATTGAAGGTCTGGTGATCGACAAGGGCATCACGATGGCAGACCTCAAGGGTACACTCGAAACGCTGGTCAAGTCTCTCTACGGCGAGGACAGCGTTGTGCGTTTCCGCCCGCATCACTTCCCGTTCACCGAGCCGAGCTGTGAAGTGGACGTGCAGTGCTTCAAGTGCCGCGGTGCCGGCTGCCCCACCTGCAAGGGTGAAGGCTGGATCGAACTGCTCGGTGCCGGCATGGTGCATCCGAAGGTGCTCGAAGGCTGCGGCATCGATCCCGAAGTCTACTCCGGCTTCGCATTCGGTATCGGTCTGGAGCGTATGGCAATGCGTCGCTTCAAGATCTCCGATCTGCGTCTGATTTTCGAGAACGACATCCGGTTCCTCGAACAGTTTTAAGGAAGGAGGACACACGCATGAATATTTCAAGAAAATGGCTCAAAGAGTTTGTGGACATTGAAGCCACAGACCGTGAATATGCTGAAATCATGACCATCGCAGGTCAGAAGGTGGAGACCACCGAACGCCTCGATGCAACACTGAAAAACGTCAAGGTCGGCAAGGTGCTGTCCATCGTGCGGCATGAAAACTCCGACCATATGTGGGTTTGCCAGATCGACGTGGGCGAAGAAGAGCCCGTACAGATCGTGACCGGTGCACAGAACGTGCACGAAGGCGACCTCGTTCCCGCAGCTTTGCACAACTCCGACCTCGCAGGCGGTGTGCACATCACCAAGGGCAAGCTCAGAGGTATTGCCTCCAACGGCATGCTCTGCTCCTTCCACGAGCTCGGTCTGACCAAGAACGACTGCCCCGATGCATACGAGGACGGTATCTGGATCCTCAACGACGAGGGCTGCCATGTCGGTCAGGACATCAACGAGGTCATCGGTAACGATGACAGCGCGGTGGAATTTGAGATCACCAACAACCGTCCCGACTGCTACAGCCTGATCGGTCTTGCAAGAGAGACCGCCGCTGCGTTCAATGTGCCGATGAAGCACCACGAGCCCGTAGTCAAGGGCGG
>JAZUDF010000102.1:0-6873 GCA_045639485.1 Faecousia sp. | reverse complement strand
GTTCTGTGCTTTATCGGCAACATGGCCCTGCCGGACGAAGCGGCACAGATCGCAGCCATTTCCCCCATCGTACGCAGCCTCACGGAAACGCACGTCGAGGTCGACTCCGAAAAGGACGCCTATGCACTGCGGCTGCGGCTGGCAACGCTGTCCTCCAACATCGGCATTTTCGGTTCGGAGCTGGTGCCGTGGCACTGCTTCCCCGTGTTTTTCACTTCGATTGCAAATGCCGTCTATCCCGATTATTCATTTTCGGTTTTTGACGTGATCAGTAAAAACTATCTGAGTATCATTGTGATCGGCACCCTGTTTTTGCTCACCTTTACCGGCTGGGATCGCTTTGTCCCGCTGTTCGGTCTGCCGAAGACCGCAAAATTCAAAAAATAGTTTTTCGTTTACTTTTCTTACATTGTTTGTTAGAATGTCAGTAGACAAAAATTCCCTGAAAAAGGACACTTTTATGGACAAATCCACACCAAAAAAAGAAAACGGCTGGATCCAGGCCCTGAAATTTCTGCCGCTGATCATCTTTGCCGTACTCGTGATCGTGTTCAAGCTCGACCTGCTGCTCGCCGCACCCATTGCGACCTTTGCGGCGATCGTGGTGTTCATCGTCACGCAGCGGTGCAATTTCGAGCAGGCGTTCTCGCACGGACTGAAGGCCGCGAGCAACATCACGCTCATCTTCTTCATCCTGATGTTTGCCTACGGCGTGGCAGAGTGCTTCATGGCGACCGGTGTCGGTGCGTCCCTCATCAATCTGGCACTTGCCGTCGGCGTAACGGGACGCACCATCGCTCCCGTGGCGATCTTAGTCACCTGCCTGCTGTCCGTGGCGACCGGCTCCTCCTGGGGCACCTTCGCTGCATGTGCACCGATCTTTCTGTGGCTCAACCACATCGTCGGCGGTGACGTGATCCTCACGATCTGTGCCGTTGCGGGTGGCTCCTGCTTCGGTGACAACATCGGCATGATCTCGGACGTCACCGTGCTCAGCTGCGGCATGCAGGACGTCAAGATCATCGACCGCGTGAAGCACCAGAGTGTGTGGTCGATCGGCTGCCTGATCATTTCGATGATCATCTTCTATTTTGTCGGTCTGCATCTGCCCAACACGCAGTCCGATGCAGCGACCGCTATTGCACAGATCCCGCAGAGTGCCTACGACGCACTGGAAGAACAACGTCCGTCTGCCCTGCTGCTGCTCGATCAGGTCAAGACCGGTGTGCCGTTTTACATGGTCGTGCCGATGCTGCTCGTGATCGTGCTGAGCTTCTCCGGCTGCCACACGCTGCTGTGTCTCGGTGCAGGCATGCTCAGCTCTCTGATCTTCGGTATGATCGCAGGCACGGCGGATATTTCCACCTGGCTCGATCTGCTGTTCAAGGGCTTCGGCGACGCAGGCAACTGGACGGTGGTCATGATGATGTGGGTGGCTGCCTTCGGCGGCATCATGAACGCGATGAACGCATTTGCACCGCTGGCCAGATTTGTGATCAAAATCTCCCGCAACGTGCATCAGCTCATGGGCTGGTGCGGTGTGCTGTGTCTGATCGGCAACATGGCACTGGCAGACGAGGCCGCACAGGTGGCGACGATGTCCCCCATTGTCCGCGAGATCGCCGAGAAAAATGTGGAAACAGACTCGGAGGAGGATGCCTACAAGCTGCGGCTGCGGCTGGCGACCTTCACCTCGTCCATGGGTATTTACGGCTCGGAGCTGGTGCCGTGGCACTGCTTCCCCGTGTTCTTTGCCTCGATCGCGAACGCCGTGTATCCGCTGCGTTCCTTCACGACCTTCGACATCATCAGCAAAAACTACATGAGTTTTCTCGTCATCGGTTCGATCTTTTTGCTCACCTTTACCGGCTGGGATCGCTTCATCCCGATGTTCGGTCTGCCGAAGACAGCAAGGCTCAAAAAACAGAAATAAGAAAATCCCCGAACGGCTGTTCGGGGATTTTTATTTACCGATTGAGTTTTTTCGACCAGCAGAGATTACGAAGAAGGTTGAGTCCCTCGCAGATGCCGAGCGTCGCAAGGAGCATCACCGGAATGGAAACATACCACGGAATGACCGTTGCAAACCCGTAGAAATCTTCCCAGTTTTTGGTGACAAGCACCAAAACAGCATAGACCGCACCGTACACCGCCGTCGGCAGAACGCCGAGGGCTGCAAGCTTGGCGGGGATCTTGAAGCCGCCGTTGAAGAAGCAGATCGACAAGATCGCAAGCACCGGGTTGAGCAGGTGCAGGTACAGACCGATGTCGTCAAACATCTTGGCATAGCCCTGTGTGGGGCCGAGGAAGACGAGCACGGTCAGGAAGGTCACCGTCGCTGCCGTGGTGCCGACAAGCTTGCAGATGCTTGCCCACATCGGCATCTCCTCTTTGCCCGTTTTCAGCGATTTCATGTTGAAGAACAGGGCAATCCCGGACGTCAGTGCGAGCAGGATATTGGAGTCTACGGTAAAATACCGGAAGCAGTCGGCACCGTGCGTTTCCATGTTTGCACCGCCGGACACGCGGAAGAAACGCAGCACGCACATGAGCGTGAACGCGATGATCGTCAGATTGCAGAACATCGCAACCGCATTTTTCACCTTTGTTTTCATAAATGCACCGCCTTGTCAAAAGCACTTTATTATACTAAAGTATTGCGTTTGGAAAAGTATAGCATATCACTTTAGAAAAGTAAAGAGGCTAAGCAAAAAGATTTTTCGGTTTTTCTGCGGCGGAAATTGACTTTTTCCGTTGTGCGGGTGTATAATATCCGCAGAAATTTTTAAGTTGGAGGCAAAATCCATGTTTGATAAGCTTGAAGCAAAACTGCGTGAAAATCCCAAGAAAATCGTGTTCACCGAAGGACACGATCCCCGCATCCTCGAAGCGGCTGCCCGTCTGAAAAAAGGCGGCTTCCTCACCCCGATCCTGCTCGGCAGCAAAGAGATCGTCGAAGGCAAGGCAAAGGAATGCGGCTTTGATATTGAAGGTCTGGAGATCATTGATCCTGCGACCTATCCTGAAATGGACAAACTGGTCGATACCATGGTCGAGCTCCGCAAGGGCAAGATGAGCCCCGAGGACTGCCGTGCAAACCTTTTAAAGGGCAACTATTTCGGCACGATGCTCGTGAAGACGGGTTATGCCGACTCCCTGCTCGGCGGTGCGACCTACTCCACCGCTGACACCGTGCGTCCGGCTCTGCAGCTCATCAAGTGCCGCAAGGGTGCACACCTTGTTTCCTCCTGCTTCATTCTCGCAAGAGACGGCAAGGACGGTCAGGAACTGCTCGCCATGGGCGACTGTGCGATCAACATCTCCTATGAAGACACCGTGGATGCTGACGGCAACGTCACCTTCTCCGCAGCGGACAAGCTGGCAGAGGTCGCGGTTGAGACCGCGAACACTGCAAAGGTCTTCGGCATCGATCCGAAGGTCGCAATGCTTTCCTTCTCCACGAAGGGCTCCGGTAAGGGCGGCACCGTTTCCCTCAGCCAGGCTGCTACCGCAAAGGCAAAGGAACTGGCTCCCGAGCTGGCACTCGACGGCGAAATGCAGTTTGACGCAGCGGTCTCTCCCGTTGTCGGTCAGCTGAAGTTCCCCGGAAGCAAGGTTGCAGGCTATGCCAACACCTTCATCTTCCCCTGCATCGAGGCAGGCAACATCGGCTACAAGATCGCACAGCGTCTTGGTGGCTTTGAAGCTTACGGCCCCATTCTGCAGGGCCTGAACGCTCCCATCAACGACCTTTCCCGCGGCTGTAACGCCGAGGAAGTTTACAAGATGGCACTCATCACCGCGGCTCTGGCATAAAGATGTCTGAAATCCCCGACAGAAAACTGTCGGGGATTTTTAGCAGAGCAGCGGGAAGAGGGCATCCCGCCCTACAGTGAGGATTGGAAGTGCGGTGCAGGCGGGACGTCGAGGACGCCGTCCCCTACGGCACATAACGGAAACAGATCCTTCACTTCGTTCAGGATGACACCTTAATTCCGCATTCCGGGAGGAGCAAGCCCCTCCCCTACGCCACTAAAAAAGCACGCAGGAAAATCCTGCGTGCTTTTTGTCAGAATTAAGTTCCGAAGTAGGAATAGTGCATATAGTCTTTATAGCCGTTATTCCAGTAGATGCCACGGGTGAAGCCGTACTTGGCGAAGATCTGATCGACCTTTCCGCCGACGGGGATGGAATAGGGATCCTCACCCGGTTTGAAGTACCTGCCGACAACGGCAGTGCCGTCATTCGTGCAGTAGTAGTTTTCCATGGGGTTGACGTCGATGGCAAGGCCGACGGAGTGTTCGCACTTGCCGTCCCAACGGTAGCCGCCGAGACTGTGGATGGGCACCTGCTCGGGCAACTCGTAAATCTCTTCAAACATACGGACTACAACGTCTGCGATGTTTTCGTGCATCTGCAGATAGAACGTTCTGGTGTACTTTTCACCCGCTTCGTTGATATCCCATGCACGGATGGAAACGGTGGTCATGTGCTGCGATGCTTCCGCATCGTCAGCATATGCCAGTCTCGGATCGCTCAGCACTCTGCCGAAGATCATTTCACACTTGTCGTACCAGCTGTTGGGAGCATATACAGCAGGTGTCGGCGGTGCGGTCACGGTAAAGGAGCAGGCAGCTTCGATGCCGCTTGCGGTACGGACACGGATCTCCGCCTCACCGGCAGCAATGCCCGTCACGTTGCCGAAGCAGTCGACACGTACGACGGAAGGATCGGTCGTATACCAGCTGACACGCGGATCCACGTCTTCCTCTACCGGGAAGAGGATGGATGCCAGCTGCATATCGCTGCCCGCTTCGAGCACGGCACTGTCCTGATTGAGGACTACGTTGGTAGGCTGTGGGGCGTTATTCGCGGGTGTCTGCTGCAGAAGATCCTGCAGTTTGCAGAACACAACAGCACATTCGGCACGCGTTGCCGTCTTTTTCGGCATGAACATATATCCGCCCTTGCCGTCCGGTGCACCGGTGAAGAGTCCGCTGTCCTTGAGCAGCTCCACGCTGTCTTTTGCCCAGGAGGCAATGGTGGCTGCATCGGAGAACGTGATCTCTGCGGGAGGATCGTCGTCGTCAAATTCGTCCGGAGGAAGAATGACGTCGTTGCCGCGATTGGGTGTTCTTCTCTGCTGCGGAACAAACTCGCCTCTTGCCATGTCTTCCGGCAGTGCGGGCGTATCTGACTGCTGCGGGGCTTCCTGCTGCAGGATGCCGGCAACGTAGAGATAGTTGTGGATAAAACGTGCCATCTGTTCACGGCTGACAGCATCATCCGGTGCAAACGCACGCTCACTGACACCGCTGGTGACACCGACCGTCACTGCCCATGCCACATAAGGAGCATAATAGGCATCGACGTCGACATCGTCAAAATAGGCGGCGAGGAACTCTGTGTCATAGTCGTCTTCTTTGATGCCGGCGACTCTGCCGAGCACCGTGACGAACATGGCACGCGTCATTGTGGCATCAGGATCAAAGCGGGTGCCGTCCTCGACACCGCTGAACAGACCACGCAAGGCGGCGTCATCAATATAGTCTTCTGCCCAGTGGCCGTTGGTGTCGGTAAAGAGAAACGCACCTGCACAGACGGCAACGGATGCCAGCAGTGCAACGGTCAAAAGCACGGCGATCAGTCTTCTCTTCATTGGCAACGCCTCCTTTCACTCATTTAGTGTATTATATAATAACTCTTTAAGAATTGCAATGAAAAGTTTACATTTTGTTTCCGTTTTCTTCCGCAGGGAGTTCTTCTGCGGGGCTTTCCTTCCGGTGCTTTTTGCAGTATGCCTTATAGATGAGAAGGCCGAGTCCGCTCAAAAGGAGCGTGGCACCGTATATGACGACGGTGAGCACGACATTGTTCCCGTTGAGTGCATCACCGGACAGCGTTGAGGTGATGATGGACGGAATGCGTGCGATTGCGACGATCAGCATCCACGTCCAGAACTTCATGGGTGTCAGGCCCGCCGCATAGGACAGCAGATCTTTCGGTGTGCCGGGCAGGAACATCAGAAAGAAGGTCACAATGCCGACACGCTCGCCGTTTTTCATGAATTTCAGATCGTCCAGGTCTTTATCGGGGAAAAACAGATTGACAAACGGCTTGCCGAATTTTCGCACCAGTGCAAAAATGATCGCACTGCCGATGACGATGCCGATCATGCAGAGGATCGTGCCCTCGAGCCATCCAAAGGCATAGCCCGCCGCAAATTCAAACGGTTCGCCCGGAATGATCGCGATGACGACCTGCACAACGGTCAGCAAAACGAAAACCACACGTCCGAGGATGCCGCGTTCGTTCACCCAGGTGCGGAACTGCTCACCGAAGGCCTGCAGTTTTTCTTCGTCCCCGACGCATTCAAACAGCGGCTTGCCGATCACCCAGCAGAGCAGACCTGCGATCAACACGATCACGGCGATCACAACAATTCCCAGTATTTTCTTTGTTTTTACCGGAAGTTCCTTCATTTTTCCATCCTCTTTACGGCAAATAGAATGCTCCGTGGACATTATAGCACACGGAGCATTGTTTTGCAGTATTTATTTTTCGAGCAGCAATTCAGCAATCTGAATGGCGTTGGTCGCGGCACCCTTGCGAACCTGGTCGCCGCAGCACCACAGACACAGACCGTTGGGATCGGTCAGATCCTTGCGGATCCTGCCGACGAAGACGATGTCCTGATCGGAGGTGTCAAGCGGCATCGGGTAGATCTTCTTTGCAAGGTCGTCTACCAGCTTACAGCCGGGGGCGGAAGCGATGGCGCCTCGTGCTTCCTCTACGGAAACAGGGCGGTCAAAGTGCAGCTGTACGGAGATCGAATGACTGCGCACAACGGGAACGCGCACGCAGGTGCAGGAG
>JAZUDF010000101.1:0-2954 GCA_045639485.1 Faecousia sp. | reverse complement strand
GCAGGAACGTCCAGCCGAAGGTGCCGTAGAGTGTGAAGAACAAAGACAGCAGCGTGACGAACACCGCAACGACCAGTCGTGTGCCGGTGGAGCCGAGCGTCTTACTGTAGCGGCGGATCGCCTCATCCGGACGCAGGACGTCCTGTGCGGTCGTCCTGCGGCTGTGCGGACGGGCGGCGTCTTCCGACGGTTTTTCACGGCGGCGACGCAAAAACCGCAGATCGTCGTCTGCCTCCTCCGTCTGCTGCGGCTCTGTTTCGGCAGGTGCAGCCTTGACGTCGGCGGACTGGATCACCGTCGGTTCTTCCGGGCGGTGCGGCGGTTTGAGCAACGCGGCCGCTGCAGCAAGGGCGGAGATGCCCGTTGCAACACGGTGCCGCTCTTTTTCAGGCTGCGGCTGTGCAGGGCTTTCATTCGATGCGGGAGCTTCCGTCTGTGCGGGCAGTTCCGGCTCTGCGGGTGTCTTTACGGAGTGTTCTTCCGCGGCGGGCGTTTCCGCCGCTGCGGGTGACTCAGCCGGTGCAGGGCGTTCTGTTTCCGTTGCCGGCGTTTCCTGCACGCGGTTGTGTTTTGTACGTCTGTTTTTGAAAAAGCCGGATTTCTCCTTCGGCTGTGCAGGTTCCGCCTGCGGCGGTGCTTCCTGCAGGGAGGGTGCTTCCTCCGGCTGTGCAGGCTGCTGCGGTGCGTCGGTTTCCTGCGGATACAGCACCGTTTCCGGCTCTTCCTCCGGCAGCGGAACGTCCGAGGACATCACAAGCGTTTTCAGCTCTGCAAGCTCCTGCCAGAAATCGTCAGGCTCCTCCTGCTTCGGTGCGGGCTGCGGCTGTTCCGGCTTCGGTGCGGGTGCGGGCTGCGGCTCGCGTCTCGGTGAAGGCTGCCATTCTTTCACATCGGGAAGACGCACGGTCTGTTCCGGTGCTTTGTACTGCGTGATCTGCTCTTCCGGCACGGAGAAGCGGATCGTCGGTGACGGATCTGCCGGTGCGGGCTGTTCCGGCTCCTGCGGAGCGGGAAGCTCTTCTTCGTCCGTATCGCCGAGCAGAGAGTAGATCCGCAGAAGCAGGTTCTGCGTGTCTTCCTCCTGCGGCTCTGCAAGCGGCTCTTCCGCCGGTGTTTCTATCTGTGCAGGCTGCGGCTGCTTCGGTGCGGAGTTTTCCTGCTCCTGTGCTCTTCTGCGATGGCGGAACCAGCCGGAACGTTCTTTCTCTTTGACGGGCTCCTGCTCCTGTGCAGGCTCGTCCTGCTTTTCAGGCTCGGGCTCCTCCGTCCGGGCGGGTACCGCGAAAATTTCCGGTACCTCCTGTGTATCTGTTTCCGCGGCCGTCGGCATGGTGAAGATCTCGGGTGCGTCGAACGCCTCTGTTTCATGCAGCGGTGCGATCTGCTCCATAAAGGAAGGCAGGCCGAATGCAGGCTCCGGCAGAGAAACTTCCGGCTCTCTTTCCTGCGGCAGTTCCACCGGAAGAGCGATCTCGGGCTCTCTTTCCTTCGGAGCTTTTACCGACAGAGCGATCTCTGGCTCTCTTTCCTTCGGAGCTTTTACCGGCAGAGCGATCTCGGGCTCTCTTTCCTGCGGGAGCTCCACCGGCAAAGAGATCCCGGGGACAGGCTTTCGCGGCGTCTGCACGATCGGCTCTGTCTCCGACAGATCGTCCTGATAGGAGCGGATGGCTTCGTTTTCGTCTTCTTCTGCGGATACAAAATCCAGAAGTGCCTGCTCGACCTTTGCATCCAGAAACGCCTGCTCTGCCGAGATCGTGTGCGGCACGTCGTCCTTCTCCTTCGGACGGGACGTGCCGTGCTTTTCCGGCATGATGACGACGGGATAGGTCTCCGGCTCTTTTTCCTTTGCCGTTTCCTCTTCCGGTCTGTCCAGCATCTGTTCGAGTGCAGAGGAGAACATCGCGTCGAAGGTCATGGTGATCTCCGGCATCTTCAGCGGCTTTCTCTGCACTTCCTCCGGCTGCGGTTCGGTATTCAATTGTTTCTGATGCTTTTTCTTTTTGCTCATAACGCACTCCGAAACAATTTCGATCGTTTTTTCTGTTGGGTTATCCTCTCTGGCGTACTGCCTCGTACAGCAGGATCGCTGCGGCTGCCGATGCGTTGAGGGACGAAATTTCGCCCCGCATCGGGATGCTGACGCGGAAATCGCAGTGCTCGGAAACAAGACGGCTCATGCCCTCGCCCTCGTTGCCGATGACGATCGCTGTCGCACCTTTGAGGTTTGCTTTATACAGCTCGGTGTCGCCGTCGGCGGCTGTGCCGCAGATCCAGACACCGCGTTTTTTGAGGTCTTCCATCGTGGCGGGAATATTGGACACCCGTGCAACCGGCATATACTCCAGTGCACCCGCAGACGCCTTTGCCACAACTGCCGTCAGGCCGACACTGCGGCGTTTGGGAATGATGACGCCGTGTGCACCCGCACACTCCGCGGTACGCACGATGGCACCGAGGTTGTGGGGATCGGACAGCTCGTCGCAGATCACGATGAGAGGTGCTTCTCCCCTGTTTTCCGCACGGGCGAGAATGTCGTCGACGGATGCGTAGTCATGTGCCGCGACGGCTGCGATGATGCCCTGATGGGCTCCCGTGGGACTCATGAGATCAAGCTTGCGGCGGTCGGTCTGCACGATGACAGCACCGGCCTGCTTGGCCTGTGCCGCGAGTCTGCCGAGTGCCTTGTCCGTGTCGCCCGAGGCGATGTAAACTTTGTCGATCACGCGGCCGCTTTTCAGTGCCTCGGTGACGGCATTTCTGCCCTCGATCATGCCTTCGGGAAGCTCTTCCCGTTCTTCTCGAAATCGTTTATATGCCATAATTCTGCCTCTTTTGCATTCTTATCCAGTTTATCTATTGTAGTATACCAAATAAATAAAGAAATGACAAGTAAAATCCCAAATTTTCTTGGTGAAGGAAGAAGAAAACTCGCGGATGCAGGCTTGCATCCG
>JAZUDF010000100.1:0-2208 GCA_045639485.1 Faecousia sp. | reverse complement strand
GTATAAGCAGGCAGCGTTGCGGTGGTGTTAGTGTAGGTGTTGACGGTTCTCCAAGTGGAGGTGCCTGCCTTCAGGGTGATGGTGCAGGGATCGGGCTCTTCCTGGCTGTACAGCGTGTAGGTGGAGTTGACTGTCTGCAGTGCATCTACATTGCCGTGGCCGGGATAGGTGTCCTCGGAGGAGACAACGATGGGGAATGCACAGTAGTCATTTCTTGCATCGGTGATCGTGTTTGCGATCCAGGAGCTGCTCCAATGGTTCGCGTTGCAGATCTTCTTGCTGTAGTCCCATTCACCGTATGCGGTCTTCATTGCGGAGATGGACTGTGCAACGGTCTTGCCGGAAACCATGTTGTTCCAGAAGGTTTCTTCCCACAGATAGTCGCCGCCGAAGGAGACGGACTGGGAATAGCCGTAAGCAACTTCAACGCCCTTGTTGCGCAGAGGCTTCTGCAGGCCGTCGGTTGCCATGCCGAGGCAGATGGCCATCCACAGCAGGCTGTGGGGAGCATTGCTGGACATGTGGTTGGCAATGACGTCACCGTTGACACACCATACGGTGTCACCGTCGGTGCTGGTGAAGGAGTAAGCGGGATAGTACTTTGCGTAAGTGCCCTGCACTCTGGTCTTGTCGGCAGTGGTCAGGCCGGTGCCGGTGGTCAGGGTGAGGTAGGAGGTGTTTGCTCTGGAAACGAAGTCGTTTTCGTCCGTGTTGCTGTAGTAGTCCGTGTCGCCGTGGGAGTCGAAGAAGACGACGCCGCCGTCAGACATGGCGTGGGCAACATTGGCAATGGTTGCGTTGTTGCCGGAGTACAAGGTGTAGGTGGTGCCGAGGGCACTTGCTACATGCTGACCTTCGGTTTTGTACTGGTCGGTGAAGCTGGAGTCCAGACCATACCAGGGACCGATGACATAGACATTGTTGGAGGTGGGAGCACCGCCTTTCTTTGCGAAGGACGTGGTTTCGATTTCACCGACAGAGTCGTAGTCGGCACCGGTATCACCGTTGGCGATCTTGGCACGCAGTGCAGGGGAGTAGCCCTGCGGCTCACCGTTTGCATCTTCCCAGAAGAAGAATGCGTTGCCGGAGTCGGGATCGTAGGTGCAGGTGCCGGGCTTGTAATCGTCGGAATTGACAACGATCTCAGCCACATCGCCTGCGATCGCCGCATAGTCATCGGCAGAAACCTTGCCGGTGCTGCGGTTCTTTTTGATATGCGTCGCTTCGTAGTCGAGGATCTGCGACCACACATCTTCGCTCTCTGCTGCAAATGCGACGGTCGGGAGGAGTCCCAGAATCATCACAAGTGCGAGCACGAGAGCAAGCACACGCTTAAAGTGTTTGCTCATGATTTTTCTCCTTAATAAATATTACCGTTGTCGCAAGTGCAAAATTGCGACAATATGGTTGATATCATTATATACGAATAAATCAAATATTGGAAGATGAATATTTGAAAAATGACGAAATGCGTGTGATCAATTTGTGAATTATTTTGTGCCAAAGAAATGCGAAAAATGAATTGCCTTTTTGTCGATTTTCCACTATAATTAAAATGTTAATATGCGGAGTTTCCGCAAACGGAGGTATGTACTTATGAAGCACATCGCAAAACGCAGTTTCTCGTTGCTGCTTGTTCTTGCCATGGTCGCAAGCCTGTTTGCAGGCCTGACGCTCACGGCATCGGCAGCAGGGGAGACCTACGAGCTGTTCACCGAGTCTGCCATTGCACCCGGTAGCTACATCTTCGTAGACTCCAACACCAACAAGGCTATGTCCAACAATGTTGCGAGCAACTGGATCACCTGTTCGACCAATACCTACACCGGCAATTCCGTCACCACGTCGGAATCCATTGTCTGGACGGTCGCGGCAGACGGCACGATCAGCTGTGGCGGTGGCAATCTCTATGCTTCGGCAGCAAAGAAGATCGCACTCAGCACGACAAGCAGCACCAAGTGGACGTTCACCAATGACAACGGCATCTGGACGATCAAAAACGCTTCTGTCGGTCAGCTTTCCCTGAACGGCACGAGCGGCTGGCGTCCCTACAGCGGCGGCTTCGGCGACAACAAGACCTTCCGCCTTTATAAGCTTGCCGGCAGCGTCAACCCCGGAACGACCTGCGAGCACGAAAATACCGAAGTCCGCGATGCAATTGCAGCTACCTGCACCGAGCCCGGCTACACCGGCGACACCTATTGCCTG
>JAZUDF010000099.1:0-2099 GCA_045639485.1 Faecousia sp. | reverse complement strand
GTGTCGAGACCGAAGTAATCATCGATGTCGCGACCGTTGATGGTGATAACGCCGGTGCCGCCTTCATAAACGCGGACTCTTGCAACGGATGCCTTGCGGCGGCCGGTGCCGTACTGATACTGTTTCTTGCTCTCGTACATTGTGTGTTACCTCCTTAGTCCTTCCATTCGATGGGCTTCTGAGCTGCGTTGTTGTGCTCAGCACCCTTGTAGAGCTTCAGACGGGTCAGAGCTGCCCGGCCGAGCGTGTTCTTCGGCAGCATACCCTTGACTGCGAGCTCCATTGCGAAATCGGAACGGGACTCCATCAAAAGACGGTACTTGGTTTCCTTCAGGCCGCCGATCCAGCCGGAATGATGACGGTAGTACTTGTCTTCCAGCTTCTTGCCGGTGAGGATGGCCTTGTCGGTGTTGATGATGATGACGAAATCGCCACAGTCAACATTGGGGGTGAAATCAACTTTGTTCTTGCCGCGGAGCAGGTTAGCAGCGATGACAGCAGTACGGCCCATGGGCTTGCCTGCAGCGTCGATCACGTACCACTTGCGTTCTACGGTCTCTTTTTTTGCCATAGTAGTGGACATGGTGTTTTCTCCTTGGTTTTATGTTAATTTTTAGTTTTGACAAAATCGGGTTGCACGGGTACAATAACCTTGACGTGCCTGTCCTTTATATCACAGCGATTTTCCGATGTCAACTAGATTTTTGCTCTACTTTCATTTTCCTTTGGATAATCTCTTGTTTTCTTCATATATCTCTCGTTTTCTCTCAATATCTCACTTTTGATTTTGTTTTTTGAGGTGCTGTATGCAAAAACTGTTAAGCCTGCTGCGTAGTTGTATTGACGACTATCAGATGATCGACGAGGGCGACCGGATCGCGGTCGGTGTCTCGGGCGGTAAGGATTCTCTGACACTGCTCGTTCTGATGTCCGCACTGCAGAAATTCTATCCGAAACATTTTACGCTTGATGCGATCTGTATCGATATGGGACTCGGCGGGATGGACTTCTCCCCTGTGGAAGCTCTCTGCAAAGAGTTGGACGTTCCGTTTACCCGCGTTGAGACCGAGATCGGGAAAATCATCTTTGACTACCGCAAAGAAAAAAATCCCTGCTCCATGTGTGCCAAAATGCGTCGGGGTGCACTCAGCAACGCTCTGGTGGAGCGGAGTTATAACAAGGTCGCTCTCGGGCATCATTATGACGATGCCGTGGAGACCTTTATGATGTCTTTATTATATGAAGGAAGGATCAGTTGCTTCCAGCCGGTCACCTACCTTGACCGCACGAAGGTCACGCAGATCCGTCCCATGCTCTATATCACGGAACAACAGGTGGCACATTTTGCCGAGCGGCAAAGGCTTCCTGTCGTACACAATACCTGCCCTGCTGATAAGCATACGAAGCGGGAAGAAATCAAGCAGCTTGTTTATGAATTGAGCGGCAGATACCCCGATTTTAAAGCTCACGTTTTCGAAGGTATGCAGAAGCTGCCGCTGCCCGAGTGGGGCATCGCTTCAAAGAAGCCACTGCAACGTGAGAAGCAGAAACGTCCCGGGAATGCCGAGAAAGCCGACGACGGCTGCTGAGAAGGCACTGATCCCGATATGAAATCCGAAAGCACAGCCGATCAGGTTTAGCAGGATTAAAAACAGTACGCCGAAAAAGAAATTCAGAAGCAGTTTCCATATCAGGCGGATCGGTGCCGTCAGAAGTTTCAGGCACAGTGCCGCCATGACTGCCGCCGTGATCAGAACCAAAACCATCGAAGTTCACCCCTACACAAATTATGCAGGAATTTCCGGTATAGCACCGTGATCGCTGCACAAACTATGATCGGACGGAACGCTAAACCTGCCTGCGCGGGCAGGCCGAATACGTACGGTTTCGGTAAGATATGCTATTATCCATATCCGATGCGGCGGTAAACAGTATGTTATCTTTACTTTTTACATTCCGTCAAGGGTGTCGGGCAGCCGCGGCTGCAGCCGATGCGAACAATGCCGGACGCGGCATCAAAAAAAATGCATGCTGCAGCTGCAGCAGGGAGGTTGGGGTTTTCTGTCAGGGGATGTCGGGGGGGACTTCTTTCGGTTTTT
>JAZUDF010000098.1:0-12363 GCA_045639485.1 Faecousia sp. | reverse complement strand
CAGCGACGGAGCCGTCAATGCAGAATGCCTGCAGACCTTCACCGATCTTGCGGGAAGCGTCAGCTGCATTCGTCACGCCTGCCTTGATTGCGATGGCAGCACCGACGGTGTATGCCCAGCATGCATTCTCGAAGCAGATGGGCTGAATGTTCTTGACGATTTCGTAGGGATCAAAGCCCTTCGCCTGGCAGACCTCTCTGCATTCTTCCACGGACTTGATGCCGTAGTTTGCGAGGACGCCGTTGATCTTGTTGATTCTTCTTTCGTAACTTTCAAACAATGCCATTTTCGTGTCCTCCTTTCTTATTCGTGACGCGGGTCAATGTACTTGGCCGCAGCATCCCACTGGCCGTAGTGGCCGGTAGCCTTCTTGACAGCTTCGTTGGCGTCCATGCCCTTCTTGATGTTTTCCATCATGGGGCCGAACTTGACGAATTCGTAGCCGATGACTTCGTCGTCTGCATTGAGGGCCATCTTGGTGATGTAGCCTTCGGTGAGCTGCAGATAACGGGGGCCCTTTGCCTTGGTGGCGAAGGTGGTGCCGACCTGACCGGTCAGACCCTTGCCGAGGTCTTCCAGAGAAGCACCGATTGCAAGGCCGTCTTCGGAGAATGCGGACTGGGTGCGGCCGTAAACGATCTGCAGGAACAGTTCACGCATGGCGGTGTTGATGGCG
The DNA here is from genome assembly GCA_045639485.1 of Faecousia sp. GTDB lineage: Bacteria > Bacillota > Clostridia > Oscillospirales > Oscillospiraceae > JAFRPC01. The sequence goes on along the minus strand of JAZUDF010000098.1, from coordinate 11,687 downwards.
TCGCAAACGAGGTCGGTGTTGAGTGCTTCCAGAATGGTCTTGCCGATGAGGATCTCGGAAGCCATTGCAGCGGAATGCGTCATGCCGGAGCAGCCGAGCGTTTCGACGAGTGCTTCTTCAATGACACCGTTCTTCACGTTGAGCGTCAGCTTGCATGCACCCTGCTGGGGAGCACACCAGCCCACACCGTGAGTGAAACCGGAAATGTCGGAAATTTCTTTTGCCTGTACCCACTTGCCCTCTTCGGGAATGGGAGCCGGGCCGTGATATGCACCCTTCGCGACGGGACACATATTCTGTACTTCGGTCGTATAGATCATAAAGCAACGTTCCTTTCTTATTTCAAAGCCGGAAGGCTTCAATTACAATGTGAATTTCGAAGATTATTCCCCAAAATCCCCATATATTATACAGAGCAAACCGGCGATTGTCAACGGTAATCAGCCGTGCAACTACGGTCTATTGACACCTTTTCTGCAATAAGATATAATATTCACATAAAGAGTCTTGCCCCCGCTTCATCCGATTTTTGACCGATACGAACTACGGAGGAAAACTTATGAAAAAACTGCTTGCACTCCTGCTTGTATTTCTGCTGATGATCTCACTTGCTGCATGCTCCTCTGCACCGCAAAATAGCGACAGCACCGCCGAAGAACCTTCTGCACCGACCGAGCCTGCTCCTACAGAGCAGACGGAGGCACCCACCGAGGCTCCCACAGAAGCACCCTTCCCGGAAACCGTTCTGTATGAATACGGCACCGCGAGAATCACGGCGACCGGCTGTGAACAGGAAACATCAAATTCGCTGCATATTCTGCTTGACATCCAAAACCAGGACGGCCTGCGTTTGAATGTCCCCGAATTGTATATCAACAACATCCGGATGCCTCAGTCGAATGTTTCCCTCTCGGAAAGCTCGGGGTATATCAGTATTATCCTCGATCCCTTGTTTGTTATAGGCTTGGAGGTTGAAAACCTCAACCTGCTCGAGACTCGCATCACAGCATACGATGCAAACGGCGAGGCACACGAAGGTGACCTCGTGAAGCTAGAACTTCCCGAAACGGAATACAAGGAACCGACAGACCTCGGCACCCTCCTGTTTGATGAAAACGGCGTCACACTTTATGCCCATCTGAAAACCGACGACAGCTTCTGGGGCACCTGCATCTATTTCTACTATATCAACAACACCGACAGAGTGACGTCAGTCGGCAGCACGGGCAATCCCACCTACAACGGCGGACAGTCCGGCGTTGAGGGACCGGGCGTCACCAGCGGAAAGGTCGCTGCCGGCAGAGCAGCGGTGTTTGTTTCCAATCTCTATGACGACCAGTTAGAGGAAGCGGGGATCTATCCCATCACCGACGTTGCCGGCGTGCTGAACGTCTACGATTTTGATGCCGGCACCGTCTGGCTCGGCCCCGTCACCGTCACCATCCCGGCAGACTGACTCTCTGCGAAAAACAAAAACGCGGCAGTTCATTGAACTGCCGTGTTTTTTCTGAAATGAATACTTCGTTATTCTTCCGGTGCACCGGTCACGGTGAACGGCTCGGAAGCGGAGACAAACTTGTAATGGATGCAGCCTTCCAACTCATAACTGAAATAGAGCTCCAACGTGAAGGTGCCGTTCTTTGCGGGAGCGTCGACTACGCCGCCCATGGAGAAGTTTGCACCGTTGTCCCATGCCCAGGCCTCGTTCCACACGAGCTGTGCCGTGCCGTAGTCCACAGGCACGTTGTTTTCGTCGCGGATGATGTAAAGCAGGGAGAACGAACCCTGATATCTGCCGGTACGGGAGGTCAGCTTGTATGCGATCTTGTCGGAAGCATCAAATTCGGTGGATGCCGTGGTCAGATCCTTTGCCTTCCAATCAGCTTCCGGTACGGCGTGGGTGGTCAGGGTGGTGTTGCTTTCCTTGATGCCGCGGCTGTCAAAGTTTTCTGCCTTCGGCACCGTGTAGGTCACGGTATTGTGTCCCACGGAATAACGGTCGCCCTGCAGCTCCAGATAGAGCGTGTAGGTAGTGTTCGGCAGAAGCTCGGTCAGGATCATGCTGTCCTTTTCTGCAGGATAACCGATCGCGGTGGACTTATCGCCGCCGGCGATGGTGTAGAGTGTCCAGCTCTCATCTTCCTTGATGCCCTTTGCACTCCAGAAAGCGTGCAGACCGTCATCGGCATTCTGCACTTCAAAGCTGTCCACGTGCAACAGATTTTCGGGAACTGATACGCTCAGCGGCGTAAACAGTCCGCGTGCGTTAAGACGCACGGTATAAGCCGTGCCGACGTGCAGATTGTCAAAAGAAGCAATGCACGTCTTTGTTTCAACGGACGTTTCCTTCCCGTCGGGATCCGTGCAGGTGACTGTCCAGACCTCCGGTGCATCGGAGGTGCACTCCCAGGAGACTGTCAACTTGCCGTCAGCAAAGGAAGCCAGGGTGAAATGGTCAGCCGTCACTTCTTTCGGCGGGGTGAAGACCGTGGAGGTCACGCCGGTGATACAGTACAACTCGGAGCTGACAAGGTTGAAAGTGTATTCTTTCTCGATCTCCAGACCGGTCAGCTCAAAGGAGGTCTTGCCGTCAGAGAAGGTGCGTTCCATACTGGTGCCACCCTCACAGCAGTAAGAGATCGTCCAGGTCGCGGGAATGAGGCCGTCGTCTTTCAAAACAAGATCGATCACTACAGAACCCTCTTCCTTGCCGGCGGAGGCATTCATAACAAGTACTTCCGTCGCAGGCAGTGTCGAGCCGACGATAGAGTTGATACCCGTCAGACGGTGCAGGCCTGCATTTTCCTTCAGTGCAGCAGACAGTGTGTACTGCGTGCCGCTCTGCAGATCGGTGAAGATGGCTCTGCCGTTTTTCACGTCGGAACGGAAGCTGTTGCCGTAAGCGTCATTACAGATGATCTCAATCGGCGGCTCGGCAACGTTGGTGACGACCTTGACGTTGAGCGAGGTGGGCGTCGACTCGGCCAGTTCAAACTGTTCAACGCGGATCGTAAAGTGGTAAAGCTTCTGGCCGATCGGCGTGAAGAAGTAAATATAAGCGGCTGCAAGCAGCAGCATCAGGATCGGTGCAAGGATGACAAGCAGCTTCGTATGCTTTCTCGGCTTGGACAGACCGTGGCGGTGGGAAGACGGATCTTCTTCTGCGTCATCTGCCTCCGCATTGCTTTTGGAAGCCGGCGTCTGCTCCATGCCTTCCAGACCTTTCAGCTGCGGCAGCTGTTCTTCCGCTTCGGAGGTCTTTTCCTCCGTGATCTCCGGAAGCTTTCCGATCGTGGGGATCTCGTCCTCGCTGTCCTGCAAGGCTTCTTCCCCGGCAGAAAGCGGCTCGGATTCCTCTGTCAGCGGCTCAACGGTTTCTTCCGCAGCCTGCTTGATCTGTGCAAGCTCTTCTTTTTCGTCCTCCCGTTTCATATCCTCAATGGTCGCTTCCAGAGAGGCGGTGTCGGGAGCGAAATGCTTGATGAAATCATCGTCCAGTTCTGCAACATCTGCAAAACGGACGGGAGCCGTTTCGTCTGTTTCCTCTTCGGCGAGCAACTCGGGCTCGGGATCGGTGAAGATCGGAGGAACGATCAGCGTGTCCGTGATGGCGTTACGCTGCATGTAGAGCTCCAATGCCTGCTTCATTTCTACCGGTGTCTGATAACGGTCTTCAGGCTTGAAGGCACAGGCTTTCAAAAGAATTTCCGACAGCTCATAGTCGGCATACATCGGCACGGGGAGCTCTTTGCCGGTCGTCCGCATATGGTCGGCTTCCTTCGCGGTTGTCTTTTCATCTTCAAACGGTGCGTGGTCGGCGTTGTAAATGCGGTACAGCAGCATGCCGACGGCATACAGATCGGTCGTCGGGTTCTGTCCTGCCATGATGTCCAGCAGTTCCGGTGCGGTGTTGACACTGATATACTCCTCGGGCAGGGAACTGTACTTCATATCCTGCAGGGAAGTCAGGCCAAGATCGCCGAGCATGAATTTTCCGTTATCGACGAAAATGTTTTCTGCTTTGATATTCTGGTGCAGATAGCCGCTGCTCCGGATCACGGAAAGTGCCGTACAAAGGTCGATGCCGAGATTGACCGCACGGAGCTTCGTCATTGCGTTGTCTGCACAGTAGTCCTTCAAGGATAGAGCACGGTCCATCACGGCGTAGACGTCGTAACCGATGCCGTCTTCCTTCGGGGCGACCTGGTGTGCCAGATAGTGCAGGATGAACGGGCAGTCCGCATAAGATTTGTTCAGTGTAAATTCAGCGGCATAGCTGTCCGCAACACTTTTAAAATAGCCGTTTGCGTCTTCTGCACTGGCATAAGCACCGCTCAGGAGAAGTGCCTGCACCTTTGCTTCAGAGGCGGGAACGGAAATATGCTTCAGGATGAATTCCTGACCGGAAGCGTCATGGCGGAGTGCATAACAGGAAACGCCGTTGTGACTGCTGAGACATTCACCGACGGTAAAACCGTCCAGCAGCGGAGAAACGGCGGGGAAATCTGCCATGGTCATAATCCTCCTTTTATCATTTGTTACTCTATATTATAAAGCAAAAGCCGGAAAAATCAACAACTAAAATCTTCCCGGACGGCGGAGAGCGGCAAAAAGAGAGAAAGACACACCGAATAAGGAAAAATTATTGTTGTTTTATGTAGAAAAAAATGGTATGATAAGGAAAAGTGAAAAGAAAACAGAAAGGATCTTGATCGGAAATGACGAATAAGAACGTTTGCCCGAAATGCGGGCAGATCTATAATACCGATCTTGCCAAGTGTCCGCTCTGCGGTGCAGCAGCACCCGCACCGGAGGCAGAGCCCGCACCCCGTTCAACGGAACGAAAGGCACAGCGTGGCGGCAAGTATCTGTCCAAGGAAGATAAGAAAAAACTGGAAAAGGAAGAAGAAGCCTTCCTGCGGGAGGAAGAGGCTCGCTATAAACGCCTGAAACGTCAGGAAAACGACGATGAGTCGGAAGAAAATGACGACACCCGCATTCCTGCCGGCTTTATTGTTGCCAGTGTAATCATTCTGGCGGCAGCACTCCTGATCGGCGGTGCGTTCCTCCTCTGGAAGACCGGCGTCATGCCCAACGGCCTGTTTGACCGCCTCGCGGGAAAAGAAGCCGAGCCTGTCACCACGGTCGCCACGGAAACCACGGAGCTTGTCACAACGGAAGATACGACCGAGATCGAGACCACGGAGGAAACCGAGCCGACAGAGCCGCCGGTCGAACTTCCGTTTGAGTTCGACATCGATGATCCCGTTCTGGTGCTCGTCAATAAAGACCATCCCGTCCCTGAGGACTACCCGACTGACGACATGGTAGCACTCGGCTCCGGTGCAAAGGTCAACCGTCTGTGCATGGACGATCTGCAGGAAATGGTCGATGATTGCCGCGGTGCACTGCATTATCCCCGTGTCTATGCAGGCTACGACGAGCGGGCTGACGAAACCGATGAATACTGCACCGGCATTGCGGTGGACATCTTCCCCGAAAACGATCCTGCACGCGATGTGGAAACGCAGAAGGAAAGCGAAACGCTCATGTGGCTGTGGGAGCACAGTTGGGAGTATGGCTTCATCCTCCGCTATCCCGAAGGCAAGGAAGACATTACCGGCCATGAGTTTGAGCCCTGGCACTTCCGCTATGTCGGCAAGGACGTTGCAAAGTATATGCACGACAACGATCTGTGCCTTGAAGAAATGGTGGATCTTCTCAACCGTGCCGTTCAATAACGAATACAAAAAAGACGCACTGCAATGCAGCAGTGCGTCTTTTTTGCGTCAGTCGCCGCTGTGACCGTGCAGTTTCCGCCAGAAAAAGGTGATGAGCCAAAGCCCGGCAAGACCGACCAGCGTGTAGATGATGCGGGCGATGACGGCACCCTGACCGCCGCAGATCCATGCGACGAGATCAAAACGGAAAATGCCGACGAGGCCCCAGTTGATGCAGCCGATCACGGCAAGCAGCAATGCAACAAAATCCATAATAAGCCTCCTAATGAAGTTTGCTGCTGCTATTGTTGCCGATTTCCCGTAAAATATTCTTTTTCCGCAGTTTTCACAAAACGGCATTGAAAAATCTTGAATTTATTGTATACTATACGTAGAAAGGCAAGGTTGGCTTGCCGCCAATATTTACGAGAGAGGTATTATCATGAACGCTTTTTTACCTGCTGACATCATGCTCCCCAATGTAGACGATATGCGTAAGTGGGCAGTCATTGCCTGTGACCAGTTCACCTCCGACCAGGCGTACTGGGATCGCGTACGTGCAAATGCCGAAGGCAGCCCTTCCACGATCAACCTGATCCTTCCCGAGGCAGAACTCGGTACGGAGCAGGAGGCCGCACACACCAAGGTCATCAACGAAACGATGGCCGAATACATGAAAAATGAAATCTTCACGACCTACCCCAACACGCTGCTCTACATTGAGCGTACGCTCGAAAACGGCTCCATCCGTCCGGGCCTGATGGGCATGGTTGATCTTGACGCTTACGACTATAACGCAGGTGCCACCTCTGCCATCCGTGCCACCGAACGCACGGTGCCCGAACGTATCCCGCCCCGTCAGCGTGTCCGCCGCGATGCACCCATCGAGCTGCCGCACATCCTGATGCTCTGCGACGACCACAAGAAAGAACTCATCGAGCCGATCGCAGCAAAGAAGGACAACCTCCGCAAGGTCTATGATTTTGATCTCATGGAAGACGGCGGCCACATCAACGGCTGGCTGATCGAAGGCGACGATGTCAAAGCATTTGAAGACCGCCTGACCGCATACTCCGCTTCTGTCGGTGAAAAGTATGAAGGCCTGAACGGCGTTCCCATGGTCTTCGCAGTCGGTGACGGCAACCACAGCCTTGCCACCGCAAAGAGCTGCTATGAAGAACTTAAGAAGAACAATCCGGGCAAGGATCTTTCCAACCATCCCGCCCGCTATGCACTCGTTGAGCTGGAGAACATCCACGACGATGCACAGGTCTTTGAGCCCATCCACAGAGTTGTCGTCAACACGGATCCCGAAAAGCTTCTCAAAGCACTGGAAGACACCTACTGTGCACCCGGCGGCTTTGAAGTCAAGTGGTTCATCGGCGACAAATCCGGCACGGTTTCTCTGGACAAGGCAAAGAGTCAGCTGGCTGTCGGTGCTCTGCAGGGCTTCCTGGATGCCTACCTGAAGGAGAACAAGGGCGACATCGACTACATCCATGATGACGATGCCCTCATTTCTCTTGCCAAGCAGCCCAATGCCATCGGCTTCCTGCTTCCCGCGATGGAAAAGAGCCAGCTCTTCCGCGGCGTCATTGCTGATGGCGTTCTGCCCCGCAAGACCTTCTCCATGGGCCACGCCCGCGAAAAGAGATACTATCTCGAAGCAAGAAAAATCAAGTGATCGCACTGAAAAAAGAGGCTTATGCCAAACTCAACCTGACACTGGATATTTTAGGCAAACGGCCGGACGGCTACCATGACCTGCAAATGGTCATGACCTCGGTTTCGCTTTCCGACACAGTCAGCGTTCTGCTCGGCACGGGAAAACCGTGGGAGGTCGTCTCCGACTGCGGCAGCGTTCCGCAGAACGAAGGCAACCTTTGCTGGAAGGCGGCAAGAGCCTACTTTGATGCCGCACTGATCGATCCGCAGGGCATCAGCATCCGCCTTGAAAAGCGTATCCCGTCACAGGCCGGCATGGCGGGCGGCAGCTCCGATGCTGCAGCCGTCCTGCGTCTTCTCAATGATCACTATGCCGCTCTTTCCGAAACGGCACTCTCGCAGGTGGCTCTTTCCGTTGGCAGTGACGTGCCCTATTGCCTATTCGGCGGCACGGCACTGGCGGAAGGCAGGGGAGAGATCCTCACGCGTCTGCCCGACCTGCCTGATCGGATGGCATACGTCCTTGTCAGACCGGACTTTGCGGTTTCCACCCCGGCACTGTTCCGTGCTATCGACGCCTCCGGCACTACGGTGCGTCCCGACAACGCTGCCATGCAGAAAGCGATCGAAGCAGGGAACCTTTCCCTGATCGGCAGTCTTCTGCAAAATGCCTTTGAGCCTGAGATCGTCAAAGACTATCCTGTCGTCGAGCAGATCCGTCAGCAACTTCTTGCAAACGGAGCCCTCGGTGCACGGCTGACCGGCACCGGCTCTGTCGTTTTCGGTGTCTTTGACGGCGAAGCGGCAGCGGAGCGGGCGGCAGAGGCACTCAAAGACAAGTATCCGCTTGTCTTGACAGCAAAAAATATCTGAAATCGGTTTGAAACGTGAAAACACCGTCCATACTGTAAGTACAAACTTACATACGGACGGTGTTTTTCATGAAAAAAGCAAAACAGTGGATCTGCCTTCTCCTGACGGTCTTTGCGGTCGGCGGTGCAGTCGCCGGTACGTTGGTGCTGCGTGAGCAGCAGGAGATCGCACAGAAAATCGTACGCCTGCACGTGCGGGCAAATTCCGATACGGAGGAAGACCAGAAGGTCAAACTGCAGGTACGCGATGCAGTTTTGCAGCAGGTGCAGGCTGTGACAGCCGATTGCACGAACTCGCAGGAAGCGATCTGTGTTCTTGAGGATTATTTGCCCGATCTGGCACAGACGGCCTCGGAAACGCTGAAAAGCCTCGGAAAACCGGATACGGTGCGTGTCAGTCTGCGGAACGAAACCTTCCCGACAAGGAACTATGACACCTTTTCTCTGCCTGCGGGGAACTATGCCGCCCTGCGTGTCGACATCGGTGCCGCCGAAGGGCACAACTGGTGGTGTGTAGTCTTCCCGACGCTTTGCATGAGTGCGACCTCGGAAGGAATGATCGATGCGGCACAGGCGGCAGGCTTTTCGGAAGAAGAATTGGAACTGCTCACCGAAAATACCCCGAAAGTCCAAATCAAATTCCGCGTTTTGGAGTTCTTTTCCGACTTGTTTCGCATAGAACCGTAGGGGACGGCGTCCCCGACGTCCCGAAATAATAACCGCCGCACATGATTCCATGTGCGGCAGTTCGTTTTTATTTAAAAACCGTAGGGGAGGGGCTTGCTCCTCCCGAAGTGTTCAGACAGCGATTAGAGTGCTTCTGCACAGTCGTTCAGCCGTGCCAGCACACGCTCTTTGCCGAGCAGCTTCATGATCGTGCACAGATCGGGCGTGTTGCTCCGTCCGGTCACTGCGATGCGGATCACGGTGGAAACGTCACCCACGTGACCTTTGTAGGCGTCGGGGTTCTGCTTGTATTCCTTGACCTCCGGCGAGAAACCGAGAGCCGGGCAGACGGTCTTCATTCTTGCAAACCAGGCGTCCTTATCGTCACCTTCATCGTACACTTCCGCGTAGGCCTTCAGAATTGCCTTTACGTCGTCCTTTGCCAGTTTTTCAGGCATCTCATAGACGGGGTTGTAGGTGCTTTCAAAGAAATAGGACAGATACTCGGGAACGTCCTCCCATTTGGCGATATCCTTACGCGGCTTCGGACAGTCGCGGTCGATATTGACGATGGCCGTAGAGAAGGCAGGATCTGCACAGAAGATCCCGGCAAACGCAGGATCGTAGGCCTTTGCCCATGCCGCGACGCGTTCATAAACGGTCTGTGCATTCATGTGGGAGATCACGTTTTTGCTGACGTCGGTCAGCTTCAGCAGGTCAAACAGACAGCCGCTTGCAGACATCTTCTTGACGTTGAACGGGAAGTCCATCGCGGGCAGATCGGGATTTGCTCTTCTCCAGTCTTCAAAGTTGGAGTTGAGCAGCGTCAGCAGATACTCGATCAGGCTTTCCTTCGGGAAACCTTTTTCCACAAAGTAGCTGACGGCAGCTTCAGGATCTTTCCGCTTGGACAGCTTACGCTTCGTGCCGTCTTCTTCATCGATCTTCATGACCTGTGCGGTGTGGATGTACTTCGGCATCTTATAGCCACAGGCACGGAACAGTGCGATATGCTTCGGCACGGAGGACAGCCATTCTTCACCGCGGATAACGTGGGTGGTACGCATGAAATGATCGTCGCACACGTGGGCAAAGTGATAGGTGGGGATGCCGTCAGACTTTAAGAGCACTTCGTCGATCGTGTTCTCGGGCATCTCGATCTTGCCCTTGATCATGTCGTCAAAGGTCACACGGCGATCGTCACTGCCGTCAGAGCGGAAACGTAGCACGTAAGGCTTGCCTGCCTTGATGTTTTCCTCGATTCTCTCCATCGTCAGATCACGGCAGCGGGCATATTTGCCGAAATAGCCGCGGATGAGTGCACCGTCAGCCTCCTGCTGTTCCCGCAGAGCGGTCAGTTCTTCCGCCGTGCAGAAGCAGGGATAGGCGAGACCTTTCTGTACCAGAGATTTTGCAACGACGTGGTAAATCTCCACACGCTGACTCTGCGTATAGGGGCCGTAAGCACCCTTTTCCGTACCGAAACCGGTCACACCCTCGTCAAATCGGATGCCGAACGCGTCAAAGCCGTTGATGATGGCGGAAACACCGTCATCGATCTCACGTTTTTTGTCCGTGTCCTCGATACGCAGATAGGCAATGCCGCCGCTTGCTTTTGCCACCAGCACGTCCGTCAATGCACCGAACAGACCGCCGACGTGGAGATAGCCCGTGGGGCTGGGTGCAAATCTTGTGACGCGGGCACCTTCCGGCAGCTCGCGGGCGGGATAGCGTGCTTCCAGATCGTCGGGTGTCAGTTTGACGTCAGGAAACAGCAGTTCAGCGAGTTTTTCGTAATCCATAAGTGAAACCTCACAATAATAGTTTTATCAATCTGTATTATATCCGCAACCGATCGGAAAGTAAAGAAAAAAGACAGAACAAAGAGAGCAATAGCGAGAGCTCTCGCATGCGAGTTACAAAATGTAATTGCCTTTTCGGCGGAAATCTGATAATATAACACTATCATAATGGAAGGAGAACACGACAATGAAAAAAGTTCTTGCACTTGCAATCGCACTCATTCTTATTGTCGCAATGTTTGCGGGCTGCTCCAAAGGCAACATCGTTGGCACTTGGGCATGGGAATATGAAGGACTCGGCGAAGTCATGTCCTTCACGTTCAATGCAGACGGCACCGGCAGCCTGGACGCGTTCGGCGAGAGTGAATTCTTTACTTATACCGTTACCGGCAACACTGTCAACATGACATTGGAAGGCGACACCGAGTCCTGCCCGTTCAGCATCAACGGCAACACCATGACGCTGACCATTGAAGGCGAAGCTATCGAACTCGTCAGAAAGTAATTCTCTTTGAAAAAGAAAAAACCGCTCCAAATCGGAGCGGTTTTTTCTTTTTCTTCCTGCCGCATATCAGTACCCCAAATCACCGCTTGTAGGGGGCGGCGTCCTCGACGCCCCGCTATGCCGCACCCCAATCACCGCCGTAGGGGCGACGCTTGCCGTCGCCCGCTTGCACTTGCTTCCGATTTTTACTGTAGGGCGGGACGCTCCCGTCCCGCTGCAAATCAACGTTCTGAATCACCGCCGCAGAGCACGGTCGTCCGCAAGGGGGGTGAATTACTGCCAAATCACCCGCATTCTTTTTGCTGACGCAAAAAGGCGGAGTGGGAGAGATTCGTTTGCATTTTTTGCCGATGGCAAAAAATAAAGGATCGGACAGTGTGTGCACTGTCCGGCAACAGCCCACCGGGCTGTTGCATTCGGAATTCGAATCTCTCCCCCTTACGACGCAGAAAAGAGC
>JAZUDF010000097.1:0-27597 GCA_045639485.1 Faecousia sp. | reverse complement strand
ATTGCTTTTGATCGCACTTGTGGCAATGTCCGTCTTCCGCAGTCCTGCAGTGGCACTGATGCCCGACGTCACGATCAAGCCGCTGCGTTCGAAGGCAAATGCCGTGATCAATCTCATGGGTGCTGCCGGCGGTATCATCGTGCTGGGGCTCGGCATCGTGTTTGCAACGGGTAACGCCAAAAACGCGATGATGTCCTACACGGTCTACTTTGCCGTGATCGCCGGCATTATGCTCGTTTCCCTTCTCATCTTCATGCTGACCGTGCGGGAGCCGAAATTCGTTGCCGAAATGGAAGCGGAGTCCAAAAAATACGGCATTGACGACAGTGATGACGACGGTTCCGGTGACCGGAAGCTGTCGAAGCCTGAACTCCGTTCTTTACTGTTCCTGCTTGCTTCGATCGTGTTCTGGTACATGGGCTACAACGCCGTCACCTCGAAATACTCCGTCTATGCAAGCAACATTCTCAACAAAGACTATAACATGACTCTGATCCTGGCACAGGCAGCTGCCATCGTGTCTTATCTGCCCGTCGGTATCATCTCTTCCAAGATCGGCAGAAAGAAAGCCATTCTCGGCGGTATCGTCATGCTGACTGCCGCGTTCGGCATTGCCGCGTTCCTGACGGAAAGCAGTCCTACGATGGTGATGAACGTGATGTTCTGCCTTGCCGGTATCGGCTGGGCGACCATCAACGTCAACTCCTTCCCGATGGTGGTTGAAATGAGCCGCGGCAGCGACGTCGGCAAGTATACCGGCATCTATTACACCGCCTCCATGGCGGCACAGACCGTCACACCGATGCTCTCCGGCTACCTGATGGACAGGCTCGGTATGCGTTCTCTGTTCCCCTATGCGGCGATCTTTGTGGCTCTTGCCTTTGTCACGATGCTGTTCGTCATGCACGGCGACAACAAGCCCACTGCGAAAAAAGGGCTTGAAGCGTTTGACGTGGAGGATTGACCGCCATGGTATTTTTATGGATCCTTTTGATTCTTCTTCTCCTCTTTGCCATCTTCTGGGTCATTTCCCTGCATGGCTACCGCAGAAAGCCCGGTTTTTACGGGTTTGAGGGCGAACACTATGCACACCGCGGTCTGCATGCCAACGACCGCGGACTGCCCGAAAATTCTTTGCGTGCCTTCCGCGTTGCCGCAGAAGCGGGTTACGGTGCAGAGCTCGACGTTCATTTAAGCCGCGACGGAAAGCTCGTCGTTATGCACGATGAGAGCTTGCAGCGGATGTGCGGCATCGACCGCGAGATCTGCGATATGACGGCAGACGAGCTCGAGCAATGCCGTCTGCTGAACACGGACGAGAAGATCCCGTATCTGGAAGAAGTCCTCCCGATTTTCAGCGGAAATTACCCGCTCATCATCGAGATCAAGACAAAGGGCACCAATGCGGCACGGCTGACCGGCAAGGTCTGTGCTCTGCTGCGGAAATATCCCGACGTAAAGTTCTGTATCGAGTCCTTTGATCCGCGTGTGCTGATGTGGCTGAAAAAGCATCAGCCAAAGATCATCCGCGGACAGCTGTCCTGCAATTTCTTCAGGACTACGGAAGATCTTTCCTGGTTTTTGAAGTTCATTCTGACCAATCTCACGATGAACTTTCTGGCAAAGCCGCACTTTATCGCTTACAAGCTGGAAGACCGCGATCAGCTTTCCTTCCGGCTGTGCCGTAGGGTGTGGGGCATTCAGGAGTTCAGCTGGACGGTGCAGACGCCCGAGGATGAGGCCGATGCCATTCAGGAACACCGCCTGATCATTTTTGAAGGCTTTTTGCCACAGTAAAAAGAAAGACCGGAACACACAAGGTGTTCCGGTCTTTCTTTTTATTGTTCGATCAATGCAAAGAACCGCATCACGATCGACGCGACCTCGGCACGGGTGCCGCCGGATGCAGGATCGAGAAGCGTCTGTCCGCCGCTTCCCTTGCCGGAGACAAGGCCGTAGTTGACTGCCCATGCCACACTGTCACGTGCCCAGGAGGAAACCCGGCTGCGATCCGGGAAGGGTGCAAGCACGGCATCGGTATCGCAAAGTGCGGTCTGAATGTTCGTGCAGGAGTCTGTGTAACGGTAGAGAATAGAGGCGATCTGTTCTCTCGTCACGGTCGCATTCGGCTGGAATTTTCCGTTGCCGACGCCGCTGACGACACCCTCCTGCGATGCCCAAGCAACTGCAGGTGCGAACCAATCGGTTTTTTTGACGTCACTGAAGGTCTGCCCTGCATCGGCATAGGGACTGCCTGCCATCCGCCAAAGCACAGTGACGAGCATTGCACGGCTCATTTTCATATTGGGACTGACCTGCGTCTGCGTTGTGCCGACGAACAAGCCCTGTTCAAGCATGAACCGCATGCCTTCATATGCCCAGTTGGTTCTGGACGGCATATCCGTGTAGATATCGCTGAAATCAAGCGGAGGTTCAGTCGGTTCCGTGGGCTCCGGCTCTGTGGGTTCCGGCTCGGTCGTGGTCGGTTCGGGCGGTGCCGTTGTGGGTTCGGGCTCTGTCGGCTCCGTCGGTTCCGGTGGATCAGTCGGCTCCCAACCGGGATAACTATCCGGCATGTGGATGAACTCGATGCCGCCTTTTTTTTCGCAGAAGGCAACAAATTCTTCCCACGTACGCTGATTGACTGTTACACCGTTTTCCCAGTCGTAGTTGCCTTCATAGGTATAGACGTAATCGTCATCAAAAGCAAGCAGCACCATGCTGTGCCCGCTATAACCGTTACTGGCACGGATATGGGCACCGGGAAGCACCTCTGTGCCGATAACGCTGCGAAGATATTCCTCCGTCAGATCATCACCACGGCACTGATAGACCGCACAGTGGTAGCCGCTGCCGCCTTCGTCATTGAAGTCTACAACGCCGAAGCAGCGATAGAACACATACCGTGCAAAGCCGATGCACTGCCAGCCGAAGACATCCACCGTCCCGCCGTTCGGCAGCGGATAGTACCGATCGTCCTCACATTTGCTGCCGACAGGATATTCCGGAAGCGGCAGGATCTCATCGCCGATTTTGACAGCTATATCAACATAATCTGTCTGAAATGCCATGCTGCCGACGGGTACCAAAACAGCAGCCAGGCAGATACACAAAAATACAGATAAAACGCGTTTCATGTAGTTCCTCCGCATTTTGGTTTCAAATTGTAACCATTTTATCATACACCGCCTGAAATTGCAACCTGTTTTTCAAAAATAATCCTACAAAAAGTACCTTTTTCCCTTGAATGGCACAATATTTTGTGGTACAATCGCTTCACTCGGGAAATAACGACAGAAAAGAGGCAGATTGCTTTGTACGATAAACTCACGAAAAAAGACATTGAAATGATGGAGGCGGAACTCGAAGACCGCAGGCTGAATATCCGCCCAGCGATCATGGAGGAGGTCAAACGCACCCGTGCTTACGGTGATCTGAGCGAAAACTACGAATACAAGTCCGCAAAGCAGGAGCAGCGTGCCAATGACAGCCGCATGCGTTATCTCACAAACATGATCAAGACCGCACAGATCATTGATGAGGACAAGCAGAAGGGCATCAAGCTCTACGACAAGGTGACGCTCTGGCTGCCGGAAGACGAGGAAGAGATGGTCATTCAGGTCGTCTCCACCGTCCGTACCGATCCCTCCTCCGGTCTGATCAGTTTGGAGTCCCCGCTCGGCAAGGCCGTTCTCGGCAAGAACGTCGGTGAAACGGTTTCCGTCAAGGTCAACGACAGCTACAGCTACGATGCGGAGATCCGTGCGGTGGAAGCCGCACAGGATGACGGCTCCGCTCCCCTGCTGCCTTATTGAGCAAGCGGATACATTTTTCGTTATGTTTCCAAACACAGAACAAAGAAGCAGCCACCCGTGGTTATAAAAGCCACGGGTGGCTGGTTCATATTACAAACTGAGTATCATGTCTTATTGTCGGGCACCGCACTTTCCGCAAAAAACGGCATTCCCACAAAGGGCGTTTCCACAGTTAGGGCAAAACTTTGATGCCTGCGGCTGCGACGAGTAAACAGGTGCTGAATGCTGCTGCGGTTGTACAGGCGTTTCGCGGTTGCCTACAGTAGTTGCGGCAAGCAGAGTACGCTTTTGTGCTTCATACTCTTCCCGGGTGATCAGCCCCTGCGTCAAAAGGTCTGCGAGCTTGCTCAGATCATTTGCTACGGATAATTCTCCCCCGACCTGCTTCTGCTGTCCCTTGACGGCATCGCTAATCAGTTTAATGTTCTTCTGAAAAGACTGTGCCTCTTCTGCCGGGAACCAACGAACATCAAAAGCGATGCCGCCGCCTGCGAAAGAAATTTCAAACAATGTTTGCTTTTTTGAGAAATAAATAGCCAATGCGATACCGCCGAGAAGAATAGATCCAATGGCTGAAATTATACGAATTTCTTCCTTAAAATCTGTAAAACTGAAAATTAGTCCACAAAATAAAATAATGGAAAGGACGAATATCCAAATCGGATTATTGAATACAAAACCAGTGCCCGTAATATCCTGCACATCGACGACGCGCTCCTCCTTACGAGCAGAAAAATGCTTTCCACTCCTGGCAAAGCAGCGGCCGCGAAAATAGACACGCTTGTCGGAAAGGACTGCAAAACCATTTCCTAAAAAACCAGTCGACAAAAAGGTTTCCGCAATCGTATTTCCGAGTACCGCAACGGGACGTTCATCCGAACTGGCAAATAATGCTGTGAGTTTCCTGATATCCATCTATTCACAACCTTTCTTTTTATATCATGACATCCGGATATAATCGTTGTCCGTTTGTTTTCCATCTCACGAGACAGCAACGACTATATATAGTCTATATGGTATCATATATAGCCTACATTGTCAATCCTATTTGGGTAAAATACCAAAAAGGAGAGGATGTGCAAGAATGGATACTTATCATGCCACAAAGAGCAGACTATTACAGTTATGCGGAGAAAAGCATCTTACAATCAATCGGTTAGCGACTGAATCCGGCGTTTCCCCGTCCTCCATAAAAAACATCCTCTACGGAAAAAGCATCAATCCGGGCGTGGTTACACTCAAGTTATTGTGCGACGGTCTCGGCGTCACCCTTGCGGAGTTTTTCAATGCACCGGAGTTTGAAGAATTAGAGCAGGAAATGCAATAGGCAATCGCTCAAACGCCTTACATTTTTTCTTGATAATAACAGTGCCCGGCTCTTGTCAGCATAGACATGAGCCGGGCACTGATTTTTATTCGGATTTTATTCTGTTTTTTCTTT
Organism: Faecousia sp.; assembly: GCA_045639485.1. Classification (GTDB taxonomy): domain Bacteria; phylum Bacillota; class Clostridia; order Oscillospirales; family Oscillospiraceae; genus JAFRPC01. The sequence goes on along the minus strand of JAZUDF010000097.1, from coordinate 22,341 downwards.
TCTGCCGAGGTTGAACCACGAAAGCAGTGCAGCAGTCAGAAGAATGCCGGCGATGATGTCCGTGAGCCAGTGGGCACCTGACAGCAGTCTGCCGATGACCGTGACGGCGAGCAGAACGGAAAACAGCACGGTCAGAACAACACGCAGCACGCGGTCGGTGATCTTTTCCCGCAGGATGATCATTGTACCGCCGAAGACGGTCAGTGCAAGCATCGTATGGGACGACGGGAAGGATGCCTCCGGTGCCGTTTCATCCGGCAGGATCACCGGGCGGTAGTTGACAGCGACCTTTGTGAAGAAAAAATACAGTCCGATCACAATGAGGAACAGCACGCCGAGGGCAAGGATGTTGCGGTCGACCTTCAGAATATTTTTACGTCGGATCCACTGGCAAAGACCGGCAATGCCGAATAAGGCAGCAACGGTGATGGCAACATAGCCGAGCAGATCGGTGATGCGGTACAGCGTCATGTTTTCGCCGAGCAGCGTGTGGGCCTTTTCATTGAGGCTCGCAAAGCCGACCTTTGTGCCCTCGGGGCCGATGGGTTGCACGTCCACAGTGCAGATGAGCAGCGTAAAAATCAAAAACAGCAACGTGAGCAGGATCGCCCAGCATAAATTCTTTTTCTTTGTCATATACTTCTCTCTTTCTTGTGCGGGACGTCGAGGACGCCGTCCTCTACCGTGCGGAAAGCGGGACGATGGGGGTATCGTCCCCTACATTAAAGGTGTTTCAGGATCTCCCGGATCTGGTCGGGAGTGAATTTGTATTCGGTGTCGCAGAACTGGCATTCGACCTGAATGTCCTTGCCATCTTCCGCAATTTCCGTCAGTTCTTTTTTGCCGAGGCTGATGAGCGTGGACTCCACACGGTCTCTTGTGCAATAGCAGCGGTACTCGACCGGAGTTTCTTCAAAGAGCTCCAGCTCCATGCCCTCCATGACCGTTTCGAGCATTTCCTTCGGGCTCAGGCCACGGTCAAGCATTGCCGTGACGGCACCTGCATTCTGGATGCCGATCTCAAGCCTTGCGATCACTTCCTCGGGTGCACCCGGAAGTAGCTGCAGAATGTAGCCGCCTGCGACCTTGACGGTGCAGTCCGTATCGACCAGAACGCCCAGTGCACAGGCAGAGGGTGTCTGCTCACTCTGCACGAGATATGCCGTCACGTCGTCGCCGCTCTCGCCGGAGACGAGCTGCACGCTGCCGACATAGGGATCCTTCATCTGCAGGTCGCGGATGACCGTCAGCATACCGTCCGTGCCGACCGCCGCACCGACATCTAATTTGCCTGCATACTTTTCAAGCAGCGTGATGTGCGGATTCTGCACATAGCCGCGGACGTTGCCCTGCCAGTCAGACACGGCAAGCACCGTGCCGAGCGGTCCGCCGCCCTTGAACTGCAGGGTGACGGAGCCGTTTTCGGTCTTCTGCATATTGCCGAGCATGGAGGCCGCACAAAGCGTGCGTCCGAGTGCCGCCGTTGCCGTCGGCGTGGTGTCATGGATCTGTCTTGCACGCTCGACTAAATTTTTTCCGTCGATCGCGACGGCTTTTACCCAGCCGTCTTTTGTCATTGCTCTGATGAGATGATCTGCCATGGGTTACTCCTTTTTTGCGGCAAAGAACAGCCGCTGTTCGTTTTCCTGCAGGGCATCGAGTCTGCGGTCGCCGTAGATCTCAATGTTCCTGAAGCCCGCTTCCGTGAGCCAGTTTTTCAGTTCATCTGCCGTATAGGCATATTCACGGTGTTCCTCCGCCGTACGGTGCCACACGCTGCCTTCGCGGAAAAAGATGTCCATGCCGTAGGTGCAGACACGCGTGCTCTCATCGAACTCCGCACGCCAGACGCAATACACGTCATCATCTTCGTCAATGAACATCTGTCCGTCCAAACCTTTGAGTTTGCATTCGGAATTGACATCAAAGATGAAAAGGCCACCCGGGTTGAGATTGTCAAAGACCTTTTGCAGTGCCTTGCGGCAATCTTCCGGCTTTGTGATATAGTTGAGGCTGTCAAGGCAGCAGACGGCACAGTCGACCGCATAAGGCAGGCGGAGCGTCTGCATTTTCTGCCGGACAAAGTAGGGCTTGTTGCCCTCCATCTGCATGGTCTTTTCGTAGGCCTCGGTCAGCATCTCCACGGACTGGTCGGTGCCGAGCACCTGGTAGCCTTTTTCGGCAAGCAGCACGGAAAGGCTGCCCGTGCCGCAGGCAAGGTCAAGCACCGTTTCGGGCTTGACACCGTAGCGTGCCATAATCTTTTCATAAAATGCAAGGATCTCCGCATAGGGAATATCCTGCGTGAGCCGGTCATAGGCACCGGCAAGCTGTTCGTATGCCATGTTTCCTCCGTTTCTGCGTTGAGAAAGGTAGATCCTTCACTTCGTTCAGGATGACACGTTTTTATTTTGCTCTAACCAGACGAGCAAAACCGCGACATCGGACGGGCTGACGCCTGAGATGCGGCTCGCCTGCCCGACGGAAACAGGTTTGATCTCATTGAGCTTCTGTCTGGCTTCTTCCTTCAGGCCACTGATCGTTTCATAATCAACATCCCGCGGAAGCAGTTTCTCTTCCGCTTTGCGGAATTCCTCCACCTGCTTCTGCTGCCGGGCAATGTAGCCGGCATATTTCAGTTGGATCTCCACCTGCTCGGTGACGTCGGCAGACAGTTCCGGGCGGTCTTTGTCAAATGCTGCGATGGAATCGTAGGTCAGTTCCGGTCTGCGGACGAGGTCTGCAAGCCGGACGGAAACATCCACGGGTGCAGAGCCGTTTTCCGCAAGAAAGGTATTAAGTGCTTCCGAGGATGCAACGCCGGAGTGCTCCAGACGCTCGATCTCTTTTTGCACCTTTTCGTATTTTTCCTGCACGGCGGCATAGCGTTCTTCCGAAATCAGACCGATGCGTCTGCCGATATGGGAAAGACGCTGATCTGCATTGTCCTGCCGGTGAAGCAGGCGGTATTCGCTGCGGGAGGTCATGATGCGGTAGGGCTCGTTGGTGCCCTTGGTCACAAGGTCATCGACCAAAGTTCCGATGTAGCAGTCAGAACGCTGCAGGATCATCGGCTCTTCGCCTTTTTGCTTCAGGGCGGCATTGACACCTGCCACAAAGCCCTGCACGGCCGCTTCTTCGTAGCCGCTCGAGCCGTTGAACTGGCCTGCACCGTAAAGTCCTTCGACTTTTTTGCTTTCCAGTGTCGGATAAAGCTCCGTGGGATCGACACAGTCATATTCGATCGCGTATGCCGGACGCATCATCTCCGCATGTTCCAGTCCTTTGACAGAGTGGAGCATCTGCAGCTGAACGTCCTCGGGCATGGAGGAAGAAAAGCCCTGAATATACAGTTCGTCCGTGGAACTGCCGCACGGCTCGACAAAGAGCTGGTGCCGAGGCTTGTCCCCGAAACGGACGACCTTGGTTTCGATCGACGGGCAGTAACGCGGGCCGACACCCGTAATGGAGCCGTCATAGATCGGACTGCGGTCAAGATTTGCACGGATGATATCGTGTGTTTCTTCGTTCGTATAAGTCAGATAGCAGACAGCAGTGTTTGCAGGCGGCTGCTGTGTGGAGAAGCTGAACGGCACCGGAACATTGTCGCCCGGCTGCAGCTCCATGACGGAGTAGTCCACGCTGCGGGCATTGACACGCGGGGGTGTTCCGGTCTTGAAACGACGCATCGTGTGGCCGAGAGCAGTCAGTCTTGCCGTCAGTCCTTCGGCTGCGTGCATCCCGTCGGGGCCCGAAGAGATGACGTTTTCGCCGATGATGACGGTGCTTTCGAGATAGGTACCCGTGGCAAGCACCGCCGCCTTGCAGCGGTAGATCGCACCGAGCTGTGTCACCACGCCGCAGACTGCACCGTTTTCCGTGAGAATATCAACGACCATGGCCTGCTTGAGGTCAAGGTTTTCCTGCGTTTCCAGAATGTGCTTCATGTATTCCTGATAACGGCGGCGGTCTGCCTGTGCACGAAGGCTGTGGACCGCAGGCCCTTTGCCCCGGTTGAGCATCCGGTACTGAATGCAGCAGGCATCTGCCGCGATGCCCATCTGCCCGCCGAGGGCATCAAGCTCCCGCACAAGATGTCCCTTGCCCGTGCCGCCGATGGCGGGGTTGCAGGGCATATTGCCGACAGCATCGAGATTGATCGTGAAGATGACAGTCTTCCGCCCCATCCGTGCTGCTGCGAGTGCCGCTTCGATGCCGGCATGTCCTGCACCGATGACGGCAATATCATATTGTCCTGCTTCGTAGGTCATAAGTCGCCTTCTTTGCCATTTTATTCTCCATATTATATTCTCTTTCGCGTGTGATGTCAATCGCATCGGGGCATACCAAAAACTACACGAAAATTTCACATACGAAAGCTGTGACGGGATATCCTATAAATATCCCGCCAAAATATTGAAAAATCGCAAACTTTTTCAAAGCTTGCTGTTGATTTTTCGATATTTTTGTACTAATATAATCGGCGAGGTTTTTTGCGGAGGTGATTGGATGCTCAACATCGTTCTGGTCGAGCCCGAGATCCCGCAGAACACCGGCAACATCGCCCGCACCTGTGCCGCGACCGGCAGCGTGCTGCATCTTGTCAAGCCGCTTGGTTTTGACATTTCCGAAAAAGCCGTCAAGCGTGCAGGTCTGGACTACTGGCATCTCGTGGACGTGCGTGTCTATGAAAATCTCGATGATTTCTTTGCAAAGAACGAGGTTCGGCAGATGCGTCTGTTCTCCACGAAAGCACCCCGTGCCTATACCGAGGCGGATTACGGAGACGGCTGCTACCTCATTTTCGGAAAAGAAACCAAAGGTCTGCCCGAGGACTTCCTCAATGCACACTATGAAGACTGTGTCAAGATCCCCATGCGGGAGGAGGCTCGGTCGCTCAATCTCTCCAACTCCGTCGCCGTCGGCTGCTTTGAAGCACTGCGGCAGCTGGAGTTCCCGCATCTGAAACAGTACGGGAAAATGAAAACGTAATTTCTCCGCATTCGCGGTTAAATTTTGAATCTTTTTAACGGAGGCAAATCTATGAATTACAACAAGAAATCCGTAGAGGATATTGAAGTTCGCGGGAAACGCGTTCTTTGCCGCTGTGATTTCAACGTTCCCACCAAGGAAGGCAAGATCACCAGTGACAAGCGTATCGTCGCTGCACTTCCCACCATCCAGTATCTGACAAGCAACGGTGCAAGAGTTATTCTCTGCTCCCATCTCGGCAAGCCCAAGAACGGTCCCGAACCCCAGTTCAGCCTGCAGATTGTGGCTGACCGTCTTTCCGAGCTGCTCGGCAAGGAAGTCAAGATGGCAAAAGACGTTGCAGGTGAAGATGCTGCCCGCCTCGCCGCTTCTCTGAACGACGGTGACGTGATGTTGCTTGAGAACACCCGCTTTGAAAAGGGCGAGACCAAGAACGATCCCGACCTGAGCAAGCGTCTGGCCGACATGGCCGATATCTTTGTGAACGATGCATTCGGCACCGCACACAGAGCACATTCCTCCACCGCAGGTGTCGCTGACTACCTGCCCGCAGTCTGCGGCTACCTGATCGCAAAGGAAGTCGGCATCATGGGCAAGGCCCTTGCCGATCCCGAACGTCCCTTCGTCGCCATCCTCGGCGGTGCAAAGGTCTCCGACAAGCTGAACGTCATCAACAACCTGCTTGAAAAGGGCGACACCCTCATCATCGGCGGCGGCATGGCTTATACCTTCCTCGCAGCCAAGGGTTACTCCGTCGGCAAATCCCTGCTTGACACCGAGAAGATCGACTACTGCAAGGAAATGATGGCAAAGGCGGAAGCCAAGGGCGTCAAGCTCCTGCTCCCCGTTGACACCGTGATCGCAGCTTCCTTCCCCGATCCCATTGACGGCCCCATCGAAGTCAGAACCGTGGCTGCAGATGCCATTCCCGATGACATGGAAGGTCTCGACATCGGCGAAGAAACCCGCAAGATCTTTGCAGACGCTGCGAAGAACGCGAAGACCGTTGTCTGGAATGGTCCCATGGGCGTGTTCGAGAACCCGACGCTTGCTGCAGGCACCATCGCCGTTGCACAGGCTCTGGCCGATTCCGATGCTGTGACCATCGTCGGCGGCGGCGACTCTGCTGCAGCCTGCGAACAGCTCGGCTTTGCTGACAAGATCACCCACATTTCCACCGGCGGCGGTGCTTCCCTCGAATTCCTCGAAGGCCTCGAACTGCCCGGTATTGCATGTCTGGAAGATAAATAATCTCAGGAGAAGTAAAACAGAATGAACAGAAAATACAGAAAGACTCTCATCGCGGGCAACTGGAAGATGAACAAAACCCCGTCTGAAACCAAAGAATTCATGACCGCCTTCAAGGGCATGCTGCCCAAGGGCCGCTGGTGCGATATCGCACTGTGTGTCCCTGCTGTCTGCATTCCCGCAGCTGTCCGTGCCATCCGTGAAACCCGCATCGGCATCGGTGCAGAAAACTGCAACGCCAACGCTTCCGGTGCATACACCGGTGAGATCGCTGCCAACATGCTGGTCGACGCCGGCTGTAAGTACGTGATCATCGGCCACTCCGAACGCCGTGCCATGGGCGAAACGGATGCTGACGTCAACGCAAAGGTCAAGGCTGCACTGGCAGAAGGTCTGATCCCCATCATGTGCTGCGGCGAAAGCCTTGAACAGAGAGAAAGCGGCATCACTGAGGAATGGATTTCCATGCAGATCAAGTGCGATCTGGAGGGCATCCCCGAAGAGAGCGTCCGCAAGATCGTCATTGCTTACGAGCCCATCTGGGCCATCGGCACCGGCAAGACTGCAACGCCCGAGCAGGCTGAGGAAGTCTGCGAGCATATCCGCAGCGTCATCCGTAAGCTGTACGGCTCCAAGATCGCCCGCGGCACCACCATTCTTTACGGCGGCAGCATGAACGACAAGAACGCATTCGATCTTCTGGCTCAGCCCGACATCGACGGCGGCCTGATCGGCGGTGCTTCCCTCGTTCCCGAAAAGTTCCTCAAGATCATCGAAGCTGCGAACCAGCCTGTTTGATTTTCAAAATCTGTCCCGCGTCTGATTCGGACGCGGGACTATTTTGTTCATACTCTTTTCATATTTGTATGTTAGAATGTAGAAAAACAACGAATGGAGCATTTTGATGAACATCCTGTTTTTTCTGACGCCGAAGGCAGACTGTGCTTATCTTTGCAGCGATGAGTCCGTGCGGGAAGCACTGCAGCGGATGGAGCTTTCCGGCTATACGGCACTGCCCGTTCTCAGCAGCGAAGGTACCTACTGCGGCACGGTCACGGAAGGCGATCTTCTGTGGGGACTGAAAAACCAGTGCGGCTTGGATCTGAAGGCTGCCGAGCAGATCAACGTCATGGCACTTCCCCGCCGCAGGGACAACCTTCCCGTGCACGTTGACACGCAGATCCAGGATCTGCTTGACCGTGCCACGGAGCAGAACTTTGTGCCCGTTGTGGATGACCGCGGGAGTTTTATCGGGATCATCACAAGAAAATCCATCTTGCAGTTTTTCCGTACAAAGGCTCTGTCTGACACGTAACGTGCAAAAATCTTGCTTTTTCCGGCAAGATATGATAAATTGAAACTCCAAAGTCTGCACTGCGGGCTTTGGAGATTTTCTGTCATTGACTACGTCCCGTTTCGGGTGGAAAGGAGGTTTGCGTTGAAACGGTTTCTTCTACTGATCCTCTGTGTGCTTTTGCTACTGCAGGTGCCGGTGTACGCCGATGACGACGTGATCACCGTGTCCTCCTATCACGCGGTCTGCATGGTTTCCGAAACCGGTGCATGCGACGTAACGCTGACGCTTTCCGTCACACTGCCCGATGACGTGACCTCCTTTATGATCCCGCTGCCTTTGGAGGCAGAACAGATCGTCACGCCGGATCTGCAGAACTCACAGCAGGTCAGCGAAAACTGCATTTTCCTCATTCTGCAGAAAGAGGACGGCATCTCCCCTACGGACACGGTTTGTGTTTCTTACCATTTGCCGCATATCGCAGAAACGTGGGACGGCAAGCAGACGATGACGCTGCCTCTGCTCAACGAGGACTGGAACTGCCAGATCGATTTTTGCAATGTTCAGGTCAACCTGCCTGCAGAGCACGGTAAGAAACCCTCGATTGTGGATGCGGACGGCGATTCTCTGAAAAACTACCTGACGGTCTCCTCGGAAGGCACCGTTGTGACACTGGAATCCGATAAGAGCATCAAGCCGAAAACGGCTTCGCTCGTCATTGAATTTGATGACGGATACTTCACGCTGCCGGACAGCGGCCTGTCCGATCCTGACAACGAAACGACACGGATCAACAGCATCGATGCGGAATGCACCGTTCAGAAGGACAGTTCCTGCCTTGTTACCATGCACGTCGAATACACCTTCGTCGGCACGGTATCCTCGGTGACCGTCCCGGTGCCGAAGGATGCCTACAGCATTTCCGTGAGTGCCGTGAATTACTCGGTCGGACGAAGCTCCGGCTGCAAGTTTCTGACACTGAACGGCGGATTTGCCGGCACACAGTCCTTTGACGTTTCCTACCGACTGCTGACCACTGCGGTGAAGGGTGACGGAGAGCAGTTGTTCACGCTGCCGCTTCTGTTCCCGGAATGGCAATACGTCATCCGGAATTTCACTCTGACACTCACCATGCCCTCGGAATTCCCCGGTTTGCCGGAGTTTTACAGCAGTTACTACAACGATCAGATCGGCAACTATCTGAATACGGAGGTCAGCGACGGTGTGATCCGTTCGCAATCGCTGCAGCCGCTGATGGAGCAGGAGTCTCTGACGGTTGAAATGACACTGCCGGACGGCTTCTTTGACCTGCGGTTCATGCGTGGTCGCTTTGCAGGTGCAGACGTACTTCTGTTCTGGCTGCTCACTGTTCTTTGCGTGATCTACTGGTTCGTATTTTTACGCAACCGTTTTCGGAAGATCACGCCTGAAACCGATGCACCGCTGAACTGCAATGCAGGTCAGATCCCCTATCTGCTGCAGCTGAAGCAGCCGTCGGTCGGACTGATGAGTACGGTCTGGGCTTCTCTCGGCTATCTTTCCGTGGAACGCACCAAAGACCGCAAGCAGTATCTGATCTGCCGCATGGACATGGGCAACGAACGCAGCCGCTGTGAAGCGAAGCTGTTTTCCACACTCTTCTCCCGTTCCGGCGAGTGCCGTGTGCACAGCCCCGCGTTCCAGAGTGCAGCAGCAAACTGTGCGGCACTGACGCAGGCAGACTGGCAAAGCCGTCTGCTGCGGCGGAAGTCAAAATTCAGCCGCCCGATCATTCTGAGTCTTCTCGGTCTGGCTGCTGCCGCGTTTGCCGCACTGCTGACCTTTGACAACCTTCTTACACCGCAATCCTTCCGCTGGGTGCTGATCATCCCGCTTGCAGCACTTTGCACGCTCGGTGCACTGCTTCTGCAGAAGCTGCCCGAAACCTTTGTTTCCCGCTGTCTGCCGGTGAAGCGTTATGCAATGTTCGCCGTGCTCGCACTGATGCTTCTGCTGTCATTCTTTGCAGGCTGCTTTGGCATCATGTTCATAAACTGCATTTTGCAGCTGCTGATCGGCCTGGTGTGTCTGCCCGGTGCGAAGCGTTCCGCCGGCGGCATGCATCTGTTCTATCAGCTGCTCGGGCTTCGCAGATTCCTGCGGAAGCTCGATCCTGCGACGCTCGACGGACTGCTGGATAACGATCCGCAGTATTTCTACCGGATGCTCCCCTACGCGGAGGCCCTCGGTGTCGGCAGAAGATTTGCGAAAAAGTGCAGCGGTCTTCCGATGGAACCCTGCCACTGGCTCAACTGGAAAGGTCAGAGTGTGGAAGGTGCCGACGATTTCTACGGCAAATTCTGCATCCTGCTCGACGAGATGGAGCCGGTAAAGAAAAAAAGAAAACTGTTTTTCCTGAAATAAACACAAAAAAGCTGCAAGGCGATTTGCCTTGCAGCTTTCTTTATCAATAATCGGTCGTCTCATTTACTGCGGCATTCGTGATCGTGCCACCGGAGAACGTACCTTTGACGATGACCGTCAGGCCGAGTGCGGTGACCGGCTCTGCAGATTCAAACGGCTGCATCCACGCACCGTCATAGTACGGATGCTGCAGCGTTCCGGGATCGTACACTCTGCCGTACAGCCGAATGCTCTTTCCCTCGTACTCATCGGGGAAATACTGCATATTCATCAGCTGAACACGCTCCAGTGTCGCATTCATCAGGCAAAGATCGTAGTCGCAGGTCTCACCGACATAGGTTTCTTCCACGGTCAAACTGACGTCGGTCATCCACACGCCGTCGAGTGCCTTTTCATCCTCGGCAAACGTACCGGAGAAGGTCACCTTGGAGCCGTTTGCAGGAAGATCTGTGTTGCTGTCTAATTTCAGTTCCCACTGCCAGTCACAGCATTTGGTCTGATCGTAGTAGCCCCAGCAGTAATATCTTGTCACGGAATTGAAGCTGTCCCGGATGGCGACGAACACGCCGGTCACGGTCATCTGCTGACCGATGAACGAATCCTTCTGGCCGTTGAAAAACAGATTCTGATAGATCTGATACTGCTCCGCGTCAAAGATCTGCGGCAGCGTCTGTGTCGTTACACTTCCGCCGTTTGTTGCCTCACCCTCGCCGCAGGCACAAAGGCCAAACAGCATCACAAGTGCAAGGAGCAGACATAAATATTTTTTCATGCGTTTTTCCTCCGAATGATAAGAGATAGCAGACTTGCAAGCAGGAAGACGGCGACGTTTGCAACGACGATCGCCGAGCCTGCGGAAAAGCCCGCAAGCAGGCTCAAAAACACGCCTGCCAGAGAACAGACGACGGAAATGACCGCCGCACAGACCGTGACCGCACGGAAGCTGCGGAACAGCCGCATGGCGGAAACGGTCGGAAATACGATCAGTGCCGTGATAAGCAGTGCACCGACGAGTTTGGTCGCAAGCACGATCACGATACCCGTGACGATCGCAAACGCGAGATTGTAGGCCTTGGCGTGTACGCCCGTTGCCTGTGCGAATGCCGCGTCAAAAGTCACGGCAAAAATTTTGTGGTAGAAGAAGAAATAGAATGCCAGCACGACCACTGCCAGTGCAACACTGAGGATGACCTCGGGAAGCTTCAGAGAGATGATCGTTGCGTTGCCGAACAGGACTTTACAGACATCCTGTGCGGCGTTGCCGTCACCGAACTGGCTGAACAGCAGATAGGCTATGCCCAGAGAACCGACGGAGATCATGGCAACAGATGCATCGCCCTTGACCTTGCTGCGTTCGCCGGAGCAAAGAAGCAGCACGGCTGTCAGCACGGTAACAGGCAGAGAGATGTACAGCTCGGCAATTCCGGTGATCGCACCGACCGCCATCGTGCCGAAGGTCACGTGTGACAGCCCGTCACCGATCAGAGAGTACCGCCGCAGCACCAGGCACACGCCTAAAAGTGCACTGCACAGTGCGATCAGCGGAGCCACGATCAGAGCGTACTGCACGTTGGGCATCTGCAGGTAAAAGCTGAGCGGAAATGCAGAAAATGCCGTCATACGTCCGCACCTCCCTCTGCCAGACTGGCAAAGGCCTGACCGGTCTTTGTCTGAAGATAGGCGTCTTTTTCGCCGAAGAAAAGCGGTTTGCCGCTCACGTGGAGAATGTGCGTGGCATATTTCAGTGCAGCAGCAACGTCATGCGTCACCATGATGACCGTCACGCCGCTTTTGTGAAGATCCGCGATCAGGCGGTACATCTCCTCCGTCACCACCGGATCGAGTCCTGCCACAGGCTCGTCAAGCAGGAGAAGCTTCTCCGTGGCACAAAGGGCTCTTGCAAGCAGTACCCGCTGCTGCTGGCCGCCGGAGAGTTCCCGGTAACAGCGTTTTTTCAGGTGGGTAATGCCCATACGTTCCATGTTCTGTGCCGCAAGCTGTTTCTCCTCTTTGGAGTAAAACGGCCGCAGGCCGCCGCGGTTCAGGCAGCCCGAACGGACGACCTCGCACACCGAAGCGGGAAAATCCTTCTGCACGGGTGTCTGCTGCGGCAAATAGCCGATCTGCTTTTGCTGCAGGCCGCCCGAGAACTGCAAGGTACCGCCAAGCGGTTTTTGCAGGCCGAGCAGCGTCCGCATCAGCGTACTTTTGCCGGAGCCGTTCTCGCCGACGATGCACAGATACGTCCCCTCTTCGACAGTGAAATTGAGGTCAGAGACCACACATTTTCCGTCGTAGCCGATCTGCAGATCTTTGCAGGAAATCAACGTCATCCGTTCAACGCCTCCTTTAATACTTCCAGATTGGAAGTCATAATATCAAGATAAGTCACGCCGCTTTCCAACTCCTCCGCAGACACGCACTGGCAGGAGTGCAGCGTCAGAACGGGGACATCCAGGCCTGCGGTTTCAATGACAGTGCGGGCGATCTCGCCGTCCGAGCCGTCAATGATGAGCACTGCCGGCAGATCGAGCTCCTTAAGTTTTTCGCTTAAAAACGCGACGGTTTCGAAGCTGACGTCCAAAGATGCCGCACAGCCGGAAAATGCCGCATAATACTTCAGTCCGTAGTCAGCCGCAAGATAGCGGAACGGGAAGCGGTCAGCTACCAGAATCGTGTCAAACGAAGCTGTTTCAACAGCGGTCTGATATTCAGTGTCCAACGTTGCCAAAGATGAACAGTAAGCGTCGGCGTTGGCACGGTAGAGTGCCGCATGGTCGGGATCAACGGTGCAGATCTCTTCGCACATTGCGTTGATCATGATCTGTGCGTTGCGAAGGGACAGCCAGATATGCTCGTCGACTGCACCCTCTTCTTCCTCTTCCTCTGCCTCCTGCATGCCCTCGACCGACTCTTCCTCCAGGCCCTGCACGGTGTCCATCAGACAAAGACGCCGTCCGTTACCGCCGGCAGTCGCGAGCACGTCCTGCGTCCACTCGTCCGACTCGCCGCCAATATAGGCAAACAGCTTTGACGTGCCGATCAGTGCCGTGTCCTCGGCGGTCGGCTGATAATTGTGAAGATCGGTGCCGTTTTTCTGCAGCAGTTCAATTTCAAGCCCTGCGGGATTGTCTCCGAGGATCTGACGGGCGAAGTCATACAGCGGGAAGATCGTCACAACGATCTCCGGCGTCTTTGACGGCATCTCGCCGCAGCCGCAGAAGCAGCAGAGCACGGCAAGAACAGCAAGGAAAGCAGCAATCAGTTTTTTCATAAAAAACGCCTCCAAATTACAAAAATCGCACAAAACGCCCCTTGCGGGAATACGCAAACGACGCCTGCCGCAAAGGGCAGACGTATCCTGAATGTTTTTGCGATATTTGTTAATTTGAAAGCTTGACTTTCTGTGTGATGAGAGAAATGCAACCGATTCTCAAAGCCGCACGGCTGCAAAAACGCATGCCGAACGAGAATGCCGGCAGCACAAGTGCCGTGCAGACGCAAAGCACGAGCGTGAGCGTCAGATGCAGGCAGGTATGAAGCACGCAGCAGATCTGGCAGTTTTCACCTGCACAGTCATGCTCCGCACCGAATGCCACAACGAAAAAAGTGCAGAAAAGTGCTACAGCCAACAGCAATGCGAGCGTCCGTTTCATCTGCACTTCCCCCTTTTCTTTCGGCATTTTACGTATCTTCTTTATACCCTTTTCTGCCGCAAAAGTCAACTGAATACGTCGGATTTCCGCCTTGCATTCACTTTTTACACAAAACGCCTTTACAATTTTCATAGGAAGTGCCAAATCTCATCCGTTTTGTTGACAGAAATGCGAAAAAAAACTATAATATTCAGAAGATAAAATATTGTGGGAGGTTGACTTCTTATGAAGCGTCTGCTGAAAAACTGTGATATCCTGACTTATGAAAACGGTACCTGGCGTACCCTGAAAAACGCTTATCTGGGAATCGACGGAACGACCATCTGCTGGCTGTCCGAGGTACGCCCTTTAGATGCATACGACGAAGAAAAATCCATGTCCGGCAAGCTGCTGATCCCCGGCCTCATCAACTGCCACTGCCACAGCCCCATGGTGTTCCTGCGTGGCATCGGCTCCGACCTCAATCTGCAAGACTGGCTGACCAAGTTTATCTTCCCCACCGAGGCAAAATGGACCGACAAGGGCGTGAAGGCTGCAAGCTACCTTTCGATTCTTGAAATGCTTGCCTGCGGTGTCACCTCCTATTCCGATATGTACTACCTCAACCGCAACACCGTGGAAGCGGTGGTCGATGCAGGCATCAAGACCAACATCTGCCGCTCCACGATGGGCTATCCCGACGTGAAATTTGAAGACAACGAAGAATGCAAGGACGGCATCGCCCTGTTTGACGAGTTCAACAACACCGCAGACGGCCGCGTACGCATCGACCTTTGCATCCATGCAGAATACACCAACACGCCCGAAAACATCCGTGCCTTCTCCGCTGCGTGCAAAGAACGCGGTGCAAGAATGCAGCTGCATCTTTCCGAGACGAAGCGTGAGCACGAAGAGTGCATTGCCCGCCACGGCAAGACACCGGCAGAGCTGTTTGACAGCCTCGGCACCTTTGAAAACCCCGTCACCGCTGCACACTGCGTGTGGGTTTCCGATTCCGACATTGATCTGCTCAAAGCACGCGGTGTCAGCCCCGTCCACTGCCCGTCCAGCAACATGAAGATCGGCAGCGGCTTCGCTCCCGTGCAGAAGATGCTTGACCGCGGTCTGAACGTCACCGTCGGTACGGACGGTGCCGCCTCCAACAACAACCTGAACATGTTTGAGGAAATGCACCTTGCCTCCATCATCCACAACGGCTATCACAACGATCCCACCATCGTCAAGCCCGGTGACCTTCTCAAAATGGCAACGCTCAACGGTGCTGCCGCACAGGGCCGTGATGACACCGGCAATCTGCAGGTCGGCATGAAGGCTGACATCGTTGCCATTGACTTTGACAAGCCGCACCTCATTCCCGCACTCGACTACCCCGCAATGATCGCCTACGCCGTGCAGGACAGCGACGTCTGCATGACGATGGTCGACGGCAAAATTCTCTACGAAAACGGCGAATTTAAGACGCTGGACGCTGAAAAAATCAAGGCAGAGTCCCGCGAAGCACTGAAGGAGTTATACGTCTGATGGAACGTGCTGACCATGACCTTGCATTCATGCTGCAATATGAGAATATTGCTTGGTACGAAAACGGTGAGGTTCGCATTTTAGACCGCCGCGTCTACCCGCGGAAGGTGGAATTTGTCATCTGCAGGACGCACCAGGAGGTCGCACAGGCGATCACCGACATGGTGACACAGAGCTGCGGTCCGTTCACTGCCTGTGCCGCCGGCATGGCATTGGCTGCCTATGAATGCCGCGATCTGCCGAAGCAGCAGCAGATCGAGTTTCTGGAAAAGGCATCTTATACGATCTCTCATTCCCGGCCGACCACGATCGCCCGTTACGCCCGCATCACCGGCGGATGCTTAGATGCCGCAAAGGTCGCACTGGAAGCAGGTCTCCCGACGGATGAAGCGATCGTGAACCATCTGATCGCTACAAACAATCGCCGCTATAACAAAGTGGCACAGGCCGCTACCTACCTTGTCAATATGTTCCCCGACAACGGTAAAGTCATGACGCAGTGCTTCGGCGAGACGATCGTCGGCATGATGCTGCGTGAGGCGAAAAACCGCGGCAAGAACATCAAACTGTTCTGCCCCGAGACGCGTCCGTATTTCCAGGGTGCACGTCTGACCGCGACCGTCTGCAGTCAGATGGGCTTTGATACCACAGTCATTACGGACAACATGCCCGCCTACGTCATGCAGAAGGAAGGCATCGACGTCTTTACCTGTGCGGCTGACGCCATCTGCATGGACGGTTACGTCGTCAACAAGATCGGCACCTTCCAGATCGCGATTGCCGCAAAGTACATGGGCATTCCCTTCTTTGTCTCCGGCGTGCCTGATCAGGGGCATCCGACGAAGGATGCGATCCGCATTGAGCAGCGTGATCCCGACTTCGTTCTGCAGGCCATGGGCGTGAAGACCGCAGCAGACGGCGTGAAGGGTTATTACCCCTCGTTTGACATCACGCCGCCGTCTCTCATCTCCGGCATCGTGACCGACCGCGGCATTTATTCTCCTTATGATCTGCATCGGTATTTTGACGGTGCGGACATCGGTGAATTTGAGCTGGTCGTTTGAAAATTATTCTGAAAAAAGTGTTTTTACCTATTTACAAATCGTTTTTCTATGGTATAATGACACTGTAGAATTATGTACTTATATCTTTCAGGAGGATCCTATATATGAGAAAACTCATCGCTGTTCTTCTTGCCGTTCTGATGCTCTCCGCTCTTTGCGTGAGTGTATTTGCAGGCGATCCCATCGTCAGCCCGACGACCAAGCCCGAATATCTGGTTGAATTCGACGACTACGCTCACAGCGAGCCCGGCTCGGCTCCTGCTGTCTCCAACTACACCGTTCCTGTTGGCGACACCATCCGCTTTGAAGCTGATCCCACCAGCCCCTACGAATTCGTTGGCTTCACCATCGACGGTGAATACACCATCGTTGAAGGCTCTCTGGATGGCCCGTACATTGTGATCAAGCCCGCATCCGACCTGGTTGTGATCGCTGAGTATGAAGGTGTTCCCATTGTGACCACCCCCTCCGACACCAGCCATGACGGCCCGCAGACCGGTTCCGAGCTCACCTGGATCGTGATCGCATTTGCAGTTCTTGTTGTCTGTGCAGTTGCTGCAGTCATCATTGCAAAGCGTTTCGTCAAGAAAGAAAACTAATTTCGCAGTTTAACTGAAACGGAGTTGCCGCAGATGCGGCAGCTCCGTTTTTTCATTCTGTCAGGAACGGGAACAGTTTGACTTTTCATCCGTCTTACAATATAATAGAAGGTACTATTATTCAGTGTTTTTTGTGAGGTAAGCAAATGGCACGGTATTTGAAAAAGAACAAAAATGACCGAAAAAAGTGGCTGATCATTCTGATCGCTCTTTTTGTCGTCATGGCTGCCTGCATCGGTGTCATTATTTTCGAGCTGGTCAGGCAATATTCGCACAGCGATTTTGATCCTTCGAATTATCACAACTTCGAAACGTTATCCGACGGCACGGAGAACACGCTGCCGACGGTGGATCCGGCAGAAACAACGGAGCCTCCCCTGCCCGTCAACCCGATCAACTTTGATGATCTGCAGGCGATCAACTCCGACGTTTACGCCTGGGTTTACGTGCCGGATACCGGTGTGGACTACCCGATCTTCCAATCCAATCAGGACGAGGACGACAACTACTATCTGCACCGCAACATTTACAGAGAGTATGAGTATCAGGGTGTCGTTTACACGCAGAAAGGCAATGCCAGAGATTTTACAGACCGTGTGACCGTGGTATACGGACACAATATGCTCAACGACTCCATGTTCTCCAATCTCGATATGTTCCTGGAGCAGGAGTTCTTTGACGAGCATCCGTATTTTTATATTTATACGCCCGGTCACATCCTGACCTACGAGATCGTTTCCGCACATCAGTATGACAAGCGGCACATTCTCAACTCCTTTGATTTTACCGTTGATGAGGTTTTCCAGAGCTGGCTCGATATGATCCAAAGCCCGAAGACCTTCCGCAGCCACGTGCGGGAAGGCATCGAGCTGAACCTTGACAGCCGCATTGTGACCTTGAGTACCTGCATCAACTTCGGTACGGCACGATATTTAATTCAGGGGGTGCTGATCAGTGACGAGCCTACCCAGTGAGACACCGAAAGCAGAAGAAGTCCGATCCGCAAAATATGAAGGAAAATTCGCTGCAAAAAAAGAGAAGAAAGAAAAGAAAAAGCACCGTTTTCCGCTGATCGTCCGGATCCTCTTCATTGTTCTGATCGTGCTTGTAGCTCTGGCAATCGTTGCAGGTGCGACCTATCTGATTTTGAGAAACAGCGGCAGACTGAAATCCGCGATCGTCAACCCCGACACGGTGATCAGCATCGCCGACAATGACTCCGATAAGGGCGTGATCGTACAGAAGGACGATCGCGGCCGTATCATTGAGTACAACGGACACACCTATGAGCTGAACGACCACCTCACCGCTATTCTCTTTATGGGCATCGACAAGAATATCTCCGACCGGGCAACGACCTACGGCAATGCCGGCCAGGCAGACGTTATTCTGCTCATTGCTCTGGATACGGAAACGGGCAACACGAAGATTCTCTGCTTCCCGCGTGACGCCTACGCAGAAGTCGGCGTCTACTCTGCTGACGGCAGATACGTGCGAACAGAGTACACGCAGCTTTGTCACGCATTCGCCTACGGCGATCAGCATGAGATCAGCTGCAGAAACACCGTAGAAAGCGTGGAACGTTTTCTGTACGGCATCCGGATCCCCAGCTACGTTGCATTGGACATGAGCGGAATTCTGGTCGCAAACGACTCCATCGGCGGCGTGACGCTGACCTCCCTTGACGACATGAATCTGAGCAGATGGCATCACATCAAAGCCGGTGAAAAGGTCACACTGCTCGGCGAGGAAGCGGAAAGATATATCCGCAGCAGAAGCCACGAGAACATCGACGCCAACAAAGCCCGTATGGAGCGGCAGCGTCAGTATGTGCAGGCTTTCGTTGCTCAGGCCGTGCAGCATGCAAAGGGCGATCCTTTGAGTCTGGTCAATCTTTATCAGATTCTTGATGATTACATGGTCACGAATATCGGGCTCGATACCGTAACTTACCTTGCCCCCACGGCACTCAAGGGTGGTCTGCGGTTCACCGACGAAAGCATCCACACGATCGAAAGCACGGTCGAGATGGTGGACGGCTACCCGATGTACTATCTGGACGAAGATGATCTGCGTGATTCAATCATCAACACGTTCTACATCCAAATTGATTAAACGAGGCGAACCTTTATGATCAACAGTGAAATGATGGGACTGGGCAACAAACGCTCGGTCATCCGTGATATTTTTGAATACGGCAATCAGCGTGCAAAAATCGTCGGTCGGGAAAACATTTTTGATTTCTCGCTCGGCAACCCCAACGTGCCCGCACCTGAAAAGGTGGCACAGACGATTGAAAAGATTGCAAAGATGGATCCCGTGGCAATTCACGGTTACACCTCTGCACAAGGCAGCGAAGCCTGCCGCAAGGCAATGGCAGACGACCTCAACCGCCGCTTCGGCACAAACTACCGTCCCGAAAACTTCTACATGACCTGCGGTGCGGCAGCATCTTTGATGATCACCCTGCGTGCACTCATCTGCTCGCCTGCGGACGAGGTGATCGTCTTTGCACCCTTCTTCCCCGAGTATCAGATGTGGATCACCGCAGGTGCCGGTGCAAAGTGCGTGATCATCCCCGCACAGATCGCAGATTTCCAGATCGATTTTGACACACTGGAAGAAAAGCTGAATGCGAACACCAAGGCACTGATCGTCAACTCTCCCAACAACCCCTGCGGCGTTGTTTATTCTGATGATACCATCAAAAAGCTGGCTGCTCTTTTGGAGAAAAAGAGTGCCGAGTACGGGCATCCCATCTATCTGATCTCTGATGAGCCTTACCGTGAGATCGTGTTTGGCGGACAGAAGATCCCCTTTATTGCACCCGCCTATCGCAACACGGTCGTGTGCTATTCCTTCTCCAAGTCGCTCTCCATGCCCGGTGAACGCATTGGCTACATTCTGGTGCCCGATCGCATTGAAAACGCAGCAGACGTCTACGCAGCCGTTTGCGGTGCAGGACGTAGCCTGGGCTACGTGTGTGCACCCTCGATGTTCCAGATGATCGCGGCGGAGTGTGCAGGACTGACCTCTGATATTTCCATCTATGAAACCAACCGCAAGCTACTGCTTGACGGTCTTCGCAGTTTCGGCTACACCTGCGTGGCACCCGGCGGTGCCTTCTATCTGTTCCCGCAGTCTTTGGAAGCAGATGCAGGAGCCTTCTGTGAAGCAGCGAAAAAGTACGATCTTCTGCTCGTGCCCGGTGACGGCTTCGGCACTCCCGGTCACTTCCGCATTTCCTACTGCGTACAGACCGAGACCATCGAGCGAGCTTTGCCGCTGTTCAAAAAGCTGGCTGAAGATTACGGCGTCATTTGATGCAAGCATAAAAATGATATGGAAGATATTCTCGAATTGTTATGCACGATCATCACAATACCATTCAAGGGCAAATATGATGATTTATATGCAAAAATCAATCATACAGAGAACAAATTCTTAAGGATTCTTTTTAAGGTCTTAATCATTCTCGTTCCGTTGATTTTCATTTTTGCTCTTTGTTCTTTGTGTAGTTTCTTTATCAGGGAATATTGGATTTAGCAAATTCCTATATACTGAAAAAGCTGAAACCCGCCGAAGAGGAAAACTCTTTTTCGGTGGGTTTCGCTTTTCGGGCGACGGCAAGACGCCGCCCCTACGAGTATAAAAGGAAGTGCATCACGGTGGGACGTCGAGGACGCCGTCCCCTACTGACCACTGACCACAAATCACTGACCACTGACCACTAAAAAAGAAGGTACGGACTTTCGTCCGTACCTTCTTTTTATTCAACCAATCAGATGTCCTTGCGGTTGATCACACGCTTGACATAGGTGGTATGCAGCAGGTGATGTGCCTTCTCGGAGCCGGGCTCGCCGAGGTACTCCTTGTAGAGTTCCTTGACTGCTTCGTTCTCGTGAGACTTGCGGATGGGGTTCGCTGCATCGATGTTGTACAGCACCTTTGCACGTTCTGCACGAACGTCCACAAAGTTGCGGACGGATGCGTGAACCTGAGGCTGACCGCCGCCGTTGACACAGCCGCCGGGGCAAGCCATGATCTCGATGAACTGGTAGTCCTTTTCGCCGGACTTGACCATTTCAAGAACCTTGGCTGCATTGGCAAGGCCGCTGGCTACTGCTACGTTGATCTTGAGGCCTGCGACTTCGTAGGTTGCTTCCTTGACGCCTTCGACGCCGCGGACATCGTTGAAGTCGAGGTTCTTCAGTTCTTCACCGGTCAGGACTTCCACTGCGGTACGCAGGGCTGCTTCCATAACACCGCCGGTCGCACCGAAGATGACGGCTGCACCGGTGCCGAGGCCCAGAGGCAGGTCGAACTTCTCGTCGGGCAGATCGTTGAAGCGAATGCCTGCCTTCTTGATCATGCGGGCAAGCTCACGGGTGGTGATGGCGATATCGACATCGGGCATGCCGTTGGCAGCCTGATCATCGCGGCCGATCTCGAATTTCTTTGCAGTACAGGGCATGACGGAGACCATGACGATGTTCTTCGGATCGATGCCTTCTTTTTCTGCCCAGTAGCTCTTGGCGATGGCACCGAACATCTGCTGGGGAGACTTACAGGAGGACAGGTTGTCCGTGAATTCGGGATAGTAGTGTTCGCAGTACTTGACCCAGCCGGGGCTGCAGGACGTGATGAGAGGCAGCTTGCCGCCGTTCTTCACGCGGTCAAGGAATTCGGTAGCCTCTTCCATGATGGTGAGGTCTGCTGCGAAGTTGGTGTCGAAGACTCTATAGAAGCCGAGACGACGCAGAGCTGCTGCCATCTTGCCTTCCACATCGGTGCCGATGGGCAGACCGAATTCTTCGCCGAGGCCTGCACGGACTGCCGGAGCAGTCTCAACCAGAACGACCTTGGTGGGATCAGCGAGTGCCTTGAAGACATCATCGGTGAAGTCTTTTTCGTACAGAGCACCGGTCGGGCAGGCGGTGATACACTGGCCGCAGGAGACGCAGCTGGTATCAGCCAGGTCCATCTCGAATGCACAGCCGATGGAGGTCTTGAAGCCACGGTTGTTGGCACCGATGACACCGACGCCCTGATTCTTTTCGCATGCAGCGACGCAGCGGCGGCAGAGGATGCACTTGCTGTTGTCGCGGATCATGTGGGCTGCGGAATCGTCGTACTGGCCTTCGGACTTTGCACCGTCGAATTCGCCTTCATTCTCTACGCCGTACTTGCGGCACAGTTCCTGAAGTTCACAGTTGCCGCTGCGGACGCAGGACAGGCAGCTGCGGTTGTGGTCGGAGAGGATGAGTTTGAGCGTCTTTTTGCGGTATTCCTGCACTCTGGGAGTGTTGGTGTAGACTTCCATCAAAGAGCCATCTTTCTTGGGAGGATCAATGGGGTATACGCAGGCAGCACACAGGCCTCTTGCACCCTTGACCTCGACAACGCACATACGGCAGGCACCGATCGCGTTGATGTCCTTCAGATAGCAGAGAGTGGGGATATCGATACCGGCCATACGGGCCGCTTCAAGGATGGTAGTAACCTTCGGAGCAGTCACTTCGATGCCGTAAATTAAAACTTTGTATACTTCCATGATCTGTTCC
>JAZUDF010000096.1:0-1917 GCA_045639485.1 Faecousia sp. | reverse complement strand
AAAAACCTACCCGAATCGGGTAGGTTTTTTCTTATGGAAGCAAAGCTTAGAAGACGCCCTGCTCCATCATGGCCGTTGCGACCTTCTTGAAGCCTGCAATGTTTGCACCGGCAACGAGGTCATAGCCGAGGCCGTATTCTTCTGCTGCCTCTGCGGAGACGCGGTGGATGGTCTCCATCATGCGGTGCAGCTGCTCGTCAACTTCTTCTGCACTCCAGACCAGACGTTCGGAGTTCTGTGCCATTTCCAGTGCGGAAACGCCGACGCCGCCGGCATTGACTGCCTTGGAGGGAGCAACGATCATGTGCTTCTGGCTCCGCAGGAAGTTCAGTGCATCGTTAGAGGTGGGCATATTGGCAACTTCGATGTAGTACTTGACGCCGGAAGCAGCGATCTTCTCTGCAGATTCCATGAGAACGTCGTTCTGCGTGGCTGCGGGCATGTAGATGTCAACATCCTTGACGCCCCAGCACTTTTCGCCGGGAACGAACTCCACGCCGTACTTGTCAGCGTAGGGCTTGCAGTGCATCGGGTCTTCTGCACGCATCTTGAGGATGAAGTCGAGCTTTTCGCCGGTGACGCCGTCGGGATCATGGATGTAGCCGTCGGGGCCTGCGAAGGAGGGGACCTTGGCACCGAGCATTTCTGCCTTCTTCATGATGCCCCAGCCAACGTTGCCGTAGCCGGAGATCGCAAGACGCTTGCCTTCGATGGAATCATTCTCGTGCTTCAGAACTTCCTGCAGATAGTAAACTGCACCGTAGCCGGTAGCTTCGGGACGGATCAGGGAGCCGCCGTAGGACAGACCCTTGCCGGTGAGGACGCCGTTTTCCCAAACGCCCTTCAGACGGCGGTACTGGCCGTACAGGTAGCCGATCTCACGGCCGCCGACACCCATATCGCCTGCGGGAACGTCAACATCGGGCCCGATGTAGCGGTAAAGAGCCGTCATAAAGCTCTGGCAGAAACGCATGACTTCTGCTGCGGACTTGCCTGCGGGGTCGAAGTCGGAGCCGCCCTTGCCGCCGCCGATGGGCAGGCCGGACAGAGCGTTCTTGAAGATCTGCTCAAAGCCGAGGAACTTGATGATGCCGGGATAGACGTTCTTCTGAAAACGAAGACCGCCCTTGTAGGGGCCGATGGCACCGTTGAACTGGCAGCGGTAGCCGGTGTTGGTGTGGTATGCACCGTTGTCGTCCATCCAGACAACACGGAAGGTGAACATTCTTTCGGGCTCGACAATACGGTTGAGCAGGTCAGCCTTTTCGTACTCGGGATGTGCATCAATGACGGGGCTCAGAGAGGACAGAACTTCTTCGACGGTCTGTACGAACTCGGGCTCGCTTGCGTGCTTTGCTTTGACGTTTGCAATGACACTTTCAATATAAGCGTTCATAATGACTCTCCTTTTTCAGATGAATGTCAGCCTGCATGAGTCACGCAGGCTGACACGATATTTTTTTAGAAGCTTTCGATGATGGAAACGATCTCGCTGCCGATTCTCTTCTGTGCTTCCTGGGTAGCTGCACCGATGTGCGGCGTGCAGGAAACCATGGGATGGCTGTACAGAGCCTTGTTTGCAGAAGGCTCGGAAGCCCAGACGTCCAGACCTGCTGCACGGACCTTGCCGGACTCGAGGGCTGCAAGCAGAGCGTCCTCGTCGACGTTGGTGCCGCGGGAGGTGTTGATGATGCAAACGCCGTCCTTCATCTTTGCGATGTTGTCAGCGGAGATCAGTGCACCGCCGTCAACTGCGGGAGCATGGACAGAGATGAAATCGGACTTTGCGAGCAGCTCGTCCATCTCGACGTAAGGGATACCCATCTGCTCTTCGATGCCGGGGATGTGGTAGATGTCGAATGCGATCACGTTCATGCCGATGGCCTTTGCCATTGCACCGAGGTGCTGGCCGATACG
>JAZUDF010000095.1:0-19469 GCA_045639485.1 Faecousia sp. | reverse complement strand
CCTCGAGGAGAAGGATAACTACCCCTCAGTCGCCTCGCGACAGCTCCCCTGACAAGGGGAGCCTTTGGCGGGACGGAAAAACCGTCCCCTACGATGTAGAGTGGGGGGCATCGGTAGACGGGACGTCGAGGACGCCGTCCCCTACATTTTGAGAGAACATGTAGAAATCCCCCGTCACGGCATTCGCCGTGACACCCCCTTTAGCAAAAAAGGGGGGACTCTGGTGAGGTTCAGGTGCGGTAGAGGTCGGAGGAGAGATAGCGGTCGCCGCCGTCGGGCAGCAGCACGACAACGGTCTTGCCCGCGTACTCCTCCTGCGATGCCACCTTCATGGCGGCAAAGAGTGCCGCACCGGAGGAGATGCCGACTAAAACGCCCTCGGTTTTTGCAAAACGTCTGGCAGTCTCGAACGCATCTTCGTCGGAGACGGTGACGATCTCGTCGATGATCGCCTGATTGAGCACCTTCGGAACAAAGCCGGCACCGATCCCCTGCAGACCGTGTTTGCCCGCAGGCTCGCCGGACAGAACTGCCGAGGATGCAGGTTCTACCGCGATGATCTCCACGTTGGGGTTTTTCTCCTTGAGGTACTCCCCGACACCCGTGATGGTGCCGCCCGTGCCGACGCCTGCAACGAACACGTCGACCTTGCCGTCCGTATCTTCCCAGATCTCGGGGCCGGTGGTCAGGCGGTGTGCTTTGGAGTTGGACGGATTGGCAAACTGATCCGGAATGAAACTGTTGGGAATGGTGGCGGCGAGCTCTTCCGCCTTGGCGATCGCAGCCGCCATGCCGCCTGCACCGGGCGTGAGCACCAACTCTGCACCGTAGGCACGCATAAACGTACGGCGTTCTTCGGACATGGAGTCCGGCATGACGATGATCATGCGGTAGCCTCTCGCCGCTGCCACAGCTGCCAGACCGATGCCGGTATTGCCGGAGGTCGGCTCGATGATGACGGCACCCTTCTGCAGTCTGCCATCCTGCTCTGCGTCATTGATCATCTGCAGTGCCACGCGATCCTTGGCGGAACCGGCGGGATTGAAACATTCCAGTTTTGCAAGCAGGCGGGCGGAAAGTGCCGCCTCTTTTTCCAAATGTGCGAGCTCCAGAAGCGGCGTTTTGCCGATCAGCTCTTCTGCACTTTTAAAAACCTTTTCCATAACATCCTCCATCAGTTTCCCGTCAGCGGGAGCTTGATACGATAATAGCAGCCGCCGCGGAAAATGTAAAGTTCAAGAATATCACCGATCTGATGTGCAGACAGTGCCGCGTGGTACTCCTCCGGTGTGGCAACGACTGTTCCGTCCACGGAAATGATGACGTCGTAGGCTGACAGCACGCCGTCCGCATGGGTGCCCTTGCCGACCTCTGTGATCCAGACGGTACCGGGAAATCCGTAATAGACGCAGTAGTTTTGCGGGATCTTTTCCACGCCGAAACCGAGCTCTCTGTTGCCCTTGGGATCTCCGTTTGGCATTTTTGCGTCGGGATTCGGCTGCAGCTCGCGTTCCATGACACCGTCGGGCGGCGGCACTGCACCGGGCTTCGGGCGACTGCCGGAAAGCTCCGTATGCAAGGCGATCAGCGTTGCGATCAGCACGCAGGACAGGCAGAGAAACACTGCGAGCCCCGTATGCTTTTTCTTTGTCTTTCGCATGACCGCCGTGCCGTAGCTTTCCTCCGGCTTCGGCTCCGCCACCGGCTGCACCTCGGCAACCATGGGGATGCGTCTGTCGCTCACTGTGTTTCACCTTCTTTTTTGATCATTTCTATGATAGCCTTGCCTAAAGGAATCACATCTCTGCTTTTTGCATGGTAAAGGAAAACGACGTTTTGCCGTCGCGGCTCGTCACAAAGATATCCTCGCCGTGGCTGCGGATGATCGTGTGGACGATGTAAAGTCCCAGTCCCCAGCCCTCACGGTCGGCACTGCGGCTCTTGTCCGCCTTGTGGAAACGGTCAAAGACGAGCGGCAGCTCCTCCGGCGGGATGGTCTGGCCGTCATTGGTGACCGTCAGCAGGTATTTGTTGTTGGCCGTCTGCCCGATCTTAATGCCGAGCGTGCCGCCTTTTGCCGAGAATTTGACGGCGTTTTCCGTCAGATTGTAGATCACCTGCGTGATGGCATCCGGATCGGCGTAGGACATCGCTCCCTCCGGCGGAAGCTCGGTCTCGACCTCTAAATGCTTTGCATTGATCTTCTGCTCGAGCGTGATGAGCGTCTGCCCGACCGACTCGCAGAGGTCAAAACGCCGCTTCTTTTCCGGTGGGATCGGGTTGCCCTGCAGGCGGGAGATGTCGAGCATATTCCGCACGAGCCTTGCCAGCCGCTTGACCTCTTCGGACGTCACTTCCATATAGTGCCGCTGCTGCTCGGGCGGGATGGTGCCGTCGAGCATACCGTCCATGTAGCCGGAAATGGTCGTCATGGGCGTTTTCAGCTCGTGGCTGACATTGGCAACGAACTCCTGACGGCGTGTTTCGGATTTTTCAAGTGCCTGTGCCATATTGTTGAACGCGACCGCAAGCTCCTGAATTTCAGTCGTGTTGCTGCTGTCCGTCGGCACACGGGCGGACATCTGACCACGACGCAGCTGCTTGGCAGCCGCCGTGAGTTCTTTGATCGGCTTTGTCTGCCGGCGAACGACCAGCCAGACCGCGATGACGCAGATGGGCAGGATGATCAGGATGGTACGAAGATTGATTTTCAGTGCATCCCTCATCACAGAGTCGACGGCGTCGTAGCCCGTGGAGGCCAAAATATAGCCGCAGGGCACGCCGGCGGGATCCACGACCAGACTGACGGCAGTCAGCCGCTTTTCGCCGTAGAGCTCCTGCGAAAGCATTTTCGGGGCAGTTGCCGACAGGGCAGCCTGCTGCAGCTGCACACCGTCGAGCTGTTTGCCGATGTGTTCACAGCGTTGCATGCCGCAGGAGCAGGCGACCACCGTGCCGTGCACATCACACAGCACGGCATCATCGCCCGTGGCACGGGCAGTGTAGTCTAACTGTAGGGCAGGCAGGATCCCCGGCTGTCCCATGTCGAGAAACCGCATCATCTCCGCTGCCGCACGTGCCGTTTCATTCAGGTTTTGCTGTTCCACGTTCAGGACATACTGATACAGCATAACCTGAAACGACGCACTGACAAGCAGCAGCGTGAGCAGCACCAGACAGATCGTCAGCAGCAGTTGACGGGGAAACAGTCGTTTCATAACTCAATGTACCTCGAATTTGTAGCCGACACTCCAGACGGTTTTCAGTTCCCAACGGTCAGAAACACCTTCGAGTTTTTCACGCAGACGCTTGATATGTACGTCAACAGTGCGTGTATCGCCGAAATAGTCGAAGCCCCAGACCTCGTCGAGCAGCTGGTTGCGTGTGTAGACACGGTTGGGCGTAGAGGCCAGATGGAACAGCAGCTCCATCTCCTTCGGCGGCGTGGGGACAGACTTGCCGTCCACCGTCAGCTCATACGCTTCCAAATCAATCACCAGCTTATCAAACGTGAGCTTTTTGGTGTCCTTTTCCGGTTCCGCACCGCTGCGACGCAGGACGGCTTCAATGCGGGCGAGCATCTCCCGCATTTCAAAAGGCTTGGTGATATAGTCGTCGGCACCGAGTTTGAGTCCCATGACCTTGTCCTCGGTTTCGCCCTTTGCGGTAAGCATGATGATCGGTGTATCAGACTCCGTGCGGATGGTGCGGCACACGCCCCAACCGTCCAAAACCGGCAGCATGATGTCTAACAGCACCAGATCCGGCTGCTGTTTACGAAACTGCTCGACACCCTTGCCGCCATCCGAAGCGAGGACGACCTCATAACCTTCTTTTTCTAAATACAGACGCAGAAGATCGGCGATATTGACATCGTCTTCCACGACAAGAATTTTCTTTGCCATAGCCGCGTCCTCCTTTGCATTTTTTCAGTATCTGTATTATAACCCCAAAACGGCGGAAAAGGTGAACTTTTTGTTAAATAATTCGTGTGTTTTTCTGCGAAAAAATGAACGGGCACCTGCAAGGTGCTCCGTTCATTCTAAACCACTGTGAAAATCCAGAAGATCACGCCGTAAACGGTGCCTGCTGCCAGTCCGTAGACGAGCACCGGCCCTGCGATGGAGAACATCTTGACCGCAAGCCCCGTGACGAACCCCTCCGTTTTGAACTCGATTGCCGGTGCGGCGACAGCGTTGGCAAAGCCGGTGATCGGCACAAGCGTACCCGCTCCTGCGTGCTTTGCGACGTTGTCATAGAGGGCAAGCCCCGTCAGCATTGCAGACAAAAACACCAGCGTCACCGAGGTCAGCGTCTGTGCCTCCGGCTTTTCCAGACCGAGCGATAAATAGCCGTTCGTCAAAAGCTGCCCGACAGTACAGATCAGTCCGCCGATCCAGAAGGCGTTCAGGCAGTCTTTGACGATGGGTGACCGCGGTGCGAGGCGATCCGCGAACGCCTGATAGGCTTTATCAGATTGTTGCATCGTTCCACACTCCTTTTGGGTAGGTTATGCGGTACGGTGCTTTTTTATTCAAAGGCCGTAGGCGGTAAACAAGGTTTCCGCACGCGGAGAGAGCAGCGTCAGGCTCTCCCCTGTCAGCGGATGCGGGAAGGTCAGTCTGCCCGCATAAAGCTGCTGACCGCCTTCCCCGCCGCCGTACTGCGGATCGCCGACGATGGGAAAGCCGAGGTAACTGCAGTGGACACGCAGCTGATGGGTACGTCCCGTGACGGGCTGCAGTTCCAGAAGCGTTGTTGTTTCTTTCTTTGCGAGCACGCGGTACTTTGTGACGGCACGCTTGCCGTCTTCCCGCACACAGCGAAGCAGGCTCCCCTGCTTCAGTCTTGCGATCGGAAGGTCGACGGTACCTTGCTCCTGCGGCGGGCAGCCGAGGACTTCGGCGTAGTACGTTTTCTGCACCTGTCCTTGTGCCATCGAGTCCATCAAAACCGCGTGGATGAAGGCATTTTTGCCGTAAATGACCAGTCCCATGGTATCGCGGTCAAGTCGCGTGAGAATATGCACGGCACAGGGCTGCTTTGTCTTTTCATAGTAGCCGAGCAGGCGGTTGGCAAGCGTCCCTTCCATGCGGTTTGCCGTGGGATGCACCAAAATGCCTGCGGGCTTGTCCAGCACGATGATGGCTTCGTCCTCGTAAACGATGGACAGTTCGCCGTCCTCGGCGGGAAATTCCGGCGGCTGTTCTTCGATCGTGACTTTCACTTCATCGCCCGGAAAGATCACACAGTCGGTGTGTGCCGTTTTTTCGTTGACACGGAAGGGTTCATACGGCTTGAGCCGTCGCACCAGACCGTCCGAAAGCCGCAGCTCACGCCGCAGGATTGACAGTAATTTGGTTTTTCGTTCTGCGATGCAGGATAGTTCCATGTTACACCTCATCCGTCAGCCTTCGGCTGACACTTTCCCCTCAAGGGGAAGGCTTATGAAAACAGGGCTGCTTTGCAGCCCTGTTTTTACTGTTATTCTTCGGTCGTTTCGGGTGCTTCTTCGGCAGGCTCTGCGGGTTCGGCTGCGGGTTCTTCAAAATGGGAGAAGATCGACTCGCCTGCTTCTTCGGAGACCTCTTCGCCCTTCATGCATGCCTCAAACTGGTTGCGGGACATGGTGTCGTTTGCAAGAAGGTAGGCCGAAACTGCTTCGAGCTTGTCGTTGTGCTCCGTGAGCAGCTCACGGCACTTGGCGTAGGCCTCATCCACCAGACGCTTGACTTCTTCGTCGATCTCGCCTGCGGTGCGTTCGGAGTAGGAACGCGTCTTGCCGTAGCTCATGCCGACAAAGACTTCGTCGCCGTCATCACCGTAGGCAATGGTGCCGAGTTTTTCGCTCATGCCGTATTTGGTAACCATCTGACGTGCGATCGCAGTCGCCTGACGGATATCGGCAGAGGCACCGGTGGAAATGTCGTCCATTTTGAGTTCTTCCGCCACTCTGCCGCCCATGGCAGAGACGATGCGGTCGAACATCTGCTGACGGTATTCGCCGTCTTCGTCCTCGTCGGGCAGATAGACCGTCATGCCGCCGGTCTGACCACGCGGGATGATGGAGACCTGCTGTACGGGAATATGTCCGGGCAGATAGAAGGCTGCCACGGCATGGCCTGCCTCGTGGTAAGCCGTGAGCCTGCGTGCCTTGTCGGACACTTTGTGGCTCTTTTTCTGCGGGCCTGCCATGACCTTGAGCAAGGCTTCTTCCAGATCCGGCATCGTAATGCACGGACGGTTGGAGCGTGCGGAAAGCAGTGCTGCCTCGTTCAGGAGGTTTTCAAGATCAGCACCCGTGAAGCCGACCGTGGCTCTCGCAACGGTGTGCAGATCAACGGTATCTGCCAGCGGCTTATTCTTTGCATGGACTTTGAGGATGTCCTCACGTCCCTTGCAGTCAGGTCTGCCGATGTAGATCTGACGGTCAAAACGGCCGGGACGCAGGAGTGCGGGGTCGAGGATGTCCTGACGGTTGGTCGCAGCCATGACGATGACGCCTTCGTTGCGATTGAAGCCGTCCATTTCGACAAGCAGCTGGTTGAGCGTCTGCTCGCGTTCGTCGTGACCGCCGCCGAGGCCGGCACCTCTGTGACGGCCGACGGCATCGATCTCATCGATGAAGATGATGGCAGGTGCCATCTTCTTTGCCTGTTCAAACAGGTCGCGGACACGGCCGGCACCGACGCCGACATAGAGCTCGACGAAATCGGAACCGGAGATGGAAAGGAACTGGACACCCGCTTCACCTGCGACTGCCTTTGCAAGCAGCGTCTTGCCGGTGCCCGGAGGGCCGACGAGCAGCACGCCGTGCGGCACTTTCGCACCCAGACGGGTGAACTTGTCGGGATCGCGGAGGAATTCCACGACTTCCTGCAGTTCCGCTTTTTCTTCTTCCGCACCTGCCACATCGGCAAAGGTCACGGTCTTGTTGGACTTGCCGACACGTGCATTGGCCTTGCTGAACTTCATTGCACCGCCGGAGCCGCCGCCCACGCGGTTGAGGATGAAGATCATCCCGACAAGCAGAAGGCCGCAGAAGATGATCTCGGGCAGGATGGCAAGCAGCCAGGAAGGCTCCGTGTCAGGCAGATAGTCGTATTCTTCGATCGTACCGGCTTCGTGCTGCTGCTCGACCAGTTCTTTGGTATCGTCCAGGAACATGGCGACGTCCGGCACTGTGTATTCGATCGTCTCGCCGGGTTCTTCCGAGTCTTCGGTCTCATTTTTCAGCTGCAGCGTCAGAACGCCGTCCTGCAGGGTAAAGGATTGCACCTTTTCATCCTTGAACAGTTGGATGATCTCAGGATAGGTCTTCGATTCATCCTTCGGTAGCATGAAGAGCTGTGAGACGCAGAAGACGATCACAAGGAAGATCGCTGCGTAAAAAATCAGGGATCGGATGTTCAGTTTCTTTTTCAAGGGATCGGTCTCCTTTTCACTCCAAAGGGAGATTGCTGTATTTTTCCGGCTTCAGAATGCCGATATAGGGCAGATTGCGATAGCGTTGCTGATAATCCAGACCGTAGCCGACGACAAAGTAATTCGGGACGGTAAAGCCCGCATAGTCGGCGGAAAAGTCGGTGGTGCGACGCTCGGGTTTATCGAGAAGGACACAGGTTCTGACAGAGCGGGGAGCACGGTCTTTGAATACCTGTGCCAGATACTGCAGCGTCAGTCCGGAGTCGATGATGTCGTCGACAATCAGAACGTCACGGTCTTTGATGTCCGTTTCAATATCTTTCAGCAGGCGAACCTTTCCGCTACTTTCGGTACCGTCGGCATAGGAGGATGCTGACGCAAAATCGTATGCACAGTCGATCGTTACAGTTTTCGCAAGTTCAGTGAAAAAATGCACTGCCCCTTTCAGGACACAGACAAGCAGCGGATTTCTGCCCGCATAGTCCTGCGAGATCTGTTCGCCGAGCTGACGGATGCGTTCTTGCAGCTGTGCTTCTGTGAACAAAAGCTTCTGCACGTCAGGGTGCAGTGGCGTTGTCTGCATACGGATTGTCTCCTTCCGTCGAAATTGTGAGCACAAGATGACCTTCCGCGGGAAGAAAGTCCCGGCTGACACCGAGGCCGAGCACGGCTGCAACCTCGCCGTTCCATTCGATCACCGGAATGCTTTCGCGTAAATACGCGGGGATCTTGCGGTCAATCATCAGTTTTTTGAGAGTTTTGGTACCGCCGGGCAAACAGAGCGTATCGCCCGTTTTACGCGGCCGCAGAAGGATATCCTGCGTCATTTTATCATATCGCAGGCAGAGAGTTCTGTCTTTTTTGTGACAGATTTCTGAACTTTCCGTGACCGAGCAGGTCACGGTCAGGTTCAGTTCCTCTACCCTCACGCTGCCGGGCACGTGCAGATGCACCGGAGAAAACGTCGGTGTTTCCGGTGCGGCAAAGCACAGCGTACCGTAACGCCGCATCGCACAAAGTCCCTGCGGCAGACTGACCGACGCGGAAGGATCGTCAGAGAACACCAGACGCTCCAGTGTCTCGACGTAGTGTAAGGCAGGGTTTTCCGTTTTCTGCTCTTTCAGCACGCCGAGCAGTACACGGCGAAGAAGTACAGAAGGAAGCTGCCGCAGTTTTTCGCAGTCAAAGCCCTCGTCTGTGCGGCAGTCATTCGCCGCCTGCGAGGCAAGTTCCGAAAGAAAAGCGTCCTCCGCCGTCTGTAGCTTTGCCGCACGGCCTGCCGCTTCCAGAAACTGCGGATTTTCCCGCAGCAGCAGCGGCATGACTTCATGGCGAATCCGGTTGCGTACGCAGTCGTTTTCCGCATTGGTGCTGTCTTCGATATGAGAAATTCCGTTCTCTTTCAGATAGGCTTCGATCTGTGTGCGGCTCACCGTCAGGAACGGTCTCAAATAGCGTCCGCGTCTTTCGGGGATGCCGCACATTCCACGCGGCCCCGTGCCGCGTACAAGGTGCAAAAGAAGCGTTTCCGCGTTATCGTCCGCCGTGTGGGCAGTGAGGATGAAATCGGTATCCAGTTCTTCAAAAAAGGCGTAGCGGAGGTTTCTCGCTGCCTCCTCGATGCTCTCGCCCGTGTCTTCGGCACGCTGTTTCGCATCGCCGTATCCCACGGTGACGGGAATGCCCTGTGCCACGCAAAAGCTCCGCACGAATGCTTCGTCCCGCTTGGCTTCTTCTCCCCGCAGGCCGTGGTTGAAATGGGCAGCACGGAGGGTGAAGGGAAAATCGTTTTTCAGGTGCAGCAACACCGTCAGAAGTGCCATGGAGTCTGCACCGCCGGACACGGCTGCGGTCAGGCGTTTGCCTTCCGCACACTGCGTTTGCAGGTATGCTGATACTGTATGCTCCATGATCAGTCGGAATGCTTCCAGTCCAAATCGGAGAAGGTGTAATAGGTCGGCATCCACTGAACCTTGACGACGCCCGGTTCCCCGTGACGGTTTTTCGCCACGTTGAGTTCCGCTACGTTCTTCTCCGGAGAGTTTTCGTTGTAGTAATCGTCACGGTAGATCAGAATAATCTGATCAGCGTCCTGTTCGATTGCACCGGACTCACGCAGTTCTGCCATCGTCGGGCGTTTGTCCGAGCGTCCCTCGGCACCACGGTTGAGCTGGCTCAGGCAGATCACGGGGACGTTCAGTTCCTTTGCCATGATCTTCAGAGAACGGGAGATCTCCGAAACGGTGGTCGCACGGTTTTCGCTCTCTTTGCCGCTGGCAGAGGTCATTAACTGCAGATAGTCGATGATCACAAGGCCGAGATTATCCAGTCTGCGGCAGATGGCATTCATCTCCGCAACGGTGATGGAGGGATTGTCGCTCACGCGGATATCCGTCTGGCTCAGAGCGGAACCTGCGATGCCGATCTTCCGCCATTCCTCCTCGGAAAGCTTGCCGGTGACGAGCTTGCTGTTGTCCACAAAGCTCTCGTTGGAGACCAAACGCAGAGCAAGCTGCTCGCGTGACATTTCCAGAGAAAAGAAGACGGCGGTCTTGCCCGAGGCTTTTGCCGCACTGGTCAGCATATTGAGAGCCAGCGAGGTTTTGCCCATGCCGGGACGGGCTGCGATGATGATGAGGTCAGACTTGTTCAGGCCGTTGATCTTCTTGTCAAGATCATGCAGGCCGGTCGTGACACCGGGGAACTCCTCACCGGAGTTTGCCCGCTCGTTGAGGCTGTCGAACATCTGCACGAGAACGGTGCCGATCCGCTCTAACGTCTCGCCGCGTCCCTGTGCCAGAGAGAAGATCTTCCGCTCGGAGGCCTCTAAGATATCGGCAGCCGTACCGACCTCCTCACGCACCATGCCGTCGATATCGGTGGCAGCCTGTGCGATGTTGCGGAGCAGTGCCTTGTCGCTGACGATCCTGGCATACTGCTTGACGTTTGCCGCCGTCGGCGTGGTTTCCATGAGCTGCCGGATATACTTCGGCGTGACGCTTTCTTCATAGTGACCGTTTTCCTTCAGTTCGTTCAGGACCGTGACCGGATCGATCGGTCTGGAAAAGCTGAACATGGAATAGATCACTTCAAAAATTTCCTGATTCTGCCGCAGATAAAAGTCTTCCGGCTTCAGAATGCCGATGACGTCGCCGACGCAGCGGCTGTCAATGAGCATCGAGCCCAGCACAGACTGCTCTGCTTCGAGTGACTGCGGCACCTGTCTGGAAAGAATATCGTCCATAAAGGGTTCTCCCTTCGGGTTTTATTTGGTTTCCTGTACGTTGACTTTGAGGTTTGCATTGACCTCATAGCCAAGCTTGCACTTGACGGTGTAGATGCCGACGGTCTTGATGGAGTCCTCGATCACAATCTTACGCTTGTCAAGGTCGATGCCCTGCGTTTTGAGTGCATCGGAAATTTCCTGACTCGTGACGGAACCGAACAGTCTGCCGGAGCCGCCGCCCTTGCAGAACACGTCGAGCGTCATGTCCTTGAGCTTTGCGGCGATCGCCACAGCCTCTTCACGGGCACGCTGCTCTTTTTCCTGCTTGGCCTTGTCGTTCATACGCATGGTGTTGATATTGTCGGCATTTGCCTCCACTGCCATTTTACGCGGCAGCATATAGTTTCTCGCGTAGCCGTCAGAGACTTCGATCATCTGTCCCTTCTTGCCTTTTCCCTTGATGTCCTGCATCAGAATGACTTTCATAAATGACACTCCTTTACAAATTAGGTTGCTGTTTCAAAATAACGGTCAATGGCATCGGCAAGATCGTGCGTCACGCTGTTGACGGACTTGCCGCGTACCTGTGCACCCGCCGTGGCGGCATTGCCGCCGCCGCCGAGCGTTTCGAGCACCATCTGCACGTTGATGTCGCCGATGGAGCGGCCGGAGATAAAGACGGCGTCGCTGAAGCGGAAGAGGACAAAGGAGCAGTCGATACCGTCGATATTGAGCAGTTCATCCGCTGCCTGACCTGCAAGCACGCGGTCGATCTCCTGCTCGACGGCCGCAACGGCGATCCGTTCGCGGTAGACACGGGCACTCTGGATAATGCGGTAACGGGCGACCGTGGTTTCAAAATCGCTTTGGAAGAGTTTTTTGACGTCCACCGTGTCCGCACCGTTTTTCCGCAGGAAGGCGGCAGCTTCAAAGGTGCGGGAATTGACACGCACGCCGAAGTTTTTGGTGTCGAGGACGATGCCGGAAAGCAATGCTTCCAGCTCCACCTGCAGCAGATCGTTCTGCTCTGTGGTGTACATCAGAAGCTCTGTGACGAGCTCTGCCGTGGAAGATGCAAACGGCTCGTGCAGCGTCAGGGCTGCACGGCTGATATAGTCTGCCGCCCTGCGGTGGTGGTCGACGATCGCGATACGGGCAACGGACTCGAGAAGCGGCAGATGCTCCACCTGGTCGGGACGGTTGGTGTCCACGATGATGAGCAGGCTCTTGGCGTCGGCAAGGATCATGGCATCCTGACCGGAGATAAATCTGTCTTTGACGTTGTAGTCCTGCTCGCTTTGCAGCCGCTCGATCAGCTTGCCTGCCGCGTTGGCTTTGAGGTTGGTGACGATGCTTGCGGGTTTGCCGCACTTGCGGCAGATGGCACAAAGTCCGGCTGCCGCACCGATGGCATCGGCATCGGCATTCTTGTGTCCCATGATGAACACGCGGGAGGACTGTGCGATCAGTTCCGTCAGAAGTCCCGCCATGACGCGGGCTTTGACCTTGGTGCGGCGTTCGGTCTCCTTGGCTCTGCCGCCGAAGAAGGAGAAGTTGAATTTATCCTTGATGACCGCCTGGTCACCGCCGCGGGAGAGCGACATTTCCAGAGCCAGTGCTGCAAATTCATAGTTTTCGCGGAAACCGCTGCCGTCCTTACCGACGCCGAGGGAGATCGTCGCCGCGACACCGGAGGGATTGGTCACCTCGCGGATGCTGTCAAGCAGGGCGAATTTTCCGTCGGTGATGCGGTAGAGATCCTTTGCCTCAAAGAGGAACAGAAAACGGTTGCGTTCCATGCGGCGAAGCAATCCGCCGATGCCGTCTGCCCAGGCACTGATGCGTTCGTTGAGTGCGGCGTTGAGGGACGACGTGGCAGAGTCGCTGAGGTTGTTTGTCAGCTCGTCGTAGTTGTCGATGAGGATGATGGACACGACCGGTCTGGAACGCAGATATTCATCGCTGATGTTCAGAAGATCGGTGGTGTCGATAAAGCCGAGCAGTACCTTGCCCTTGTCCTGCGACTTGTTACGCAAAGCAAACACACGGTATCGGCGGCCTTTGAGCACCTGGTCATCCTCGCTCTCCGGCTTGCCCATGGCGAGCCAGTCCTTGGAAAAGCCGGGAAGCAGATCCGTGAGCTTTGTACCGATCAGATTGTCGGACATACCGGCGGCACGCAGAAATTCACGGTTGTGCCAGAGAATTTCTTCGCTGGCGTAATCGAGCGTCAAAAGAGGAACCGGCGTGTTGCCCGCCCCCGCTTCATCCAGCAGATCGACGCTTTGACGGACGTATTCTTTGAAGCCGTTTTCTCTCTGTTTTGCCGTGACGAGGACAAACACAAGGACAGCGACCGCTGTGATCGCCATGGCAAGTGCCAGACCGTACTGTGCATAGGCCAGTGCGATGGCGGCAAAGATCAGTAATATCACGCTGAACAGGTAGGAACCCGTCCGCAGCAGCCGTTTGAGTTGTCCATCCATTGCTTTGCTTTCTCCTGATTACAGTTACAGTTATAGTTATACTTATACTATTTTGCATTATAACAAATCTTTTTGCATTTATCTACTGCTAATCCTCATTTTTTCATTTTTCGTGCTCTGTTTCCCTTTCGCGTCTGTGATCCGGCTTTTTTCTGCTGACAAGTCGGAAAAAATATGATAAAATAGGGAAAGCAATTTTCAGAAACGGAGAACAGCATGGAAAAACTTACGGCCATATTGGCAAAAGAACTCAATCAGAAAGAATCTTACGTGGAAAACGTTGTCCGCCTCATTGACGAGGGCAACACGATCCCCTTTATCGCACGCTACCGCAAGGAGCTGCACGGCGGCATGGATGACACGGCTCTGCGTGATCTGTTTGACCGCCTGACCTATCTGCGAAATCTCGAAGCCAGACGCGAGGAGGTCAAAAAATCCATTGACAATCAGGGCAAGCTGACCGAAGATCTGGCAGCCGCCATCGATGCGGCATCCACGCTTGCCGAGGTGGAGGATCTCTACCGTCCCTACAAGCAGAAACGCCGCACCCGTGCCACCGTTGCAAAGGAAAAAGGGCTCGAGCCGCTGGCTGACCTTCTGTTTGCACAGGCTCCCGACTGTCCCGCCCCCACCGACGCCGCAAAGGACTATATCGATCCTGAAAAGGGCGTGGAAACGGCGGAAGACGCACTGACAGGTGCTTCCGACATCATCGCAGAACGGATCTCCGACGATGCCGACACCCGCAAGTCTCTGCGTGAACTGATGCAGAAATTCGGCACTGCCGTGTCTGTCGCAGCCGATGCCGAAAAGGACTCCGTCTACCGTCTTTATTACGATTTCAAGCAGCCGATCAGCAAGCTGCAAAGCCATCAGATCCTCGCCCTCAACCGCGGTGAACGCGAAGAGTATCTGAAGGTTTCCGTCCAGGTCGACCGTGCACTCGCTACCCGGATCGTGCACAACCATTCCGTCATTGCAGGATCAAAATCGTCTTCCTTTGTCGAAGCGGCAGCTGACGATGCCTACGACCGTCTGATCGCACCGAGCATGGAACGGGAGATCCGAAATCTTCTGACCGATACCGCTTCGGAGAGTGCGATCCACAATTTTGCACTGAACTTAAAGCCGCTTCTCATGCAGCCGCCCGTCAAGGGTGCCGTGACCATGGGACTCGATCCCGGCTACGCCCACGGCTGCAAGGTGGCAGTGGTCGACGGCACGGGCAAGGTGCTCGACACTGCCGTGGTCTACCCCACCTTCTCTGAAGGGAAAAAGCAGGAAGCCATCCGCATTCTGCGTGCCATGATCGCAAAGAGCGGTGTCAGGCACATCGCCATCGGCAACGGCACGGCCTCACGGGAAACGGAGGCGATGACGGTCGAGCTTCTGAAGCAGGCTCCCGGCGTGTCCTATATGATCGTCAACGAGGCGGGTGCTTCCGTGTACTCCGCATCCAAGCTCGCGGCGGAGGAATTCCCGCAGTACGACGTCAATCTGCGTAGTGCGGTCTCCATCGCAAGACGTTTGCAGGATCCTTTGGCAGAGCTTGTCGAGATCGACCCCAAGGCCATCGGCGTGGGACAGTATCAGCACGACATGCCGGAAAAGCGGCTCGACGAAGCACTCGGCGGCGTGGTGGAAAGCTGCGTCAACGCGGTCGGCGTCGATCTCAACACCGCTTCACCCTCCCTGCTCAAGCAGGTGTCCGGTCTTTCGATGACGCTTGCCAAAAATGTGGTCGCCTACCGTGAGGAAAACGGTGTCTTCACCTCCAGAAAACAGCTTCTCAAGGTGCCGAAGCTCGGCCCGAAGGCATTTGAACAGTGTGCAGGCTTCCTGCGTGTGCCCGAAAGCAAGCAGATCTTAGACAACACGGGCGTGCATCCGGAGTCCTACGAGGCTGCGGAAAAGCTGCTGACGCTCTGCGGCTACACGCTGGCAGACGTGAAGAACGGCAGCATCAGCGAGCTGCAGAAACGCGTGGAGCAGACCGGCGAATCGGAGGCTGCCGCTGCCTGCGGCATCGGCGTACCGACACTGCGTGACATTGTGAAGGAACTGCTCAAGCCCGGCCGCGATCCGCGTGATGAGCTGCCCCCTCCCATTTTGCGTACCGACGTGATGGAAATGAAGGATCTCAAGCCCGGCATGGTGCTCACCGGCACCGTCCGCAACGTCATCGACTTCGGCGTGTTTGTGGACATCGGCGTGCATCAGGACGGTCTGGTGCATATCTCGCAGGTATGCAACAAGTTTATCAAGCACCCGAGTGAGATCGTCGCCGTCGGCGACATCGTGAAGGTCGCCGTGCTTGAAGTGGACGAAAAACGCAAACGTATCTCTCTGACCATGAAAAATCTGCCCAAATAAGGGGTTGAGACGATGAAAACCATTCTTGCCGCCATGTCCGGCGGCGTGGACAGTGCCGCCGCGTGTCTGTGTCTGCAGCGGGCGGGGTACGCCGTTCGCGGTGCGACAATGCTCGTGCGAGACGGCGGCGAAGGCGAGGCAGCCGATGCCCGCAGGTGTGCGGAGCTTCTTTCCGTTCCCTTCACGGTCTATGACTGGAAGCAGGAGTTTGCACGAAACGTTGTGCAGCCCTTTGCCGACACCTACCGTGCGGGCGAGACGCCCAATCCCTGCATTTTCTGCAACAAGACCATGAAATTCGGGCTGCTGCTGGAAGCGGCACTCTCCTCCGGCTGTGACGGCATCGCCACGGGACATTACGCGAAGATCTCCTTCGACAAGGGCAGCGGGCGGTATCTTCTGAAGACCTCCCGCGACACGGCAAAGGATCAGACCTATA
Source organism: Faecousia sp. (assembly GCA_045639485.1). Taxonomy (GTDB): domain Bacteria; phylum Bacillota; class Clostridia; order Oscillospirales; family Oscillospiraceae; genus JAFRPC01. Next base: position 3,520 of record JAZUDF010000095.1, on the reverse strand, counting down.
TGCTCTCCGTGCTCAATCAGCATCAGCTGTCGCACACGGTGCTGCCGCTCGGCGATCTGACGAAGGACGAGGTGCGTGCTCTTGCAGCGGAAGCCGGTCTGTGCGTGGCCTCCAAGCACGACAGTCAGGATATCTGCTTTGTGCCGGACGGTGACTACATGGCGTATCTGACCGCACACGGTCTTCGCCCGCAGGCGGGACATTTTGTCGGCACGGACGGCACGGACTACGGTGCTCACAAGGGCATGGAGGCGTACACGATCGGACAGCGTCGCGGGTTAGAGCTTGCCTTCGGCAGCCGGATGTACGTGATCGGCAAGCGTGGGACGGACGTTGTTTTAGGCAGCGGTGATCTACTCATGACCGATACTGTTTTTGTCCGTGACATGAACTGGATCCCCTTTGAAACACTCACACAGCCGATCTCCTGCGAGGCAAAGCTCCGTTACACCACCAAAACCGCTCGCTGTACGGCAGAGCCGACGGACGGCGGCTGCATCCTGCACTTTGACAGTCCGCAGCGGGCACCTACCCCCGGACAGATCGCGGTGCTGTACGACGGTGAGACCGTCCTCGGTGCCGGAACGATCACGGCAAAGGAATAAGACATAACAAACGCATCCCCTCCGTAAACTGTTGCGGAGGGGATGCGTTTTGAAACATCGGAACAGGGTTTGTGAGCTTGCGGTCTACGGGACGTTTTTGTTTGTTTTTGCCTTCTGCGTGGTGACTGCCGCCGTCCGCGGGCGGGTGGAAAACGCTTTGCCTGTCGGCTCGTGGGGACTGTCGTTTCCCGAAGAAGGGCAGTCTCCGGTGGGCAATGCCACGCCCGAGCAGCTGGCTCAGTACGACGCCGCTTTTCTCGGTGACACCACACAGAAAACGATTTATCTGACCTTTGACGCGGGATATGAAAACGGTCACACGGCACAGATTTTGGACGTTTTGCAAAAGCACGGCGTGAAGGCGGCGTTTTTCGTTGTGGGAAACTTTATCGAACAGAATCCCGCTCTCGTGCGGCGGATGGCGGAGGAAGGACACATTGTCGGCAATCACACCTATCATCATTACGACATGTCAAAAATCGAAGATCTGTCCGCGTTCACGGAGGAACTGACCTCACTGGAAGAGCTATACCGGCAGACGGTCGGTACGGAGCTGCCGAAATTCTACCGTCCGCCGCAGGGCGTCTATTCGGAGGACAATCTCAAAATGGCACAGAGCCTCGGCTATAAAACAGTATTCTGGAGCCTTGCCTACGTGGACTGGTACCAGGATGATCAGCCGACAAATGAGGAAGCGTTTTCCAAGCTCATTCCCCGCATCCACAGCGGTGCGGTGGTGCTGCTGCACAGCACGTCGGCGACCAACGCGGCGATCCTCGACGAGCTGCTGACAAAGTGGGAGTCTATGGGCTATCGGTTCGGCACGCTTGACGAGCTGTTTGCAAAGCAGACGGCAGGATAAAGAGTGGCAGAAAACCCCGCACTGTTTTGCACAGTGCGGGGTTGAACTCTGTTATTATTCACGGCTTTTTATTTCAGGCCGTCGACGGAATCGATATAGTAACAGCCGTCCTGCTCGTAGAAAGTCACGGTGACCGTGACGGTATCGACGACTTTCAGACCGTCGTCAAGCAGTGCTACGGTCGCGGTCGCGGAGCCGTCTTCATTCTCCGTGAACGAGGTCAGGCGGTGGCAGCGGTAGTCATCCGGCTGCGGATAGAGTGCAAACGTCAGCTCCTGATCTTCGCGGAACCTGCCTTCACAGAGCTGCGTTGCCGCGTCGAGCGTCATCACGTAACCGAGCTCCGACACGAACAGGTCATACGGTATGGCAAGCACGATGCCGTCCTTCGTTTTGGTGACCTGGTCTATCGTGATGTCTTCCGGCATCATGGAGATCGACTTTGCCGGATCGTTGTACCACCAGTCGCAAATTGTCAGATAGGTCATGAAATAGAACGCCTTTTGATCAGTAAACGCCTCCGGGCAGAGCGTCGGCAGCAAAGATGCGGTGCAGTCCGGGCAGTAGTCCCCTGCTGCGGTCTCCACGTCACGCTCAAAATATGCCTGCATATCCTCGGTGGAAACCGCAAAATACCGGTACTGCGTGGGCGGCAGTCCCTCGTCCCAGGTCGCGTCGAACTGATAGTAGGTGCCGTCGAGCTTTGCCACGTTCCAGATATGGTAGCCGTTTGCGGCAGGGTCGTTGATATTTGCAATATACCCCTCGATCGTGAAGCATTCGATGCCCGCGAGATTGAAGAGGTAATACAGTGCCTCGGTGTAGCCTGCACAGACGGTACGTTTGGTGATGAGCGTGTCGTAAAGTAAATTCCAGCCGCCGTCCGAGTAATAGTTTTCGTCCGCATAGCGAACGTTGTCCGTCAGATACTGATAGAGATACAGTGCAAGCTCCGTCTCGGACAGACCCTGCGGTGCTTCGCGGACGATGCGTTTTGCCTCCTCGATGGCCTCTAAATATTTCGGCATCATGCCGCGGGTATCCATGCCCGGCAGCGTCACAAGAACGTAATTGCGTGTTTTGCCGTCCGGAAGTTCAAAGCTCTGCACCGTCAGACCGCCGACGCCGCTGCCGCTGATGCGGTACATATAGCGAAGATTGCGGGCATTGGCAATGATGTCCTCGCCGCCGAAGTCCGTTGTCGGGATCGACATGCGGCAATAGTTATGTGCAACGGCATAGTCAAGGATCGGCAGCAGGCCGAGCAGATTTTCGGGCAGATACTGTTCAAAATAATGGGTACGCGGCAGCTGCGTGAGGCTGTCGGCGTAGTCGAAGACCTCCTGCTGCGGCACGTTGGTAATGCTGATTTTGCCGTCATCCGCAACCTGATAAAACGCGATGCAGTCAGCAGGCACCTCCCCTGCGGGCAGGCTGCTGTCACGGAAGGCCGTCTGCCAGGAAAGACTGCTGCCGGGCTCTGCCGGATTGCAGCCGAACAGCGACAACACAAGTGCGATGCTCAAAAACAAAAGTACTGCTTTTTTCAATGTTTTCGCCTCCTGAGTCGGTTGGTTTACTTCTTTACTATGATAATTATATACTATTGTGAGAAGACGTGCAAGCAGGGTGACGGCAATCCCACGCCTCGTTACGCTCGGCCCTTTCGCAAGGGGGACTACGGGTGCACACGCAGATGTGCCCCTACAGTGATGGTTGGGGTGCGGTGCAATACTGACTACCCCACCCCCCTGACAAGGGGAGGCTTTGGCGGGACAACGTGGGCATCGTTCCCTGCTACCCTCAGTCAGCTTTGCTGACAGCTCCCCCGCAAAGCAGGGGAGCCTTTTGCCCTGCAGTGGAGCCTTTGGTGCGATAAATTTCGATTTGACAAGGTGATCATCGTACTGTAGGGCGCGGTCTTGACCGCGCCGCGGAACGGTCAAGACCGTTCCCTGCGGTGATATAGGAAACAGTCCGACAAATCGGAATTTAGCGTCCCATTCATGTGTCATCCTGAGGAGCGGAGCGACGAAGGATCTGCTTGGTATTA
>JAZUDF010000094.1:0-13810 GCA_045639485.1 Faecousia sp. | reverse complement strand
TATCGCATATGCAGCTGAATTAACCGAAAAAATAATAAATTTAAATAAATAACAGGAGAATACTATGGGTATTTATGAAGAACTGGTTGCAAGAGGCCTTATCGCCCAGGTAACCAATGAGGAAGAAATCAGAGAAATGGTCAACAACGGCAAAGCCACGTTCTATATCGGCTTTGATCCGACGGCAGACTCTCTTCACGTCGGTCATTTTATGGCACTTTGCCTGATGAAGCGTCTGCAGATGGCAGGCAACCGTCCCATCGCCCTCATCGGCGGCGGTACCGCCATGATCGGCGATCCTTCCGGCAGAAGCGATATGCGATCCATGATGACGCGTGAAACCATTGAGCACAACTGTGCCTGCTTCAAAAAGCAGATGGAACGCTTCATCGAATTCGGTGAAGACAAAGCCATGATGGTCAACAATGCCGACTGGCTGCTCGACCTCAACTACATCGACTTCATCCGCGACGTCGGTGCCTGCTTCTCCGTCAACAATATGCTGCGTGCCGAGTGCTTCAAGCAGCGTATGGAGAAAGGCCTGTCCTTCCTTGAATTCAACTATATGCCGATGCAGTCCTATGACTTCTACTATCTGTTCAAGACCTACGGCTGCAATATGCAGTTCGGCGGCAATGACCAGTGGAGCAATATGCTTGGCGGCACCGAACTCATCCGCCGCAAGCTCGGCAAGGATGCACACGCGATGACCATCACACTGCTTCTCAACTCCGAAGGCAAAAAGATGGGCAAGACGGCTAAGGGTGCCGTGTGGCTCGATCCAGAAAAGACCAGCCCCTACGATTTCTACCAGTACTGGCGTAACGTCGAAGACGCTGACGTCCTCAAGTGCATCCGTATGCTGACCTTCCTGCCGCTTGAACAGATCGATGCAATGGATAAGTGGGAAGGCAGCCAGCTCAACACCGCGAAAGAGATCCTGGCCTACGAGCTGACAAAACTCGTGCACGGCGAGGAAGAAGCGGAAAAGGCAAAAGCCTCCGCAAAGGCTCTCTTTGCAGGCGGTGCCGACGATTCCAGCATGCCGACGACAGAACTGACTGCTGATCAGTTGACGGACGGCAAGATCGCGATTCTCGACCTGATGGCCTCATGCGGTCTGATCGCATCCAAGTCCGATGGCAGACGCCTCGTGCAGCAGGGCGGCGTGTTCGTCAATGATGAAAAAGTCGCGGATATCGACGTATCCTTCACAGAAGCACAGCTCAAAGACGGTCTGAAGATCCGCAAGGGCAAGAAAGTGTTCCATAAGGCGGTTTTGAAATGAGTTTTCTTGATAATCTTTTCACACCGGATTATGTGAGTCTGCTGCAGCGTCATTGCCACAGCAGTATCCGCATCCACATCGGTGGGGAAGCCTCCGAGGAAATCGGTGTCAGCCACTTCGGCGGCAAGCCCGACGTCCCGGATGGCTTTGAATGGCCGATCTATCAGAATATGCCGCTGACCTTCCTTGCACAGCTGTCCTGCAAAGAGCTTGCACCGCTTGATATCAATCACGAGTTGCCCGAAACCGGCCTTCTGTCGTTCTTCTATGCACTTGACAACGACTGCTTCGGTTATGATCCGCGTGATATCGACGGCTTCCGTGCTTTCTGGTTTGATGAAAACGAGCCGCCGCACACGCAGGAATTCGTTGTCGGCGTGTCCAGAAAGAATATGCTGCCCCGTCTCGGCATCCGCTATGAACGGGAGGCAACCTATCCGCACTGCGAAGATTTCACCATACTGAACAACGGCGAGATCGAAGACTATACCAAGTTTGAGGAAGCGGAGCAGTCGCTCGGCATCAAACGGACGGATGCCATGCACCGTACGCTCGGTTGGGCAGATCTTATTCAGAACAACACCACCTGGCGTTGCGAACTGCTCTCGCAGGGTTATTCCTTCGGCCCCGAATTTGCAAAGATCCCCGCCCAGATCCGTGAAGGCTCCAAACTGCCGTCCGTCCATCGCTGGAAGCTGCTGTTCCAGCTCGGAACAGTCAAAGAGGGAGACTACACGCTGATGTTCGGCGATGCCGGCAAGATATATTTCTACATCCCCGAAGAAGACCTGAAAGCACGTCGTTTTGACCGTGTCTGCGGCGAAATGCAGTGCTACTGATCAATCTATTACAGCAGGCGTTTCAAACGGAACGCCTGCTGTTTTATATGCTCAGAGTAACAGATCCTTTATTTGCTTCTCGTGAGCCTCTGAAAGCGGTGTAAGCGGCAAACGGCAGCATCCGACGTCCGTGCCGCTCAGTTTCATCGCGGCCTTTACCGGCATCGGATTCGGCTCACAGAACAGTGTGTCCATCAGCGGCAGGTACGCAGCCTGCAAGGCACCGGCCCTTCGATATGCCCCCGCCTCACAAAGGTCTGTCAGCTCTTTCAGTTTTTTCGGATAAAGATTGCCGAAAACTGAAATGACGCCGTCTGCACCAGCTGCATAAAAGGGAACGATGCGATCATCGTTGCCGGAATAGATTGCAAAATCGCTTCCGCAAAGATTACGGATCCTTGATACGTTTGCCACGTCCGGATCTGCCTGCTTGATGCCCGCGATATTCGGATGTTTCGACAGTTCAAAACACGTCTGCGGCAGGATGTTCACGTTTGTCCTTGACGGCACGTTATAGAGCAGAACGGGCAGGGAAGTGCTGTCTGCGATCGTTTCGAAGTGCTCCCGCAAACCTTCCTGCGTGCATTTGTTATAATATGGCGATACCGAAAGAATTGCATCAACGCCGAAATCCTCTGCCGCGTGAGCAAGCTCTGCAACGTTCTTCGTACAGTTACCGCCGATGCCGGCAATGACCTTACAGCGTCCGTTCACCACGTCTGCTGCGTGTCGGAACAGCATCTCTTTCTCCGCTTTTGTTAAAGTCGGTGCCTCGCCTGTCGTACCGCAGATCACAACGGCATCAATCTTTGCTTCAATCTGCTGCTCCAGCAACCGATCAAACGTACAGAAATTGATATAACCCTCCCGAAAGGGCGTCACCAGTGCCGTGCAGGCACCGTGAAAAATCGGTTTTCTCACATCCATCACTTCTCCCGCTTCATTTTATGAAAAAAGCGGAGGAAAGTTGCTTTTCAAGTTGCAAAATGAACGGATATCCGTTATAATGACTTGGATTTGACAGAAAGAAGAAATTACGTTGAAAACACATGACTTTTATTATGATCTGCCGGAAGAGCTGATCGCACAGACGCCTTTGCAGCAGAGAGACAGCTCCCGTCTGCTGACGCTGAACAAGCAGACCGGCGAAGTCGAGCATCATCATTTTTATGACATCATCGACCGTTTGAATCCGGGCGACTGTCTGGTGCTGAATAACTCCCGTGTTCTGCCAGCAAGACTGTTAGGCCACCGCGAGCCGACCAGAGGTGCGGTCGAAGTGCTGCTTTTACAGGACAAGGGTGACGGCGTGTGGGAATGTCTGACGAAACCCGGACGTAAAACGCCCGTCGGAACAGAGCTTTCCTTCGGTGAAGGCCTGCTCACGGCAACGGTCGTCGGCTCTTTAGATGATGGAAACAAGCTCGTGCAGTTCCACTATGACGGCATTTTCCTTGAAATTCTGGAAAAGCTCGGCAAGATGCCGCTGCCGCCCTATATTAAAGAAGAACTGAAGGATCAGGAGCGTTATCAGACGGTCTATTCCAAGATCAACGGCTCTGCGGCTGCACCGACTGCAGGTCTGCATTTTACGAAAGAACTGCTTGAAAAGATCGCCGCAAAGGGCGTAAACATCGCCTATATCACGCTTCACGTCGGCCTCGGCACCTTCCGACCTGTTAAAGCAGAGGAGATCACCGATCACCATATGCACGCGGAGTTCTGCATGATCGACAAAGAAACTGCCGATCTTCTCAATCAGACGCGTGCACAGGGCGGCAGGATCGTCTGTGTCGGCACGACGTCGTGTCGCACGCTCGAATCCCTTGCCGATGAAAACGGTCATTTTACGGAACGCAGCAGCTGGACAGAAATCTTTATCTATCCGGGCTATCGGTTCCGTGCGATGGATGCTCTTATCACGAACTTCCATCTGCCCGAAAGTACGCTTATTATGTTAGTCTCCGCATTTGCAGGATACGATCATGTAATGAATGCTTACAAGATCGCCGTTTCGGAGCGTTATCGCTTCTTCTCTTTTGGCGATGCGATGTTTATTTATTGAGGTTTTCCTATGTTTAAATTATTCAAAACCGAAGGTGCCGCCCGCAGAGGTGAATTCACCTGTGCTCACGGCACGGTACAGACACCCGTGTTTATGAACGTCGGCACGCAAGGTGCGATCAAAGGTGCACTTTCCGCCGCTGACCTGAAAAACATCGGCTGTCAGGTCGAATTATCCAACACCTATCATCTGCACCTGCGTCCCGGTGACCGTCTGATCCATGATTTCGGTGGCCTTCACAAGTTCATGACGTGGGACGGGCCCATTCTGACCGACTCCGGCGGCTTTCAGGTGTTTTCCCTTGCAAGTCTTCGCAAGATCAAAGAAGAAGGCGTCTATTTTGCTTCACACTTAGACGGTCACAAGATCTTCATGGGCCCGGAAGAGAGCATGCAGATCCAGTCCAATCTCGGCTCTGATATCTGTATGGCATTTGATGAATGCGTCGCAAATCCGTCTCCTTACGAATATGTGAAAAATTCCTGTGAGCGTACTTACCGTTGGCTTGTACGCTGCAAGGCGGAAAATGCAAGGCTCAACAGCCTTCCCGATACCGTCAATCCGCAGCAAATGCTCTGGGGTATCAATCAGGGCGGCACCTATGCTGATCTTCGCATCGAGCACATGAAAAAGATCGCCGATCTTGACCTGCCCGGCTACGCCATCGGCGGACTTGCCGTCGGTGAGCCGACCGAAACGATGTACGAGATCATCGAAGCAGTCGAGCCCTATATGCCGAAGGACAAGACAAGATATCTTATGGGTGTCGGCACACCGTCGAACATCATCGAAGGCGTTGCAAGAGGCGTTGATTTCTTTGACTGCGTGATGCCCGCGAGAAATGCCAGACATGCCAAGCTTTTCACCTGGGAAGGTGCGATCAATCTCAAAAACGCCAAATATGAGCGTGACGAGAGTCCGATCGATCCGCACTGTGATTGCCCGGTCTGCAGACGCTATTCCAAGGCATATCTGCATCATCTGTTCAAAGCAGAAGAAATGCTCGCCATGCGGCTGTCCGTGATGCACAATCTCTATTTCTACAATAAGCTCATGGAGCGTATCCGCGAAGCACTGGACAACGGTAATTTTGCGGCATTTCGTGCAGAATACTCCGAAAAACTCTCCAGAAGAATTTAATGCTTGCAATATTTCTTCAAAAATAATATAATAAATAAAACTCATTTGGAGGTAACAAATGGACTATACAATGATCATCATGCTCGTGGCTTTGATCGCAGTTTTCTACTTTATGATCATCCGCCCCGAAAACAAAAAGAAGAAGGAAGCAGAAGCTCTTCGCAACGCCCTGAAGAAGGGTGACAACATCACCACGATCGGTGGTATCGTCGGCACCATCTGCAGCGTCAAGGACAACCGCATCGTCATTGAGACCAGTGAAGATCAGGTTCGCATGGAACTTGAAAAGTGGGCTGTCAACACCAACAACACCGCAGAAGAAGAGCAGAAGAAGAAAGCAGCAGAACAGAAGGCGGCCATGAAAGAGCGTGCTGCTGAAAAGCAGAGAGAAAAGGACGCGAAGAAAGCTGCAAGAAAGAACAAAGACAACGATCTTTAAGATTGATAAACGATCAGCACCCCGAATCGATTTGATTCGGGGTGCTGCATTTTATTCAAGTCCTTCAACGGATGACACATAATACTGACCGTCTTTTTCGATCACTTTGCAATGTATCGTGACGGGTTCTCCGTGCAGGGCATCTGTCATGACATAGACTGTCGCAGTCATAATAAGAAGCAGTCATATACAAAACGCAGGATCCATACAATGAAGCAGAAAGGGGAGATGTGTGTGAGGAAAAGAAAGCAAGTGCAAAATATTTGGCTGATTTCAGTCCTTAGCGGTGTAGGATGTTTAGTATTGGCTACGATATTGTCATTACCGACTGCAAAGCTGATGGAAGCAGGAACGCTGCCGATGAAAGCAATGAAAGTAACGGCTTATGTCATTTTAGGATTGTCAGCATTGACAGGTGCGGTAGTTACGGCGATCAAAGCAAAGCAGAAACGGCTGTTATTCTGCCTGATCACAGCAACGGTCTTCTTTCTGGCAGTGGCAATCCTCAACGGCGTATTACAGAAAGGACAGTTTCGTAGAATAGGGGAGACCGCCCTCATCATCTATGCGGTATCCGTTGCTGCCGGGCTGTTGTGTTCCGGACGTAAAAAACGGTATTGACTGATTGCAAGTTTGGTTATTTTGATACAAGTTCAAAAGCAACTTAAAATGCAAGATGTAGTAGCGGCACGAACTATGCTGACACCAAATCTTGGATTTAGTTATGCAGTTAACATAATGTTGTTTACATAATATATGTTCATAATTAACAAAAATGAAAAAATCCGAGAAAACCTCTTGCATTATCCGGCATTTTAGATTATATTATCAGGGCATGAAGATTGCATTTTTCGGTAAAAATCGCCATTTTTTCAACAATTTGTGCCCTGTTTGTTTTTGAACACAAGATGTTGTTTATTTTCACGCAGGGGAGTAAAATGGTTTACACAAAATTATTCTCGAAGAACAATTTGACCGAAAAAAATATCGGAATGAAGTTCTTTCTGGCACTCCTGATCGGCAGTTTTCTCGGCGTGCTGCTTGCAAGATTTCATTGTCTTGCATCCTGCGTCAGACTGCCTCCGTTGCAGAATCTTACCGTCAGCCTTTCAGGAAGGGAGTTCCTTTCTCTTATTGCTGTTGACAGTGTTTTTTCACTTCTGCTCCTTTTCAGCAGTCTTGCCGCTCACAAAAAAGTATTCTTTCTGTCTTTGTTTTTTCTGAAAGGCTTTTGCATTTCTTATTTTATTTTCCTTTTTGCTTATTTCTTTCAGTCACAGGGATTTCTGATCGCTTTTTCTGTGTTGCTCCTTCACGGACTTCTGATGCTGCCGCTGCAGCTGACTTCCGCTTATCTTCTGCTCATCGAACAGCATTCATCGAAACGTAAATCATTTGTTTCCGGTTTATGTTTGTCCAACCTTGCCGCTGCATTGGTTTGTGCTGTTGTTGAGCATTTTGCACTCCCGGCAATTTTCAATGCACACTTAACATTTTGACGAAAGAGAAGAGTACAAGCCGCATATGATTGATTTCATTTCTGCTTATCAAAATTTTCTTTTGAATATCAAACACTCGTCCGAAAACACGGTCACTTCCTATATGCGTGACATTCGGCAGTTTGCCGCCTACGCAGAGGAAGAGCTTGATGTTCCGCTGAACGACATTTCCGGCGATCAGGTCTCCGGCTACATGACCTGGATGACCGGTCACGGAAAGTCCGCAGCCACGGTTTCGAGAAGTCTTGCTTCCATCAAGAGTTTCTACGGTTACCTGATGAACGAAGGTCACATTGACAGCAATCCTGTCCGTAACATCCACGTAGTTAAAGCTGAAAAGAAACTCCCGCAGATCCTGACCGGCAAGGAAGTGGAGCTTCTGCTCGCACAGCCGCAATGTAAGGACATGAAAGGCTATCGCGACAAGGCCATGCTCGAGCTGCTTTATGCAACCGGTATCCGCGTGAGCGAACTGATCGGTCTGAAGCTTGATGACGTCAACGTTTCTGCCGGCTTTATCCGCTGCGGCACGGGTGATAAGTCCAGAATCATTCCGCTGTATCCCGCCGCGGTCAAGGCTCTTTCGGACTACATAAATAACGTCCGTCCCAACATGATCGCAGATCCGCTCGAGAAGTTCCTGTTTGTCAACCTCAACGGTGAGCAGATGTCCCGTCAGGGTTTCTGGAAGATCATCAAGCACTATCAGCAGACAGCCAACATCAGCAAGGACATCACGCCGCATACGCTGCGTCACAGCTTTGCTGCACATCTGCTGGAAAACGGTGCCGATCTACGCTCCATTCAGGAAATGCTCGGTCACAGCGATATTTCCTCCACGCAGGTCTATGCACAACTTGTCAAGCAGAACCTTAAATCCGTCTACAACAAATACCATCCGAAGGCTTCTACATAAAAAACAGACTTGAACCGGAACGTTCAGGTCTGTTTTTTTATCATGAATTAAGCGTCAATGCCGGTCATCGCATGGAGCGTATCCACGTCCAGGCGGTTCAGTGTTTTCTGCATCGCAAGGCCTTCCGCGATGTCAATGTCAGTGATATTGCCGTCACGGATGCAGACAATGCGGTTTGTCTTTCCGTCGGCCAATGCTTCTACGGCGTAGTAGCCCATTCTGGTCGCGGTCACGCGATCACGGGCAGAAGGGGATCCGCCACGCTGAATGTGTCCTAAAACGGTCACACGCGGCTCCAGAGCCGTTGCCTCTTTGATCTTTTCCGCAACATCAAACGCACTTGCAGCACCTTCCGCCACAACGATCATATAGTGTGTAAATCCGTTCAGCCTTGCTGCACGGATTTTTTCAATTACATTTTTCTCATAATCAATCGGTTCTTCCGGTACAAGTACAGCCGTCGCACCGGTCGCAAGTCCGACGTACACTGCCAGATGTCCTGCATTTCGTCCCATGACTTCCACCACAGAGCAACGTTCATGCGATTGCATGGTGTCACGCAGCTTGTCGATCGCATCGATCGCAGTATTGGCTGCTGTATCAAAGCCGATCGTATACGCCGTGCAACTGATGTCGTTGTCGATCGTTCCCGGAATACCGACTACGGAAATACCGTGCTTTGCAAGTGCCATCGCACCGCGGAAACTGCCATCGCCGCCAATGACCACGACACCGTCCAGACCGTACAGTTTGCAGGTGTTGACCGCTTTCTGCTGGCCTTCCTCTGTTTTGAACTCTTCACTTCTGGCAGAGAATAACACCGTACCGCCACGGTCAATGATATGACTGCACGCACCCTGATCGAGCTTAATAATATCTCCGCTGATCAGGCCGTTCCAGCCTCTGCGGATGCCGAGACAGTCGATCCCGCGATTGACAGCAGCACGGTAGACAGCACGCACAGCCGCGTTCATGCCGGGTGCGTCACCGCCGGACGTCAGAACGCCGATCCTTTTGACGCAGTTCGTTGTTTCATCCATTTTGAATGCCCCCTTTGCAGTTTATTTTACAACATTCCTATTTTATTGTAAATAATACAAAAACAATTTTGACAACGGAAATTTACGGTGATATGATAAATATAGATCATTTGAGAGGGGAGATACCCATGAAAAAGTTCCGCCGGGTATTTGCACTGCTGCTTTCGGTCATCTGCATTCTTTCGTTGTTTCCGATGATCGGCAATGCAGGAAAATCCGAAACCGTGACGCAGGAAACTGCGGCAGAAACGCCGCTGCAGCCCACGCCGAAAGCGAATAACGACAAGCTGATCGCTCTGACGTTTGACGACGGTCCCGGCAGAGATACCAAACGGCTGCTGGACGGTCTTCGAAAGCTCGGTGCACATTGCACCTTCTTTGTCGTCGGTCAGTATGCCAGCATCTATCCGTCAACGATCAGGCAGTGCTACGAAGACGGACATCAGATCGCGAGCCACTCCTATACGCATCCGTTTCTGACGGATCTCAGCGACAGTGAGATTCGCACTGAGATGAAGAAAACGAATGATGCCGTCAACAAGGCAGTCGGCTGTGAGCTGACGCTTATGGTGCGTCCGCCTTACGGTGATTACAACAGCAGAGTGCTGAACGTTCTCGGTGTTCCGGCTTTTTACTGGTCGGACGATTCCGGCGACTGGTGGTCCGGTGCGACGGCAAACTCCGTCTATAACAACACCATGAAAACAGCAGGGGACGGGGACATTCTTCTTTTACACGACTCTCACTCCTGGAGCGTTGATGCCGCTTTGCGGATCGTAGAAGCACTGCAGGCACAGGGCTATGAATTTGTCACAGTCTCCGAATTATTCCGCCGCAGAGGCGTCGAGCTGCTGCCCGGTCATATTTATTCCTGGCTACGGGCAAACGGCACCAATCTGCCCGGTATTTCCAAGCCGAAAATCACGATAGAACCCACACCGGAAGGCATGAAAGTCACGATGACGTCCGATCCGGGCACCGATATCTATTATACGCTCGACGGTTCCGTTCCGAATGCAGCAAGCAGGAAATATACCGAACCGTTCTATCTGCTCGATCAGACGACAGTCACAGCCGTGGCAGGGTATGATATGAACGGCAGCCGCAGTGACCGCTCGCAGGTGACAGTACCCGCAATGCCTGCCACGGACGCTCCGGTTATCACGGTCGAAGCAGACGGAACTGTAACGATTGAAGCGGACGGGACTGCCTATTACACACTTGATAACACCGATCCGACCTTTGAATCTGCACAGTACACAGAGCCGTTTACGATTGAGCCGGACACCTTTATCAAGGCGTTTGCCTATTCCGGTGAAGAAGGCGTCGCACGCAGTAAGACCGTCACGCTTTATTATTCAGAGCAGGGGAACGTGTTTGACGATATTTTCCCCGGCGAATGGTACACGGAAGCTGTAGATACCGCCGTTTCCCAGGGCTTGATGGTAGGAACGTCACAATATCATTTCTCGCCGTCGCAGTCCGTCACGCGTGCCCAGATCGTAACGGTTTTATTTAGGCTGAGCGGTGATGAAGTTCCGTCCGATGCCTCAAAATTCGCCGACGTTCCGCCGGATGAATGGTACACCGACGCCGTGATCTGGGCAGAAGAGAACGCGATCGTCGCAGGTTACGATGACGGTCTGTTCCATCCGAATACCGATATCACAAGAGAGCAGACGGCGGCCATTTTACTGCGTTACGCAGATTATTACGGATATAACACCGCAGGCAGATCGTCACTGAGCAGCTTCTCGGACGGCAACAAAACGTCTTCCTATGCAAATGACGCGATGAGTTGGGCGGTCAACAAAGGTATTTTCAGCGGCAGCACAAACAATATGCTCATGCCGAAGGGTACACTGACCAGAGCTCAGATGGCATCGGTCATCACGAGATTTTGCGATTATTCCGCAGACTGGGAACGTGTGCGACTGACTGACAGAGAATTACTTGCGATTTCTTCCGATGTTATCACACTGATTGCAAATAGGGAGTATTCCGCACTGGCAGAATATATCCACCCCGACGGACTGACTTTCGTGCCGTACAGTATGGCAGGGGAGGAAAACCGTACCGTTGCAAAAGACGAACTCCTATCAGCAGCAGAAAAGGAAGAACCGGTCGTATGGGGCTATTGGGACGGCAGCGGTGATGAGCTTTCCATGATCTTTGTGGATTATTGGGAAAGATTTGTTTGGAACACGGATTACCTGAATGCAGACACCGTGACACCGAATAAGATTACCGTCAGCGGTAATGCGATCGAAAACGTGGAAGAAATTTTCGAAGGTTGTCTGTACGTTGAATACGCAGTCAACTCAAGTCTTGGTTATGACGACGGCACCGACTGGTCAACTTTAAAGCTTGTGTTCGTACGTTATGACGGTCAGTGGTATCTGCGTGCGATCATCCACGGTGAATGGACAACTTAAAATAATAGTATCATTCGGTATTCCAAAAATCAGAATGCCGGAAAGCATCCGGCAGGCAGGGCGGAGGCGTTTATAAAAAATTGCTCTTTGGACGTCTCCGCCACCTGTGTATAAACCGAACGCAACAAAATAAAAATTTTGTTGCGTTCGAAGCAGGTTTATGATATAATATAGTCAGCAAGGGGTTTTTGATGCCTTTCGACGTCTTTTTCAGCCCCTTTTCGAGTCTATTTCAGTTTGAGGTGTTATCATGGAACGTTATGACGACTGTCCGGTCATCCTGCGTGATTTTCTTTCTTATCACGAAACGATCAAAGGTCAATCCAAACGCACTGTCAGTGAATACTATTTAGATTTACGGATGTTCTTTCGTTTTATGAAACTGGTCAAAAACGAAATGCCGTATCACACGGATCTGGAAACGATTTCTATTAAAGACGTTGATCTTCCGTTCATTGAAAAGATCTCTGTTACAGACGTTTATGATTTTTTGTCGTATCTTGCAAACGACCGTCCGGTCAATCCGGACTCTGTACATTCTGATCTCGGGATCTCTGCGTCTTCCCGTGCAAGGAAGCTTTCAGCGATCAAATCCTTTTATAAATACCTGACGACACGTACCAAACAGTTGACGGCCAATCCCGTTCAGGATCTTGAATATCCAAAAATACGAAAATCTCTTCCAAAATATCTGACGTTAGAACAGTCAAGTGCGTTACTGAGTTCTGTTGACGGTCCGAACAAAAAACGTGATTTTGCCATTCTGATGATTTTTCTTAACTGCGGCATCCGTCGCTCGGAGCTTGTCGGACTCAATCTGACCGACGTTTATGCAGACCGTCTTCGAGTGATCGGCAAAGGCAACAAAGAACGTATCGTCTATTTCGGCAGCTCCTGCAAGGCTGCGATTGATGATTATCTGACTGAACGCAGTCAGGTCGTTTTATCGGATAACCGTGCCTTATTCGGCTCCAGAGATCACAACCGGATCAGTATTTCCGCCGTCCACAGATTAGTAAAAAAACACGTGCTTGCCGCAGGTCTTGACTCTACCAAATTATCAGCACACAAACTGCGTCATACGGCTGCGACGTTGATGCTTCAAAACGGTGTCGATGTAAAGACCGTGCAGGAAGTTCTTGGGCACGAAAACCTCAACACCACGCAGATTTATACCCATATTGAAAGTACCGAACTCAAAATCGCAGCCGAGGCCAATCCCCTTTCCAAGATCAAAATTGATAATTAATTCATTTCAAGAGAAAATTTTGAATATATTTTCAAAATTTTCTCAAAAAATCTATTACATTTTCAGAAAAAATCTGTTATAATCATAATTACATACGGTAGTTGGCGATTTATACGCATTTTGAAAGGAGTCTTTCATGTTTCAGGTAGGCGATAAAATTTTATATGGCTGCAATGGTGCCTGCACGATCGAAGGCCTTTCAATGATGCGATTTGGCAGAACGAAGGGACAATATTACATTCTCCGTCCGCTCTATCAGAAAACAGCCGTGATCTACGTCCCGGCTACCAACGAGATGCTCCTGCAGCAGATGTGTCTAATGCCCACCCGTGAAGACGTCGATCAGATGATTGCTGACGTTCCCACATCCGAGTCCATCTGGATCGACGATGCCCAGGAACGGAAAAAGCATTACGATCAGATCATGCGTAGCAGCGACTGTTTTGCAAGGCTTCGACTTATCAAAACATTGCAGGAACATAAAAAGTTAAGGCTGTCCGAGGGCAAAAATCTTCACGTTTCCGATGAGAATTTCCTTCGTGAAGCAAAAAAACTCATCTGTGACGAATTTGCCTATCCCCTGCAGCTTGAACCGTCTGCCGTAGGTGAATACATCAATTCCAGACTGGAATACAATATGCTTTAATAACATAAAAAGGAAGGCATTCAGCCTTCCTTTTTCTTTTAAAGTTCCTGATAATGTGCACGTTCACCGCCGATGTACTTCGGACGTGTGCGGGCACAAAGTAAAATTGCCGAGCCGATCTTTCGGACGGAAAGCCGCAGCGGGACTGCGACGCGTTTGAGGTGCATTCCAACCATCGTTCCGCCGATATCCATGCCGGCGTCAGCATGGATCTCTTCGACTGCCACAGGGCATAAGTCGGAGGCCAAGCGGTC